>CAMDPK010000145.1 GCA_945904015.1 Candidatus Kuenenia stuttgartensis | reverse complement strand
GATTCGGCTGCGTTGAGCGGCAGGCTGGCTGGAAACAGGCCGGCCGCGCGACAGGCCAAGAGAGGTTGGAATGACGTCCGACGAAATCTTCACGAAGGTCCGTGACACCCTGGTCGATGCACTGGGAGTCGATGACGACGAAGTCACGCTCGAATCACGCCTGGAAGCCGATCTCGGTGCCGAGTCGATCGACTTCCTCGACATCGTGTTCCGGCTGGAGAAGAACTTCAGCATCAAGATTCCTCGCGGCGAACTGTTCCCGGAAGACCTCGCGTCCTCCGACGCGGGATTGGTCAAAGATGGACTCGTCACCGCCGAAGGCCTGGCCGCTCTGCGTACGAAAGTGCCGCACATCGACATCGACACCTTCGCCAAAGACCCGAAGGTCGAGAACATCAAGGACATGTTCACCGTCCAGATGCTCGTCAAGTTCGTGCAGAACAAGTTGGCGGCCTAGCTCTGCCGTTCGCGCCGTAGCCACGTTCGCCAGAACGTGGGCGCGGAATTCCGTTCGGCCCGCATTCTGGCGAATGCGGTTACTGCCAAAGGTCGGTCATGCGCTGGTTCTGGATTGATCGCTTCACCGAACTGCAAAGCGGTCAGTATGCCAAGGCGATCAAGAACGTCACCTTGGCCGAAGAGCATTTGCACGACCACTTCCCCGGCTTCCCGGTAATGCCGGGATCGTTGATGCTCGAAGGCATGGCTCAGACGGGCGGCATCCTGCTCGGTGAGAAGAACAACTTCGAGCACATCGTCATCCTGGCCAAAGTCCCGAACGTGACATTCCACGACTTCGTCATCCCCGGCGACACGCTGACGTACACCGCCAAACTGATGAACGACAGCCCGGAAGGTGGCTCGGTCGAGGTCACCGCGCATGTCGGCGAACGACTGGTCGCCGAGGCCGAGATCATCTTCTCGCACATCGACCAGAGCGGTGACTTCAAACACCTTGACCAAAAAAACTTCGTCTTCTCAATCGGCGGCCTGCTGAGCGTCATGGAAGTCGGCAAAGCAGGTGCCTGATTCTTCCCCCCACCGGGCTTGCCCCGGTGGTTCACGGGATTCTGCACTACCGGCTGGTGAGAATTGGTTTTCGTTAGCTGTAGTGCAAAAGCCAATAAACCACCGACACAAGGTCGGTGGGGTTACTTTTCCCCATGACCACACCCACTCGCATCGCCGCCACGTTCGCCGTTTTGAAAGCTCAAGGCCACATGGCCTTCATGCCATTCATCACCGTCGGTGATCCCGACGTCGCGACGTCGATGGCTTTGATCCGCGAACTTGCCAGCCGAGGCGTCGATCTCATCGAGGTCGGCTTCCCGTACAGCGACCCGATCGCCGACGGCCCGGTGATTCAAGCCAGCTACACGCGAGCGTTGTCGCGCGGCCTGCACGTCAACGACATCTTCGCAGGCATTCAACAACTCACGAGCGGCCCCGATGGCGGCAAACTCCCGCCACTGGTCGCGATGGTCAGTTACGCCATCGTCTTCCGAATTGGCACCGCAAGTTTTTTGGAACGAGCAAAGGCCGCTGGCATCTCCGGGCTCATCATCCCTGATCTGCCTGCGGACGAAGCGAGCGACGTCGCTGGCGCGATTCGCGCAGCGGGTCTCGACGCGATTCAGCTTGTGGCCCCAACCACGAATCCCGTTCGCGAGGACCGCATCGTTGAGACCGGTAGCGGCTTCGTGTACTGCATCTCGATCGCTGGCACGACCGGCGCACGAGACCAACTGCCGGAAGAACTCTCCGGTCAACTCAAGCGTCTGCGTGGAAAGACGAGTCTCCCGCTTGCCGTCGGTTTCGGAGTCAGCAAGCCGGAACAGGTCAGCACGCTGCGTGGCTTGGCCGATGGTGTCATCGTGGGATCAGCAATCGTGCGGCAACTCGAACGATTGTCGAGCAATCCCTCATCGACGCCCGTTGGAGGCCGACACATTTTGATCGAGAAGAAGCCCGAACAAGCATCGAGCAATACCGCATCGACGTCGATACCCGACTCACCACGCCAGCGCGTCCTCGCCGAAGTCCTCAGAGATATCGGCGACTTCGCGGCGAAGATGGTCGCGGCCACGCATGCCACTCGATAAGGTCGAGCGGTGAGGCACGACAATGGCCATCTCGCTCACGCTGCCGACGATTCAGAACTGGAGCTGCCACAACTGCGGCGGCTGCTGTCGGCAACATGCCATCGAAGTGACCGAAGACGAGCGGCAGCGGATTCTGTCTCAAGGCTGGACGGCGAACGACGGGACGCCAACGGGCAACGCACTGTTCGAGCCGCATGCCGGGCCGCCGTGGGCAAAGCGGTATCGGCTGGCACATCAAGCTGACGGAGCCTGCGTGTTTTTGAATGAACAGGGCCTCTGCCGCATCCATGCCAAGTTTGGCGAAGCCGCGAAGCCGCTCGCGTGTCGCATCTACCCGTATGCGTTTCATCCCGCAGGCAAGCAAGTGACGGTCAGTCTGCGATTCAGTTGCCCCTCGGTCGTCGCCAATCGCGGCCACTCGATAAAGCAAAATGCGGACGAGATCAAACAGCTCGCGCGAGCCGTCGTCCCCGAAGGTCATGAGCGCACGCCACCACCGGCGCTGTCGGCGCGCGAGCGAGTCGATTGGCCCGACTTCCGCCGCGTCGTGGATGCGATTGACGATGACTTGGCGTCAACAACCGCGTCGATCGGAGTCAAACTGCAACTGATCTTGCTCTGGCTGGATATCGTCGCCGAAGGCCGTTTCGACAAACTCAGCGGCACACATCTGACCGAATTCCTCGACATCATTCGCCAATCGGTCAGCGAAGATGGCCGGCTAATGGCTGAAGGCCAATGGAAGATCACTGGTGGCCCTCCAGTCCCGTTCGCGCGAATGCAATTTCGATTGCTGACAGCGCAGTATGCTCGCAAAGACACCGCCGCCGATTTGTCGTCCGGCTGGCGAGGCCGTTGGAAACTATTCTGTGCGGCGACGAAGTTCGCCCGCGGAACGGGCAACATCCCACCGTTGCAGCCGATCTTTCGCGAAGTCCCGTTCGAGGCACTCGAACAGCCGTTTGGTTTTCCGGCCGAATGCGAAGAACTATGGACGCGATACTTTCGCGTGAAGGTCCAAGGTCTGCACTTCTGCGGGCCGGCCTACTACGGCGTTCCGCTCGTCGAAGGTTTTCAGAGCCTCGCGTTGATCTTCCCGGCGACGCTGTGGATCGCCCGTTGGTTGGCAGCGAGTCAGAACCGGACGCAACTCACCACCGAAGATGTCTCGCAAGCGTTGACGATTTCTGATCATCATCATGGCTACTCGCCGATCTTCGGCTCGTTCGGCTTCCGGAAGCGAGTCCGCACGCTGGCTCAGATGAGCGAGATCCCCAGGCTCATTCGGTGGTACACCCAGTAGGCAAGGATTCGCCATGACTCTCGTTTGGACAACACTCTTACTGACGCTGTCGAACATCTTCATGACGTTCGCGTGGTACGGGCATCTCAAGTGGCCGCAGATCAAGACCGGGCCGCTGTGGATCGCGATCGCCGTCAGTTGGTTGATCGCGTTGTTCGAGTACTGCCTGCAAGTGCCGGCCAACCGGATCGGACACCGCGAGTTCTCGGTCGCGCAACTCAAGATCATGCAGGAGGCGATCACGCTGGTCGTGTTTTGCGGGTTCTCGATTCTGTTTTTGCGCGAGTCGTTGAAGTGGAATGATCTCGTCGCGTTCGGGTGCGTCTTCGCGGCGGTGTTCTTTGCGTTTCTCGACAAGTGGCAGCCGGACTCGCCGCAGGCCATGAGGCGAGCGGAGGACGTCAGTCCTCCGAGTGCGTCGATGTCATCGGATTCCCGGTCCTCGGAGGACTAAGAAACGGGGCTGTGATTACTTCCTGATCAGCCGCAGGGCGCTAGCCCCGGTTCGTGTCATCCGAACCGGGGCTAGCGCCCTGCGGCTCATAGAAGCCTGTTTCACTTCGGGAAGTTATTGCAACCTCATTCCGAACGTCCTCCGCTCGCCTTAGCACGGGATCAATCGTCATGTCTTCCGAGTACCTTGTCTCTGCGAAGCAACGGATGCTCGACCAGCATCTGCGGGCACGCGGCATCACGGATGAGCGAGTGCTGGCCGCGATGCAGCATGTCCCTCGCGAGGAGTTTGTCTCAGAGGCGTTGCGACCGCACGCCTACGACGATCGAGCGTTGCCGGTCGAATTGGGGCAGACGATCTCGCAGCCGTACACGGTCGCCTTCATGGCTCAAGCCTCGCAGTTGCACGGCCACGAACGAGTGCTCGAAATCGGCACCGGCACCGGTTACGGAGCCGCCGTCCTGGCCTGCATGGCCGCCGAGGTTTTCACCGTCGAACGCTGGCCGGAATTGTGCGACACCGCGACGCAGCGATTGGAACGGCTCGGCTTTCGCAACGTCGTCACCAAGTTGGGAGACGGCTCGCAGGGCTGGCCCGAACGCTCTCCGTTTGATGCCATCGTCGTGACGGCCGCAGCCGAGCGACTGCCAACAGCATTTTTCGACCAACTGGCCGAGGGAGGTCGGATCATCATCCCGATCGGTGGACCGGGCGGCGGACAGACGATGTTTCGATTCACGCGACAAAATGGCGAACTGCTGGAAGAGTCGTTGGGTATGTTCTCGTTCGTGCCGCTCGTGTGTGATTCGTAGACCGGACGCCCACGTCCGGTCGATGGCACGGCGTTGCGTCGTCGCAGGCTCAGTCTCCATAATCCTGCCATCGCAAACTTGCTGAGGAACCAATTGCATGAAACCGACAATGCTCACCCAACGATTTTGCTGCGGCGTGCTGCTCGCTGGCGCGTGTGGTTTGCTGGTCTCGATTGCGGGATGTGGCGGCTCGAACGAAGGAGTCGCCAAAGGGACCGCGAACACCAACGAATCGAAACCGAAGCCGGAAAAGGGCGATGCGAAACCGTCGAAGTCGAACGGCTCCAAAGCCGAAGGTACTGCTAGCGGCCCGAAGACGATTGACGGAATTCCCTACGACGTCTTCTTCGACAAGCCGCTAACTGTCGCGGCCAACACGCAAACGGGAGCTGCGCCGAACACGGCCGTCGCCGCGAACGACACCTCGAAAGGAACTCCGACCACGGAGACAACGACTCCTGCGAAGGAGACTCCGAAAGAGGCCGGCGGCGGAGCGTCGCTCAAAGACATCATCGACAAGGACTCGCTGACCAACGAGATCAAGAACGTTCGCAATTACCTGGCGGGCAAGACCACTTCGGTGTCGACCTACAATTCGAGCTTGCTGGAAATCGCTCCCGAAGCGGCGACGTTGGCCGTGCTCGCCGTCGCGGTGTCGAAGCATCCCGACGATTTCTCGTGGAAGAAGAATGCCAAATACGTTCGTGACCTCTCCTGGAAGATCGGCGAAATCACGTTGTCGAAAGATGGAAAGACCAAGAACAGCTTCGACACCGTCTCGGAGACTTTTGCCAAGATCGACGACATCCTGAAAGGTTCCGAACCCGCCGGCTTGCCCGATGCCGAAGCCGACAAGGCCTTCGGAGACGCGGTCGGCGGCAACTTGGTCGCCATCATGAAGCGAATCAAGAAATCGGAAGAAGTTTTGAAAACCAATGTCTCCAGCGAAGCCGGTCTGAAAAAGGAAGCCGAGAAGACGGCTCAGGAAGGAGCGGTCCTCACGTTCCTTGGTTCAATCCTGTCCGCACCGGGATTCGGCTGGGATGGCGACGCGGAATTCGCCGGCTTCGCGAAGCCGCTGATCGAAGGGGGCAAGCAGATCAACGAGGCCGCCAAGTCGGGCAATTTCGCGTTGTACGGCGAAGGGATCATCAAAGTTTCCAAGTCGTGCAACGACTGCCATCCGAAGTTCAAACCGTAATCGTGACCGCGAACCCGCATTCAAAAGGAATCTCATGCCGCGTCATTCTGGAAGGATCGCGTGTCTGATCGTGGCCCTCACCGCGACCGTTTCGTTCGCCGAAGTCATCGAGTTGACCAACGGCAGTCGCATTGAGGGAGAGATCCTCAAGGACGGCGCGGAGGTCGTCGTGATCGACATCGGGGTCGATGTGCTCAAGATTCCAACCGACCGGATCAAGTCCCGCTCCGCCAGCTTCGACAAGCCAGGGGGCAAGGCCGAGGTCAAAAAGGGCGACCTGTATTCCATCGCCAAATTGCCGCTGAAGCCGGTCAAAGAACTCGCGAACGAATACGGCGATGGAGTCGTGCTGGTGCAAACGCCCGGAGGACTCGGCTCCGGATTCATCGTCAACACGCGCGGGCACTGCGTCACGAACTACCACGTCATCGAGAAGGAAACACGCATCGCCGTGACGCTGTTCATGAAGGACACAAAGGGCGGATACACTCGGCGACGCATCGACGAAGTGAAAATCGTCGCCATGAATCAGTTCCTCGATCTGGCTCTGCTGCAAATCCCCGAACAAAAAGATCTGGTGTTCAAGCCAGTCTTGTTGTCAGAAGCCGACGACCAAAAAGAGGGCGAGGAAGTTTTCGCGATCGGCAACCCGCTGGGACTGGAACGCTCGGTGTCGAAAGGGATCGTCAGCACGAAAAACCGCAACCGCGAAGGGCTGACCTATATTCAAACGACGACTCAGATCAATCCCGGCAACAGCGGCGGCCCGCTGTTCAACGCGCGCGGCGAAGTCATTGGCGTGACCAACATGAAAGTTCTGTTCGGCGAGGGCTTGGGCTTCGCGATCCCGCTGGTCTACGTGAAGCATTTTCTGGACAACGTCGATGCCTTCGCGTTCGACAAGAACAATCCGAACGCCGGCTTCCGCTACCTCGACGCCCCGCGCCGCAAGTCGCCTGAATCGCCGCCGAAGAGCAAATCGTAGGTTGGGACTCTGTCCCGACCAGGTCGGGACAGAGTCCCAACCTACAAACTGCGGCACTGATCCGCCCCGCGTGTTCCAGCACCGGACCCGCACATTCCGTCGCGAACACCCATTGACCCATTTTTCGAGGCTGGCCTATAACCCGCCGCCTCAAATCGGCCGGGGGAGTTCGGCTGATCGTCTCGTACACAGACGCCGCACATGGCGGCAGGGATGCAATGCCATGACAGGTCAGAATCGTTCGCAGTCCAAAATGTTGTGGGTCGCCGCCGGAACCGGAGCCGCCGTGCTCGGAGCCGCGATCCTTTTCCAGTGTTTTCGAGCATCGCCGGGCACTGCCGCCGAAGAGCCAAGTTCTCGCGCGAGTGCGAAAGACGGCACGTCCGGCAAGGTCTCGCTGAACAACACGGGAGCGCCGTCCGCCGCGTCGGCCACGCAGAAAAATAATTTTGCCGCTCGCATTAGCCTGAATGGCAAGGTGCTCACGATCACCGATGAGGAGGTCGCGAAGGAATGCGTGCAGCGGCTGGGAAAAGAAGTGCTCGACAACATGATCAATCGCGCGACGATTCAACTCGCCTGCCAGGCCAGGGGCACCGACGTGACTCCCGCTGAGGTCAACAAAGAGATCGTTCGTATCGCGGCCGAATTCAAAATTCCGACCGAGCAATATCTGCAAATGCTCCAGGCCGAACGGAACATCAACCCGACGCAGTACCAACGGGACGTCATTTGGCCAATGCTCGCCTTGCGAAAGCTCGCGGGCGCTGAGATCCAAGTGACAAAAGCGGAAATCGACAAAGCGTTCCAACGCGAGTACGGCCCGCGCGTGAAGGTCCGCATGATCCTGTGCGATAATTTGCGGCGTGCTCAGGCGGCTTGGCAGAAAGCCAAGGAAGACCCGGAGAACTTTGAAAAGTACGTCCAAGAATTCTCGATCGACCAATCCAGCAAATCGCTGGACGGCAGCGTTCCGCCGATCCCGCGACACTCCGGCAGCCCGAATATCGAAGGGGCCGCCTTCAAGCTGAAGCCAGGCGAGATCTCCGCCGTCGTGCAGCTTGACGACGCCGCACAGCGATATGTCATCTTGAAGTGCGAAGGCCGCACCAAACCGGTTGTCGAAGAACTCGACCAAGAGGTCCAGGCCGAACTCGAAGATCAAATCAAGCGACAAAAAACCCAAGAGCAAGTCGCCATCGTCTTCGACAATCTGAAGAAGGAGACTCAGGTCCACAACTACTACACCGGTGAGGCCACCGGCGGAACGAAGCCTGCGAACGTCGCTCGACCGGATGGCACCAAGCCCACCGGGACGCGGCCATCCGCGAAGGTCAACTCGGCTGAAAACAATGCCAACCCGATTCGTCAAACCAGTGCGAAAGGGGCCGTCACCAACAAAACGGTGAAGCCCGCCGCCGCGAGCAGCGACGACGAACTCGATGTCGTGCAGCCCGCAACTCGCGCGACGCCGAAGCGATCAACGCCCACGTCCAAGTAAAACGACTCCGAATCCCAACGGTCGCGGAGCATCGCTGGTCAATCTTTTGGGGGCTGCGGCCCCCTTTTTCTTGAATCGCCGACTTCCGACATCTTGAGGCGCGTATGTCTTCGGTGCCGACGACGAACTTCTCACCAGTCGGCGGGTTGGTAGAATCCGCCCGCCACCCGAATGCTGCGGAGACGCCTCCGCCAGTTGCTGGTTCCATCCCCTCGCCCCACTTTGCGCTCCCTGCCACTATGCGAAGCGAAACCGAATCTTCCTTTTCCGATGAGCCGTTCAAAATCCCGGTGGCCGACCGCGTGAAGCGGCTGCCGCCGTATCTCTTCGGCAAGATCAACAAGCTGAAGCACAAGAAGCGGCAAGACGGCGTCGATGTCATCGACCTCGGCATGGGCAACCCCACGGACCCGCCCGAACAGTTCGTCATCGACAAGATGATCGAGGCGCTGGCCGACACTCGCAACCACCGCTACTCGGTCAGCAACGGCGTCGAGAACCTGCGCCGCGAAGTCGCCAAACGCTACGACCGCAAATACGGCGTGCAGCTCAATCCGCAGTCCGAAGTCATCGCCTGCATCGGCTCGAAAGAAGGCTTCAGCCACATGTGTCTGGCCTTGATGGGACCGGGCGACACCGCCATCGTGCCGGCTCCGACGTTTCCGATTCACTCGTACTCGGTGATGCTTGCGTCCGGCAACGTGATCGCGCTCGACGTCCGCAACCCGGAAGAATTTCTCTCCAACATCTCGTACACCTGCGAGCACCTCTTCCCCAAGCCCAAGCTGGTCATCGTCAACTTCCCGCACAACCCGTCCGGCACCTGCATCGAGCAAGACTTCTATGTGGACTTGGTCGCGCTGGCGAAGAAGTACGGCTTCCTGGTCATCAGCGATTTCGCCTACGCCGACATCTGCTACGACGGCTATCAGGCCCCCAGCTTTTTGGCGACGCCCGGAGCCATCGACGTCGGCGTGGAACTGACGACGATGAGCAAAGGCTACAGCATGGCCGGCTGGCGCATCGGCTTCTGTTGCGGCAACTCGGAAATGGTTCGCGCACTCGGCACGATCAAAGGCTACTACGACTACGGCATCTTCCAGGCGATCCAGATTTCCGCCATCGTCGCCATGCGTCACGGCGATGAGTCCATCGAACGCCTCTGTCTCGAATACCAACACCGCCGCGACTCGCTGGTGGACGGCCTCAATCGCCAAGGCTGGGACATCGAAGCTCCCAAGGCCGGCATGTTCGTCTGGGCCAAGATCCCCGAACCGTGGTCCGAGATGGGTTCGCTTCCATTCGCGATGAAACTGCTCAACGAAGCCGGCGTCGCCGTCAGCCCCGGCCGAGGTTTCGGCGAGGAAGGCGAAGGCTACTTGCGTCTGGCCATCGTCGAGAACACCCAACGTCTCCGCCAAGCCGTCCGAGAAATCGGCCGCTGCCTCAAACCCGAACCCGCCGTCGTTTGAGCATCAAAACCGAATCGGAGAAAGGCTTGCATCACCCCGCGTCATCCGGTACACAGCCCGCCTCATTCACGAACGTCCGCGTTCGTGACTATTCCTCGATAGCTCAATCGGTAGAGCGAGTCCGCCAGTGGCGGATTAACCGCTAGATTTTTGTTCGAGTCCAAATGGACGTTTGCGTGCGTGACTATTCCTCGATAGCTCAATCGGTAGAGCGAGCGGCTGTTAACCGCTAGGTTCTAGGTTCGAGTCCTAGTCGAGGAGCCTTTTCACTCACTTGGCGAACCACTGAGGATTCGGTTAACAACGAATCCTGGTTCGCTAGGTGAGTGTTTTTTTTGCCTGCACCGTTTCCGGTTCTCCGAACGGGTACTGCCTCGGGAAACAGACGCATCGCGTATGTCCCCTTTTTCGCATCTTCGCTGGTTGGGGTCAGTTGAATGACCTCGACGTACTGCTCCAGAAGCGCACGGCGTTCATCCCCGCTGATGTCCTGGAGCAAGTCGCCTAGCCCCTGCCAGTTCTCGATGAACGTCTTTGCAAGGGCCGTCACTTGGTCTAATGGAGTCTTCCTCTGTTGGAGCTCCCGCAGTTTGGATTCAAGATCCCGTTTCTCGGATTCGAGTTGGCTCAATTCATCCCGAATGCTCTCGAAGATCTGACTTTCCGAATTCTTCAGGACTGCCACCAGCTTTCCAATTTCCGCCTTCACCGTATTCAGGCGATGGCGAACATTCTCGGATTCCTTTTCTGCCTCGTGGGCATTGGCATCAATCATCTTCAGGGCTTCTGTGATGATTTGCATCCGAGCTTCATTGCTGGTGCCGATCTCGGCCACACGCGCGGCCACAGCCTCTTCCAACGCTTCTGCCGGAATGCCCCGAGCATCGCATTCCGTTGGACCAAAATGGGTCTTCCGCGTGCATTCGTAGTAGTGATGTTTTCCGTTCCTGCCAGTCGCACTTTTAGGAGTCATCACAGCACCACAACCACACCGAATTAACCCACGAAGGCTGTAGCCTCGCCCTTTGCTTTTGGTCCGATTTGATCGGTGCGTGGTTGTCTGATCCAAGATTGCTTGGACCCGCTCAAATTGCTCCCTGCTGACAATCGATTCGTGGCAGTTTTCTCGAACCACATCACCCCAGATGATCTGTCCCATGTAAATGGGATTGCGGAGAATCCGAATCACCTGCTGCTTTGTGAACGGCTTCCCCCCCATTACTTTTCCGGAGCGAGTTGGTCGCTTAGGTACTGTGATCTTCCACTTTTGGGAAAGCTCTCGCTGAACTGCTCCAGCAGACCCTAATCGTTCGGCCGCATCGAAGAAGTTCACTTTGATGATCGTGGCCCATTCTGGATCAAGGATCAGCTTGCCGCGTTCATTGGGATCGGAAACATACCCGTACTTGCAGCCGCCGTTGGACAGACCTCGATTTGCTCGATCTGCCATCGTGACTTTCGTCCGCTCTCCTGTGACCTCTCTTTCCAATTGGGCAAAAACCATGATGATGAACAACATGGCCCGCCCCATTGCCGTGGAACTATCCACGTTTTCCTGAAGGCTGATGAACTCAACATTGTGCAGATCGAAGAACTCCCAGATTTCAGCACAATCAAGAATGCTCCGCGTGATCCGATCCAGCTTCACACAAATGACCGTATCGACTTCTCCTTTGACGATGTCGGTCCTGAGCTTCTGAAGCTGAGGGCGGTTCTGGTCCTTCGCACTCTTGCCCCCTTCAACGTAGAAGCGGACAGTTTCGCAATTGAATCCAGTTCGGTGCTCCAGGTATCGCTTGATGGAGTTTTGCTGGGCTTCAAGGCTGTCTCCCTCCATCTTTTGTCGCATGGATGAGACTCTGACGTATGCGGCCACCCGACGTTTTTCAGGTGGTTCCTTCTTGCGGTTTTTCGGATTCATCAGACTCCCTCCTTCCCATTGGAGATTTGTTGTGTTGCCCGACGCGCGGCAGCTTGAGCAAGAATCTCAGCCAGCTTGAAAAGCCGATGGCGATCACGGTCCAAGGGGCTAAGACTGGCCAAGGGGTGGTCGCTGTTGGGTGTGGGATCATCTGAAAAGACGAGTTCCACCGACGCAGCACGTCGCTTTGACCTTGTTACCCGAGGCTGGGCGGACTTGAAACCAGCGGGCTTGCTGGACTTGTTTGGTTGATCATTAGAGAGACCAACCCCTGAGCGAGAATCAGACACGGCATACACCTTTCCCGTGCCATTTTGCACGGCGGTCTTTTATGCCGGGTCATGGAGAGCCGTCCTCCACGAACACGCTCCTGCTCACATTTGAGCGGGCAGCGGCTTGATCTGACTGTCTTCCCCCTGGCGGTATTTCGGGGTGTGCTGCGACTTCGCGACAGTAATAGGCAGATTGCCGCACTTAGATCAGTAGATGTACTTGGTCATTTTTTGCACGTCAAGTCGTCAACGCAAAAAGTTGTTTTGAACAAGTCTGATTTCGAGTTTCCTTGCTCTGGGTTCGACCCTGCAACTTGGCATGCTCGCTGACGCGCTGAGGCGGGGATAAAGTGCATGGGTCGTCCGGTTCGTTTCCGGACAACAAATTTCGATGTTTTCATTTTGGAGATCACAAGACGACTCACCGGGAGGAAGTTTCCGCCCGGTTTCACATTTTGATAGACGCGTGAGCGTCAACGACTGCTTCCAGACGAAACCGCCAACCTAGACCGAACCCCGGTCTTTGTATTCAGCAGAAGCAGAACTTGAAGCCACGCCCCCGAAAGGGGGCGTCGGCCAGGTTCTGTTCTGCTGTGCCCCTTGGCGGGGGTGTCTGGAGCGGGCTTGTGTCGGCGTCCCTTTTTCTATTGAACGCCTACCCGCTCACTACCATCAGACACACTGCCGTCCCACTATCGCCGGCATACCTCTGTAAGGTTGAAACGCGTCGTTTATCTGACGTACTTCACCTAGGAGGTTGACATGAACCGAAGCCAGTTGCGTGGGATGTTTGGGGATGAAGATATCGTTTGCAGCCCCCTTTTGAGTCTGTCTCGTAACTTGGACCGTATTGCGTCACGCCGGACCATGCTTGTAGGTGGGGATCAGAAACCAAAGACACAAATCGATGCTGTTCTCGACGCCCTTCATTGGGCTCACTGGGATCTCCCAGGTGATGATCCTGTCACTCTAGTCCTTGGAAGTGGTCCCAAACTCCACTCCGTGAAGGAAACCATTGCGCTTTTGATGAGCGGCCTACGCGATCGCAACCTGATCAACTTTCAGATTGACCTTGATCCACCAGATTTGAGTCTTCCAGATATAGACCGACGTTCGAATGTTCGCCTTAAAGATTTCCGGAAAAGAGATCAGGCCGTACTTCCAGAGATTGGTCAACTGATTAGTCAGAAAATCTCCGATCCTTCGTTCCAGTGGGAGAAGAGTTTGACGCAGTCCGTTTGGTCAGGCCGAATAGACGGACTCCAAGTCTGTTTAATTGATCGGAATAATCGTGCTTGCCTGACTGTGGGCAAACCGGGCAGTAATGGTGCCGTTTCGACGGCTCGATCACGATTTCACAGTATCATTGGGATGTATGATTTCCCCATCAATGATGCCAATATGGATGCCGCTGTTTTTTGGCTTCAAAAATTGATCCAGGATCGACGCTCGAATGAGCCTGGCAGTCTGGGAGCCACGGATCTTGAACACAAACTCGAAGCTCGTGTTCGACGGGGGGCGGTTCAAATTGTCGTTCCGAACAAAGACACCGCACTGATTCCATTACAAACGCAGTTTCCCACGTTCTGGTCAAGTACAGGTAGGGCACGGTACATCGACGTTTTGATGTACCGTGGCAATGTTCCCATCGTGCTCGAACTCAAAGTTCCCGAAGGTGCAGGACAGTGGCAATACTTTCGAGAAGCAGTTGGGCAGGTCGCCCTTTATCGTGAATTCATCCGGAGGGCGACGGGACTTTATCAGTGGTTTGCTGAACGAAATTTGGATGCCACTCAGTGTCGGGCAGCCGTAGCGTTTCCAATGATGGGCTCGCCAAAACAACGTAAAGCCGCTCTCGAACACGTCCAGTATTTGGCTGACCTGTTCGATGTTGATGTCATCGTTTTGCCCGATGACTGGAACGCACCGGACCTGTGACCACCCTTTAATCTGCAAACATCCAAGTGCCATTTTTGAGTTGGTTTTCTCATCAACATGACAGAAAGTGGCAGCTTCCCATGTGAATGCATGGTTCAAAAACCTCTGCACCACTATCCCCGATCTTTGGCCAATTCCTTTTCTACTTCATGTTTGACTTCCAGCGATCTGATTCGGAAGTCGTCTATGGTTGCCCAGGGGTGGGCCACCTCTGCATGGGACACTTCGTTGAGACCAGCTTGCGTAAGCTCTCTCTGCCTTATGACCCAAAAGTTGGAGAGATCAATGGGCATGATTCCCAGCGAACGATACCACTTCGTGGCAGGACCGGACGTGTGGTCCATGATCTCGTGGTAGTAGCAGTCCAGGAAATCGCGCTCTGCCTGTGTTAGTGTGACCATGAGTATTTCTCGAAGAGTCGTCGACAGGTTCAGCTACTCCAGCAGTGCAGCCCACGTTCCGGTTAGTGCCGCAAATAGAAATAGCTCAGGAGCAATATCGGGATCAGCAGGATTCCGCACAGAACCCAGACCCCCATCCGAAGTTCGGCCTTGAACTCGGTTACTGAAGAACAAGTCATGACCCACATTGACAGAAGAAAGAAGCCAACCCCGATGATTAGGCTCCCGTAAAACGTGATCGTGAGGGACGTCGTTTCATCCACGAATAGGCTCGAAATGCCCTTTAGGAAGAAGGCTGATCCGAACCAAACAACCAAACAACGTGCTAACTGCCTTTCAAATGCCACTACCGAACCTCCCATGTCTCTCCGTCCTTGAGAAGCTGGACTCGTGAAATCCGTTGTTGGAACTGCTCGCGTCCGAATGTGTGAATTGGAATGACCGTCTTTGCGTTGATCTGGTTCGTCAAAGTGACAATGTCATCTGCGTAAATATGTCCGCTCGTGTGAACCTCGATCAGGTCTCCGCTTGCTTCCTCCAGCTTCGTTTTCGTCATCTTCCATTCCGGTTGTTCCAGGTAACCGGTCCAGCGTGAATAGAGACACCTGCTGCGCTCTGGGAGACTTCCCGCGAAGTCGCTTTCCATCATGCTTGGTCGGAAGAGCATCACATACCGTGATGGATTTGAACGAATTTCCTCCATCCCTATCCGGGCCGGGGACATCCGTAAATAAAAATCTTCGAGTCTCTTCCTCCGGAAAGATTCCTCAAAAAACTTTGGAAAAAAGACCTTCACCCACTCCGTTGATTCGGGTCTGGGTACGGAAGTCTCTGAGGCAATGAGGTGCATGACAAAAGCCGTGTAGGCATCCGCAACGAAGACCTTTCCTGCTTTCTTCGTTGCTCGAAGGAATCCCACAAGCCGGTCCACGTGCTGTGGCGAAAAGGAAGGCAACACCAGCCCTGGTGCCGTTTTGATGAGTCCGGCAATCTCGGCTTCCAATTCGTATTCGTTCGGGCCTTTGTGGTCAGGATGACCAATGTGAGTCCCTTCCATGAGCAGCACGTCGATGTTTCGACCAGAAACAGCTTCAATCAGCGACCTGTGCATTCCAGGTTTCCGCCCGTGCATTCGCAGATCACCGGAATAGAGAACCGTTGCGCCATCAGCCTCAATGAGGAATGCCTGCGATCCGTAGATGGAATGATCTACGGAGTAGGCTGTGACCATGAAGTCTCCGATTTGAATGGGGTTGTCTGATTCGATTTCTTGATGTCGTTTCCGTGGCAGAGATGGTTGAAGTGCGAACTTTTCCCCAGCCTTCATCATCTTGCTGGTTCCCTTGCTCGTGTAGATCGGGATCTCAGCATCGGAATGTCGAATCAGGCCTGTGTGATCTTCATGTGCATGAGACAGAAGAATGGCGTCAGGCCGTGGTCCGTCTATGAACAACCCAGGTACTTGGGGAAGGATTCCAGATTCCAGAAGCTCTTGCTTCGACTTTCTTTTCAGGCCAGCCGAGTCATGTGGCACCCCATCTGATTTGAAAAGGGGCATCCCAACGTCCAGGATGATCCGACTTTTCTTGGTACTAATCTCGATGCAGTTACCACCGATTTCGTGAGTACCCCGATGGACTGTTAGTTGCATGGTCTTGTCAAATCTTTCTGAGGTCGTCGGTGAGTTCGAGTTCCGAAACTCAATACCCGAAAAGAAGGCGCGTCAAGCTACTCTTTGGCAAAGAGTTCGTCTGCCGCGTTGCCCATCAGGTATGAAAGTGGTCTCAGAAAAAGCAGACTCCCGGAGAGCCTTGGTTTGTTCTTGGCTTAGCGTCAGCCGTCACCCCTGAGTTGTTGGTCTGACCTGCTTGGTGGATCACAAGAATTCACGGCAGGTTGCCAACGGGATTGTGCTGACTCGCCTCCCCTTAGCGGGGTTTGCGTCTCTCCGGGAGTCATACTCCAATAAGAATACCCGATGACCTCGGCGTCTGTGGGTCAAACCCCAAATGGCTCTGACCAAAATTCTTTTTGACCTCGGTTTTGTAAACCACAGAATCAGACAGTCTCACGAGGAATGAAGATCTGACAGGATGCCTTTGGGTCGTGAGACATTCGCTAATTTCCAATTTCATCATTGGCCTCAAACTGCAATTCAGTTTTCCCGATACACGCGGAGCGTGCTTGTGGGAACCGCTGGCTGGGACTGAGACATCATCAAGGCCAAAGGATGACAAGTGGGTAGCGTGGCCTCCGATTTAGTCGCGTAGCCTGCATCCGAAACAAGGTCGATCTCTTCAAATCCCTCAATAGGTTCCCAGACTTCATCCATTGGCTCATTTGGCTCAAGCGGCGTATTCAGCGTTCCCGGATGCTGGCTTGTTGTGGTGATGCGTCGAGTTCGATGAACCCAACCGATTCCACAGATAATTCCGAAGAAAATCAGCATCAAATTCCAGACTGAAATTCCAATTCCGTTGAGCATGATTGGTTATTCCTGGTTCATTTTCAGAGCCAACTTCAGCTTCTCGACCACGAGGTCACGAAGGGCCGCTGGTTGGAGCACTTTGATCCGTCCGGTCCATGACAGCACCCAATGAGCAATCTCTTCCAGTCCATCAACCTGGAACTTGAGAGTAACGCTGCCATCCTTGTGAGTTGTCACCGTTTGCGTGTGATGCCAAACAGTTTCAGTCACCAATCGAGCGGCGTCGGGAGCAAAGCAGACCTCCACGTCATACGACTGATCGCCTCTGAAGACAGCCCACGCATTGCCGAAGTAATCTCGAAGACTGAAGTCTTGAGGCACATTGGCGGGATCGTCGAGCATTCGAATGCTCTTGAACCTCGCAACTCGGTATGTCCGTGGGCTTCCTTCATCGACTGGCCGCGCAATGACGTACCATGCGTTCTTAATCAGGCAAAGGCGATAGGGGTGGAGTCTGAGTTTGACCGGCGAGGTTTCGTAAGGACTCTCATATTGACCAGTAAGTTGCTTCCCAAGAAACAGAGAGGACTGGACTGCTTTGATCGCATCATGATGCCGACTGTGATCTGCCAGCTTCAGGTCCAAAACTGCAACCAATCGAGCCGCATCCTCAAAGAGTTGCTTCGTTTTCTCACCGGAGGTTGCTGCCAATTTTCTCGTAGTCAGTGTTGTCCCTTGAGAGACATCCAGCCCAGGCGTCTGCATCAAAGCCGTTGCCACGGCTTGCCCAATAACCTCATCGTCCGTCAGGTTCAAAACAGGAAACCGAAAGTCGGAGCGTACCCGGATAGTGTGGTCTGTTAGATCGCGGAAGTACGGGACTCCAGCAAATTCCAGAACTTCCAAATCTCGGTAAACTGTTCTTTCAGAGCATTCAAGTTCTTCACCAATGGCCTTTGCGGTCCATCGTCCACGGCTTTGAATCAGATTCAAAACACCCAGAACCCTGGCAATCCTAGCATTCTGCCGCACTCTCCGATCACGGTCTGGCCGAGTGCTGATCGGATGGGCTTTGGCTGGCTTGCTTCCAACTGCCTTCGCTGCCTTGGTTACTTTCTTCACCATGATTTTCGTCACAATCTCATCAACTAGATGATTTGCAGTGTTCTGGAAAACTCTTTTGGGAAATGGGTCTTCAAGAATGCCGTTTGATACATCGTTGCGGCTTCCGAAAGATGATGAGCTTTGCAGACAGCCCGCGTCGCTGCATTCCAAATCCCCTCGAAGAGTGTACGAGCATCGGGTTCATTCACCCCATTCCCGACAGCTTCGACGACAAACCATTCTCGGATCGTCGCCACTTGCTCCCACTGTCGTTTGCAGGCTGCCTTGATGAAGGAATAGGCGTCGGCCAAGGGGATGTCAGCCACTCGATTCAGGATGAGCATGACTTGTTCTTGAAACAGGATAATGCCCCGAGTTTCTTGAAGCGTTTCTTCGACCAGCCAATTTTCCGGCTTCTTGTGGTTCCCGTTGATTCCTCTTCGAATGAATTCGTCCAGCATTCCTGATTCATGAACTTCTCCGCTTTGGATTGCCGTGATAGCAGCGATGTCCGTGAGGCACCGTGGCTTCATATCCGAAATCAATCGTTGTGTTTCCACTCCTTCAAAGCGTCTGATCCCCTCGACGTTTCCTGACCGAATGGTTTCAAACGTAGCCTCGTCATCCAGAGGAATTGAGGTCAGCTCAAAATCAGGAACAATTCGACGGACTTCCTCGGTCACGAAACAAGGCATGGCCTCCACGAATGTCATCTGTTGAATGCTAACAGCGTCGGAAGAGAGTCCGTCTTGGATCGGCGAGAACCCGTCTCCTGATTTGTCCGTTGGCAAATGTGCCACGAATTGAAATTTGATGGTCCTGGTGGAATTGGCTTCCAAAAACCGTTCGTAGGGCAACCCGTGCTTCATCGGATCGATTTCGGAAAGTTGCATCAGGTATGAAACCAATGAACTGCTTCCTGCTCCGATCAGTCGGCAAGTGCCCCCTTGGTCTCTCAAAAGTTGAACCGCCCTTTTTGCATCTTTGAACGAACTCGCTTGGCCGTAAGTTTGGATGGTCTCCAGTTCCTGCCGCAATCGTTGACCAACCCAGCGGCGCTCTTCGCTGCTGAATACCTCGGCCAGTCGTTCTTCACAGAATTGCCTCAGTTGGTCCATGTTTTCCTGCCTTGATTGACGAAGCTCGTCAGCGTCCCTTTGGAGTATTGCTGCCGGGGTCGGCATCTCTGGGTCAAAGGCTGCGAAGATTCTTTCGGACCATTCACCTAGTCCTGGCTCCGGTGACAATTCACCCATGTCCTCGTCCGTTGGTTCCACGGAGTTGATGAACTTTGAATCCCAGATATTCCGTCAGATCATCAACCAAAATTCGCTCCGATCTTGTGAACCATTTTCGCTGGTCTCTCAAAATCTGGACGATCCCCTGGTAACTCAGTTCCCCGATGAACGGACCCTTCGGCAATGTGCTCAGCTTGTCCCCTTGAGGAATCGCGGCGCGTAACCGATCTTGGTCGCGGTACTCGCGGACCAAGTGATTTCCGTCTGTTGGCGTGACCAGCATCAGGACGAAGTCTCGTGTTGGGATATCAAACAGAAGCTTCTCGTCGAACCAACCGTTCTCCCAAAGTCCAACGCGAGCGTTTCTGATGAGTTGGTCGGAAGGGAACCCGTTGTTTCCATTGTTGTGGATCGTGGTCGATGAAACTGGAGAGCCGTATTTCATCTCGATGAACACCGTCGTTTTCGGATTCTCCCAAGTGATCACGACATCAACTTCAGTTTGACCTTCATCCCACTGAAGCTGGTGGCGGGGATAGGTTCGCTGCTTTTGCCAAACATCGATCCTGAGTTTCCGAAAAACCTGTCTTCGGAATCGTTCAGCCCCAAGTCCCCGATTGAGAAAGTCAGGTAGCCACCATCTTGGATTCAGAGCCTTCAAAACTCCAAAGAGTTGTCCGGTGACCACGTCTTCGCTGGTGGGGCGTACGATCAGGGGGCATCGCAATTCCCCTTTTCGAGCTGGCTCACAGAGACAGCCTCCTTTGCTATTCAATTCAGTGAGCATGCCATCGCCTCCTGCGAAGCCTGCAATTCAACCTGCTCTTGAATCCTTGGCCCCTGGCCCCACTCGCGGCACTGTTGCCGATAGGGACAGGTGGAGCAGTTCATGGGACTTTCCACCGGATAAAAGATTCCCAAGTCCACTGCCCTTTGGATTGTCTGAACAAGGTCACCCAACCGCCCGCAGTCCTCGGCGTAACGACTGGTCTTGAGTCGCTGAACTTTCGGAGTCTTCGTTTTGACAAGGATCGTGTATTCAACATTTGGAACTTGCCCCAAGCACTCATGGACTGCATGAACGTAGCACGTCGGTTGGAGTGACGATCCGATGTCAGATTCCGAGTACGCTCTGCCGCTGGTCTTGAACTCTTGGACTGTCAGACTCTCGTCCTTGGTTGTGATCAAGTCGGTGATGGCGACAAGTGGGAGTTATTGTCAAATGTTGTGGATGAGGTGAGTTGAAGAAGGCGGTGTGCTTGGGGAGAAATTGGAGTTGAACGACATCCCATTTCTTTTCCAGGAGCACACCACCGTGTCGAAAGTTATCGAGCCGTCGGATGTTTTACCCGTGTC
>CAMDPK010000144.1 GCA_945904015.1 Candidatus Kuenenia stuttgartensis | reverse complement strand
CCCGCGATTCGTCGGGCGATCTTGGCGGCGTTGTTCGCGTCGAAGGAGCGGCAACTGCGGTTGCTGGAGGCCATCGAGCAAGGGCAGATCGCCGCCACCGAGCTGGACCCGGTGCGAGTCAACCAACTGACGCAGGCCAAGGACGAGACCCTGCGCGAGCGAGCCAAGACCGTGCTGTCCGCCGCGGCTCCCGCCAGCCGGCACGAGGTGCTCGACGCCTACCGACCCGCCCTGGCTCTCACCGCCGATCCGAAACGCGGACGCGAGGTGTTCGTCAAGAATTGCTCGACCTGCCACCGCGTCGACAACGTCGGAGTCAACGTCGCCCCGGACATCTCCGACACTCGCACCAAGAAACCCGAACAACTCCTGCTGGATATCCTCGACCCCAACAAAGCCATCGACGCCAACTATTTCGCGTATGCCGTCGTGACCAAAGACGGCAAGGTGGAGTCCGGCGTCATCTCGGCCGAGACCGCCACTTCCATCACGCTCAGACAACCTGAAGGCAAAACGCTGACGCTGCTGCGCACGGACATCGAAGAACTCCGCAACACCGGCCTGTCACTGATGCCGGTTGGCGTGGAGAAAAACGTCAACGAGCAAGCGATGGCCGACCTGATCTTCTGGCTGAAGAACTGGCGCTACTTGGACGGCAAAGTTCCGGCGACAAGTGTCCTTGCCAAGTAGATTTGGAAGCGATCTATTGGCCACTCGCTTCTCTTTGTGCGAAACTGAATCCGACTTCAGCCAATCCTTGGAATCGACGGAGCCACCCAATGCTCACCGCCTATTTGCGAGCCGCGCTGCGACAGGCTCATTATGAGATTTTGGCCGACGACAAACAGTTCTATGGTGAGATTCACGCCTGCCCTGGAGTTTACGCCACGGCACAAACGCTGGAGGAATGCCGACTAGAACTGGAAGAAGTCCTGGAAGAATGGGTGCTGTTTCGAGTCCATCGCCACTTGAAGCTACCAACGGTTGGCGGATTGAAACTGACGGTCAAAAAAGAGGCCGTGTGATGCCGACGTTCGGGCCGGTCAACCGTAAGACTTTGATTCAGTGTTTTCGTCGATTGGGATTCGCCGGCCCGTACTCCGGCGGTAAGCAAAAATTCTGGTATGTGGGACGGTCACGGTGCGAATTCCCAATCCGCATCAAGGCGATATTGGCCAAGAACTGCTGGCAAGAATTTTACGTCAAGCCGGTGTGAGCAAGAGTGAATGGAACCGCGTTTAGATGAAGCTCCGTTGATACCGACCTTCGACGACCGCTTGCGGCAGTTGTTTGACGAGGCGGATGATGCCGACTCGGAGCGGTGTCTGTCGTGGGTGTCGGCTCTGTTGGCGGAGTCGCACGCGGCGGAGGCGTCGCTGGTTGGGTTGGAACGCTTGCTGCGAGCGGTCCCCGATCGGCGCGAGTTATTTCGGCAATTACTGGACTCGCCGCGAGCGATCGAAGTGCTACTGAAAATCTTCGCGGCTAGCCCCTATCTGACCGAGATCCTGCTGCGCGAGCCGGCGTTGCTCGGACAGTTGACGCAACCGCGGTTGCTCGCCGACTTGCGCAGCCGGCCGGAGTTCTTCGAGTCTGCGCTCGCGCGGGTGGAGAAGGCGATAACGCTCGACGAGCAAGCAAACGTGCTGCGTGAGTTTCAGCACGGGGAGTTGTTGCGGATCGGCGTTTGTGATTTTTTGGGTCTGCTCGATCTGCGGTCGGTGACGAATCAGTTGTCTTTGCTGGCCGATGCGGTCGCGCAAGCGGCGTTGCGGATGATTGGCGACTCCGTACCCATCGGCTTCGCGGTGCTCGCTCTCGGCAAGCTCGGCGGTGAGGAGTTGAATTACAGTTCGGACATCGACCTCGTCTTCGTTTGCGATGGCGATCCGGCTCGGTTTCAGGAGTTGGCTCAGCGGCTGACGAAGGTGCTTTCGGACGTGACGTCGCACGGGATTTTGTACCGCGTCGATTTGCGGCTGCGGCCGTGGGGCAATGCGGGCCCGCTGGTCGTGACGGTCGAGACGTATCTCGACTACTTGCGGTCTCAGGCTCAGTTGTGGGAGCGGCAGGCGTTATTGAAGGCTCGCGTGATCGCGGGAGACTTCGCGGTTGGGCAACGATTCTTGGAACAAGCGCGGCCGTTGATCTTCAGTTCGGCGGCGGACGACGTGCGGCGCAGCGTGATGCTCGCGAAGCAGCGGATCGAGCAAGACCTGCAACGCAAAGGCAAAGGGGCTGGCGAGGTGAAACTCGGAGCCGGCACGATTCGCGACATTGAGTTCGTCGTGCAATGCCTGCAACTGCAACACGGCCGCGAGATGCCGGAAATCCGCAGCATCAACACGCTCGACGGACTCGTGCGGCTGGCGGAGTTCGGCTTCGTGTTTGCCGACGAGTACCGCGAATTGACCTCGGCCTACGTTCTGTTTCGAGTGATCGAACACGGCTTGCAACTGAAACACAGCCGTCAAACGCACTCGCTGCCGAGCGATCCGGCGGAATTGGAACTGCTCGCGCGGCGGCTGGACTTTCCGGATGCCGAGCAACTGGCGAAGCACTTTCAACAACACCGTTCGGCCGTGCGACGCATCTTCGAGAAGTACGTCGGAGACGCAGATGATTCGCGGACGACTGAGCCGGTCACGAGTCGCGATCGCGACACGATGCCCACCTCGTCATCTCCCGCCGCGAATGAACGACGGCGCTCGCAGAGTTGGCAGCGGCTCTCCGACGAGAACCCGTTGATCGTGGATTGGCAACCGCGTGACGTGGAGATCAGCGAAGTGACCATTGCCGGCTTCGACCAATTGGGCGATCTGTCGATGATGTGCGGTCTGTTGTTCGTGCATGGCTTCGACATCATCGAGGGGGATGTTTTCACGGAAGAGCGGCCTGCCGTTTCGAGTTCGCCGCTGCGGTTCGTGAATTCGTTTGTCGTTCGGCAGCGCGTGGGGCAGGTTTTCAACCTGCCCGGAGAAACAGGCAGGTTGGAAACCTGCCCCACGTTGCTGCAACGCGAACTGCTCGATCTGTTGGTCGAAGCTCGCACGGGGCGGCGACAGGCTCAGGCGAAACTCGCCAAGCGTGTCTCGGAGGCACTGCCGACCGCGCGGCCCAGCGGGCCCGTGCAGTCACCCGTCGAGATCGACTTTGACAACGACTCGCACGCGGACATGACGCTCATCCGCATCGCGTCGGACGACACGAGCGGTTTTTTGTACGAGTTGACGAACTCGCTGGCGCTGCTGGGCGTCGATATCCGGCAGATGGAGATTCGCACGGATGGCTCGCGCGTCCGGGACACGCTGCTGGCCACCGATGACTCCGGCCGCAAGCTGTTCGACCCGCAACGTCAGCAAGTGCTCCGCGCGGCGGTTGTGCTGATTCAGCACTTCACCGATTTGCTGCCGCAGTCGCCCAACCCGGAAGCCGCGATGCTGCACTTCCAGGAATTGCTCGAACGCGAACTGGGTGAGCCGGACTGGCTGCAACGGCTCGATTCGCTGCAACGCCCGGAAGTGTTGACCGCGCTGGCGAAGTTGCTCGGCGTGAGCGATCTGCTGTGGGAAGATTTTCTGCGGTTGCAGCACGCGAACCTGTTTCCGGTCGTGACCGACATCGTCGGCCTGCGGCTTCGCAAACCGCGTGAGTTGCTGACTGCGGAACTCGCGACCGAGTTGTCCTCCGGCCGCACGTTCGCCGAACGCCGTGACCGGTTGAATGCCTTCAAAGATCGCGAGATGTTTCGCATCGACATGCGGCATGTCACCGGAATCCTACCGGACTTCGTCGAGTTCGCGGGCGAACTCACCGAGCTTGCCGAAGCGGTGATCGCCGCCGCGTGTGAAATCGCGGGACGGGAGGTTGTCGAGCGACAGAGAGTTCGAGACGTTCCGGTCTTCAGCGTGGCCGCGCTCGGAAAGCTCGGCGGACGCGAACTCGGCTTCGCGTCGGACATCGAATTGCTGTTCGTCTTCGACGGCCCGGCTCCGTCGGAATTCTGCGAGCGGCTCGTCGAGTTATTTCAGCAAACGATTCAAGCCAAGCGAGCCGGCATCTTTCAAATCGACCTGCGTCTGCGGCCTCACGGCCGAGCGGGCAACTTGGCCGTGTCGCTTGATGAGTTCACGCGGTACTTCTCAGCCGACGGCCCGGCCTGGCCGTTCGAGCGGCAGTCGCTGATCAAACTGCGTCCCATCGCGGGTGACGCAAACTTCGGCGAAGCCGTGCTGCGCCGCCGCGATGAATTGTTGTTCGGCCCTGTCCGTTGGGACGTGGCTCCCGTGCTCGCCATGCGCGAACGACAAACGCGGCAACATGTCCAAGCGGGCACTTTTCACGCGAAGCTCAGCCCCGGTGCGTTGGTCGATGTCGAATACCTCGTGCAACTGTTGCAACTGACGCACGGAGAGCGACACTCGTCGCTGCGTGTTTCCGGCACACTCGACGCACTGAGTGAACTGGCTCGCAAAAACTTGATTCCTGGCAACGCGGCCGAATCGCTCCGCGCGGCGTACCTCTTCTTTCGTCGCCTGATCGACGCCCTGCGCATGGCTCGCGGAACAGCCGACGACCTGACGCTGCCACCCTCCGAATCCGATGAACTCGCCGGCCTCGCGCGCCGACTCAGCCTCACATCAACGGAGCTGATCCAACTGGCCGAACAACACTCTGCCAACGTCCGCGCCTGGGGCTGGACGCTCGGCTGGCCAATCTCGCCGGCGTAAGCGACGACTTTGTAGGAAGGGCACTCTTGCCCGTCTCCGGAAAACAAAGGGACGGGCAAGAGTGCCCATCCTACTTTCCAACTCTCGTCGCGAACGAGACTTGCCGGAACTGCGCCGACTGGCAGGCGTCGTAGACACGCACCACATCGCCGAGTGGCACAGGGCCGTCGATGTCCAGGATCACCGGAATCTCCGGCGTGGTCTCGGCGAGAGTCAGCAGCGTCTGTCGCAACGAAGGTTCGTCGGAGTACTCACGATCGTTGAGTTCGACGACCGTCACGTCATCCGCGCCATCGGTTGCTCGACGATGCAGCCGCAGCCAAACCTCACCGAACGGCCGTTCGACGATGACCGGTACCGCTGATTCGACGGCCCCGGCAGCCAACTCGGTCGGCAAGTGAGACTCCACCACCTGACCGGCTGACGCGCAGACGAAGAAAATCAACAACTGAAAGATGACGTCAATCATCGGCGTCATCGACGTGTTCTCGACTTCGTGGCGGTGAGTGGGGATTCGCATGAGTAGGGGCGAGGGGTTAGGGGCGAGGGGCGAGGGGTGTCCCCGATTCATGCAGCACCGCGAAGCCGAGTTTGCGAATGCCGAGCTTCGCGCAGGTCAGCATCAACGGCTCGATCTCGCTGTACGGCACGCGAGCGTCGGCTCGCAGGCGGACTTCGATTTCGGCGGCTTGCTCCGGCGTGCCAGCCGCTGCAAGGAGTTGCTGTTCGAGGGCCGCACGCTCGGTGCGTTGGTTGCCGAGCAGCCAGACTCGTTCGGCAGTGATCGTGATGACGAAGCGCCGCGGCGATGCGGGCGGCTGATCCCGGGCCATCGTTGCTTTCGGCAACGTGACCTTCTCGTTCGCGTCACTGCGGACGATGTACGTCGCTGCCAGAAAAAAAATGACGAGCTGAAACACGATGTCGATCAGCGGCGTGATGTCGAAGCTCAGACCAAGTTTTCGTTGGCGAGTTGGAATTCTCATGGAGAACCTCGTGGGGCAGGTTTTCAACCTGCCCGGCCCTAATGATCTCTGCCTAATCCAATTCGTCGTGATCGTTTCACGGGCAGGTTGAAAACCTGCCCCACGAGATCACGCCGAGTCCGGCTTTCGTTCGCTCTTTGCGACCACTTTCGCCTGGGACGCGACGGCCGCCGTACCGGGATTCTCAAGCTGCATCTCGCTAGCCGGCTTGCCGCGCAGGCTGGAAGCGGCCTTCGTGCGTTCGGTGCGCGGTTCCGACAGTGCGGAGCGTTTGTAGTCAGCGAAGACCGCCTCGGCCGTCAGCGCGCCGTCCGCCACCAATTGGTCGATACGGTTGCGAAAGTGAGCGAACGCCGCCAGCGCGGGAATCGCCACACACAAGCCTTGCAGCGTCGTGACCAGTGCCTTGTAGATTCCAGGAGCGAGTTCGGACACCTGCGGGTTCGCTTTCTGCTCGAACTCCATGAACGCGAGAATCATCCCCCAGACGGTGCCCAGCAGGCCGAGCATCGGCGCGATCGTGCCGATCACCGACAGGTATTCGATCTTGCGATACAGCCGAGCGGATTGCTCGACCGCCGCGTCTTCGAGCGCCTTCTCAACGGATTGATAGCCGAGGTCCGTCTCCCGCAGTCCGGCGGCCAGGACGTACGCCAGAAAGCTGGGATGAAACTGACACTGCTGCCGAGCCTCCTCGAAATGCCTCAACGCCAAGTGATGATGAATCGAATCCGCCAGCCCCGGCGGGATCAGTGCGTTCTGCCGCAGGCTGATGAGATGCTCGACGATCAGCGCGACCATCACAAAGCTCAGGCCCGTGATGATGTAGCCGATCGTCCCGCCCGCCTCGAACAGCTCTCCGAGGCTCATCATCTTCCGCGCGGCCGGGGCGACCGGCGCTGGATCAGCTGCGAGCAGCGTTGATCCAGCGAACATCGCTCCAATCAGCAACCCGAGCAACACTCGTCGCCACGACATGAATGACTCCATTCCAACCACAAACTGTCGCCGTCTCTTCAATGGTGCGGGAGTGTAACCAGACCGCAATACCTCGCGAAGACGTCAAAGGCACCAAGGCACAAAGACGGAACTCACTTTCCGAACTGCAACTGCAACAACGCCGCTTTCACGTCTTCCATCGCCAGTCGATCCGCCTCAATGGCCTTCGACGAACAGATGAAAACCGGGGCCTCGCGAGATTCCGAACCCGGCGTCGGCAGCCGGCCATGACTGCCACGCACGATCGAGGCGTCGAGGCCAATCACGTCCATGTAGTACCGGAAACCGAGCAGTTTTTGCATCAGCCGTCTCGCGATCCGCAGCTTTGGGAAGCTCAGTTGCGGATCGAGAAACAACTCGACCGGGTCGTAGCCAGGCTTGCGATGAATATCGACTGTGCGGGCGTAATCGGGAGCCAGCGCGTCGTCGAGCCAGAAATAATATGTGAACCAGGACTCCGGTGCGGCGATGACGACCAACTCGCCAGAGCGCTCATGGTCGATCCCGAATTCGGCCTGAGCGGCGCGGTCGAGGACACGTTCGATCCCCGGCGTCTTCCGCAGCAGTTCCGCGACCGGAGCAAGATCCTCCGGTCGGCGGACGTAAACGTGAGCGACCTGATGATCGGCGACAGCGAAGGCTCGCGACTCGCCGGCATCGAGCGTTTCCCATCCGAGTTTTTCGCGTCGTGCGACGAGATAACCGTGCTCTCGCAGCACGCGATTGATGTGAACCGGCCGGCTGACAGCGGTGATCGCGTACTCGGACAAGACGACGACGTCAGCTCCGCGTGCTCGCGCCGCGTTGATGATCTTGCCGGCTTCGGCATCAACCGCGCGGATGTCCTCAGCGATGCGCGGATCGTTCGGGCCGAGCCGTTGCAGGTTGTAGTCCAGGTGCGGCAAGTAGGCCAAAGTCAGCGACGGATTGTGCTCCTGCATGACGGCGACCGTCGCGTCGGCGATCCAGCGAGTGCTGGTGATGTCCGCTGCCGGTCCCCAAAACTTGAAGAGCGGAAACACGCCGAATCGTTCTTGCAGTCGGTCCTTCAAGTCGGCTGGCTGGCTGTACGAGTCCATGACCTTGCGGCCGTCGGCGGGATAACTCGGACGAGGTGTCACCGACCAATTCACGTCGGCGTACATGTTGAACCACCAAAACAGCTTCGCGACCGTGTAGCTCGGATCGCGCTTTCGCGCCGCGTCGTACAACCGCTCGCCGCGCACGAGTTGATTCGACTGCCGCCAGAACAGCACTTCGGAAAGGTCTCGCCAATACCAGCCGTTCGCGACGATGCCATGCTCGCGCGGCAGCGACCCGGTCAGCAATGTCGCCTGAGCCGAGCACGTCACTGCCGGCAGGACCGTCCCCATCGGGCGAGCGAACCCGTCGGCAGCCACTCGCGAGATGCTCGGCGTGTTCGGGCCGAGCATCTCGTGCGTGAGACCAACCACATTGATGACGGCCAGCGGACGAGTCATAAGCGGAGACTGTCGGATTTCCCGCCGCGATTCAATGTTCGGCCGAACGCCGATGGCCGAGAGCCGACAGCCGTTATTCCAAATTTGGAACTGAAAAAGTGGAATAACGGCGATCGGCTGTCGGCTTACGGCGATCGGCCGGTCAGAACAGCAGTGCTTGCACTCGCGGTAGCGACGGCACGACTCTGTCGTCCGAGAAGGACTCGCCGATGACGAACCACGGACTTGGTTCCTGCTGCTCGGCGGCAAAGACGTTCGCCTCCGAGCCGAACTGAGCCAACGCGGCGCGAGCAGTCGCTGCCGCGAGGTCGCCTGAATTGCATTCACGGCTGATGTGCAACAGAACGAGTTGCCGCAACCGATCCACGCCCGATTGCTTGAGCACTTCACCGATCAACTCGCAGGCTTGCGCGTTCGAGAGATGTCCTTCGTCGCCGAGGATGCGGTGAATCAGCCACGGTGGTCGCGGGCTTTGCCGCAGCAGTTCCGGGTCGTGATTGAACTCCAACGCGAGCAGTTCGACATTCAGCAGCCGTTCCAAGAGTCCGCGATCCCAGCAACCCAAATCGGCGGCATAGGCGAACGCCGTATTCGACGTCTCAAAGCGAAACCCGAACGTCGCGCCGCCGTCGTGGCGGACTCGGAACGGACGGCATTGCCAATTTGCCGAAATCGCGATCGGCCGCTCACCGACGAACGGCCGGAACAATCGACTCCGTTCGAGGTCAGCGAAGTCCGGGCAGCCGATGCGGAACGCAGCGGCGTGATCGCGATGACAGAACACCGGCACACGCGACGTCCAGCAGCGGCTCAGCGATTTCGGCTTCCAATGATCGGTGTGCCGATGAGTCACCAGCACACCGCGAATTTGCGACCACTCGGCGTCGACGGTCGCCAGCCGCGCATCGAGTTCCTTCGGCTCCAATCCGAGGTCGATCAGCCAGCGTTCGCCATCGCACTCGATCAGAGCCGAATTCCCTGCGCTGCCGCTGGCCAAGATCGTGAGACGTGCCGTCATGCGGGGATCCTGTAGCCCGACCCCTCGTGGGTCGGTCGATTTTCCATGCGTTATCAAATCATCCAGGCCACAAGGGCCTGGGCTACAGCTTCACCGCGCCGTCCAACCGCCATCGACCGTGACCAAGCTGCCGGTCATGTAGCTGGAGGCGTCGCTGGCCAGGAAGATCGCGGCTCCTTGAATCTCCTCCATGCGGCCCCAGCGGTTGAAGGCGACCGCTCCGACGACGTTTTTCTTCGCATCTTCGGTCTCGGCGATGGGTACGTTCATCGGCGTCAGGAACGGGCCGGGGCAGATTGCGTTGACCGTGATGTTCCACGCGGCAAGCTCCAAGCCGAGCGTCTTCGTCATCTGCACGACCGCTCCTTTGCTGGCAGCGTAGGGCGAACGCAGCGCCAAGCCGACCAGTCCGATGGTGCTGGCGATGTTCACGATCTTGCCGTACTTCCGCGACTTCATGTGCGGCACAACCGCTCGCATGCAGAGCCACACACCATCGGTGTTGATGCTGTTGACCTTTTTGAATTGTTCGAGAGTCAGCTCTTCGATCGGTCCGCGAATGTTGATGCCCGCGTTGTTCAGCAGGATGTCGATTTGTCCGAACTCGGCGAGTGCCCGATCGACCATCGCTTTGGCGGCATCTTCTGTGGAGACATCCGCCGCGATCGCGACCGCTTTGCGGCCGTACTCGCGATTGATCTGCTCGGCCACGGCCTGAGCCTCGTCGATGTTGCGGCTGGTCAGCAGCAAGTTGGCTCCGGCCGACGCGAGCCCTTCGGCCATCGCTTGTCCCAAACCCTTTGAACCGCCCGTGACGATCGCGGTCTTGCCGGTCAAATCAAACTGCTTGATGCCAGGAAGCATGAATGTGTCCTCAATGGAGTCGGTGGAAGGATCGCCGCCAGATGCGGGTGGCATGCTAGGAGCGGCGAGATTGTTTTTGTAGGACAGGCACTCCTGCCCGTCGTGACGCCGAAAAAGAAGACGGGCAAGAGTGCCCATCCTCCGGCTACACTCCGCCGCCATGCGGAACGCGGCGTTTGAATTTCTGCTGTTCGGGCTGAAGGAGGCGCGGGCCTGCATCTTTGCCGGAAGCTTTTTCGTGGTGCTGATTCTCTCGAAGACGCTGCCGCTCGGTCCGCTGCCGAGGTACGACTTCATTCTGATCGCGGCGATCGTGTTGCAAGTCGCACTGCTGGTGAGTCGCATCGAATCTCTGTCGGAAGCGGTCGTACTGGGACTGTTCCATTTCATCGGCTTGATGCTGGAACTGTTCAAGACGCATCCGGCGATCGGCTCGTGGAGCTATCCGGAATTCGGCTACACGAAGCTCGGCACCGTGCCGCTCTACAGCGGCTTCATGTATGCGGCAGTGGCCAGCTACATGTGTCAGGCGTGGCGCATTTTCAATCTCGAACTCAAGCACTATCCGTCGTACCGGTGGAGCATCCTGCTGTGCGTGGCGATCTACGCGAACTTCTTCACGAACGCCTTCGTGCGCGACGTGCGACTGGTGCTGATCCCGCTGGTCTTCGTGTTCTTTTGGCGGACGCAGGTTAATTTCACGGTTTGGAAAACGCCCCGCCGGATGCCGCTGGTGTTGTCGTTTTTCCTGATCGGCTTCTTCATCTGGGTGGCCGAGAACATCGCCACGTTTTTCGGCGCGTGGGTCTATCCAAATCAGACCGCTCGCTGGACCGCCGTCTCCGCGCAGAAACTGAGTTCGTGGTTTCTGCTGGTCATCATCAGCTTCGTGATCGTCGCCGATCTCAAGCACTGGCGAGAGCGACGCCTGTCCAAGTAACCCGAAGCGTCAGCGAGGGTCCGCCGCAGCGGACTCATTCGACTCGATTCGCGGCCAAGCGTTCTGGAGCCTTCGCCCTCGCTGACGCTTCGGGTTACTAAATCGTCATCGCCAGGAACCCGCCGTCGACGACGATGTTTTCGCCGGTCAAGAAACTGCCGGCCTTCGGCGAGGCCATCAGCAGGATCGCTCCGGCGAGTTCTTCGGGATTGCCGAAGCGGTTCATCGGCGTGTGCCGCATGATGTTCTCGACGCGGTCGGGTGTGAGCACTTTGCGGTTCTGCTCGGCCGGGAAAAAGCCGGGCGAGAGAGCATTGACTCGGATGCCTTTCGTCGCCCACTCGCGAGCGAGATTCAGCGTCAGATTGAGCACAGCAGCCTTCGTCGCCGAGTACGTGAAGACTCGCGACAGTGGAATGACCGAACTGAGCGACGCGATGTTGATGATCGAACCGCCGCGCCCCTTGTCGAGCAGAAACTTGCCAAAGACCTGACACGCCAGCCGCAACGCTCGGACGTTGATGTTGAAGATGCGGTCCCACTCTTCGTCGGTGATTTCGAGAAACGGCGTCGGCGAGTTCGTCCCCGCGCCGTTGATCAGCACGTCGCAGTTCCGGCCATGCTTGTCGAGATACGAGACGATCGCCTCCAGGTCTTCGCGCTTGGTCGAGTCCGCTCGAAAGAACTCGGCACTGCCACCGGCTTTCTGAATGCTGGCGACACGAGCATTACCATCGACTTCATCGCGGCCGACAACCAGCACATGCGATCCCGCCCCGGCGAGTGCATCGCAAAACGCTCCACCGAGTGTGCCGGTGCCCCCGATGACGACGGCGGTCAATCCATCGAGGCCGAAGAGGGACTGCAAATAGTTCGAGGATGACATGACTCATTTCTCCAGACCAAAAACCACCATCAGCCGCAGGGCGCTAGCCCCGGTTTGTCCGGGCGTAACCGTGGGCTAGCGCCCTGCGGCTGATTTGCCCAAACCCAATTCTTTGCCCTGCCAAAGCACTATCCAATGAACTCCAACTCGACCGGCTTCGGAATGATGCGGGCTTCGTAGGCCCGCCGCAGCAACAGCGAAACAGCCTCACGGCCGCGCGGGCCGAAGTCGAGCGTCCAGTCGTTGACGTACATGCCGACGAACTTGTCGGCCTGGCTGCGGTCGAGGTCTCGTCCGTATTGCAGCGCGTGAGCGAGCGCTTCGGCCCTGTGGTCGAGGCCGTATTGAATGCTCTGCTTGAGCAGCACCGTGACCTCTTCCATGCCTTGCTGGCCGAGGTCTTTGCGGATCGCGTTGCCTCCCAGCGGCAACGGCAGGCCGGTGTCGTCATGCCACCAGCGGCCGAGATCGATCACCAAATGCAGCCCCTGATTTTGGAAAGTGAGCTGCCCCTCGTGGATGATGAGTCCGGCGTCGGCCTTGCCAGCTTCGACGATGTTGAGAATCTCGTCGAACGGATGCACCTCGTAGGTGAACGTGTCGCCGAGAAGCAGCTTGAGTGCGAGGAACGCCGTCGTCAGCGTACCGGGGACGGCGATCTTTTTGCCTCGCAGATCGCCAATGCCCATCGGCTGCCGAGTCACCACCATCGGGCCGTAATTGTCCCCCATGCTGGCTCCGCAGGCACACAGAGCGTACTTGTCCGTGACGTAGGCGTAGCCATGCAAACTGACAGCGGTCAATTCGAGTTCGCCGCGCTGAGCGCGGTGATTCAGCGTCTCGATGTCCTGCAAGGTGTGCGTGAAACGATAGTTTCCAGTGGGGATTTTGTCGTTCGCCAACGCATGAAACATGAAGGCGTCATCCGGGTCCGGGCTGTGTCCGACATTGATCGTGATGGGCATGTGTTGAAGTCGATGGTGGGTAGTTGATGGTTTGAAGCAGTACGAATCGGAGAATAGACCCCAAGGAAACCGGTCGCAACCGCTCAGACTTAACTGACTGCTGAGGAATTGTGTGCGAACGCCGGTCGGCTGACGGTCGTTTCCATCGATGGCTATACTCCGCCCGCTGTTGAGCCGAATGAGAAACTTCTGAGACCCGCATGGGTTGAATGTTCGACGTGACTCCAACGGAAAGTCCGGACGTGGTGACCTCCGAACCCGCACTTTCGCAGTATCTGCACGACCCAGACGTGCAACTGATGCTGCGCGCGAAGCGGGGGGACGACGCGGCGTTTTCGCAGTTGGTCGAGAATTATCAGGATCGGCTGGTCGCCGTGCTGTACCACTTGCTGGGCAATCAAGACGCGGCGGAGGACTTGGGACAGGAAGTCTTCCTGCGGATTTATCGCAACCGAACGAAGTACGAGGCCAAGGCGAAGTTTTCGACGTGGATGTTTCACATCGCCAACAACTTGGCGAGCAACTGGCGGCGCGATGGCGCTCGGCGGCGAGAAGCACCTCTGGCCGGCAGCGATTCCGGACCACTGGGTGCTCGGCCGCAGGAGCAACTGCTGGCGGAGAAGTCGGCATTGATGCCGGCTCGCGTGTTGGACCGCAACGAATCACAAATGCTGGTGCGGGCCGCGCTCGAATCGCTCAATGATCGGCAGAAGATGGCGGTGCTGCTGCACAAGTTTGAGCAGATGAGTTACATCGACATCGCGGCCACAATGGACCTGACACCGCAGGCGGTCAAGTCGCTGTTGTCGCGGGCGAGAGAGAATCTACGGGCGTATTTGGAACCATTTTTCTAGAAATCTGTACCGCGACCGTCAGGGAGTCCGCCGTGGCGGACTTCCTGACGGTCGCGGTACTGCATGGCAATCATGTCCGACGAAATACCTCAATCACCGACTTTCACCGAGAAGCTGGTCGCGTACCTCGATGGCGAGCTACCCGAGGCAGCCGCGCGCGAAGTCGAACAAGCGCTGTCGAGCGATCCGGCGATGCGGGCCGAAGTCGAACAGCTCAACCGCGCCTGGGAGTTGCTCGACCTGCTGCCGCGTCCGAATGCTTCCGGAGAATTCAGCAGCCGGACGCTCGCAACTTTGCAGGTCGTCGACGGCACCACGGAGTTAGCAGCGGAGCAGGAGATTGCGGCGACTGTCGCTTTTGAAACCTCATCTCAGCGTCGCTTCGCTGTTCCGCCGTTGGTGGCTTGGTCGGCGGGACTGGTTTTGGTCAGCGTGCTGGGGTTCGCCGTCGGCCGCATGACCGCTCGGCCGAACAGCGACGTGTGGTTGGACGACCTGACTTTGATTGAGCACATCGACGTTTATCATGAGATCGGCGATGCGGAATTTCTGCGTGACCTCAAGCAGCGAGGAGTGCTCGATGAACGTCGTCCTCCAGAACCGCGCTAATCCAGCCCCGGCTGGCGTGGGACCGCGTGTGGCCGTCGTGGCGGTCGCGCTGAGTTTGTCGCTGCTGCCGTGGTTTCTAGCCGCCGATGGCCGTCCGTCGGAACAGCGTGAGGCGAATCAAAAGCGACTCAACGAGATGACTGAGACTGAACGCCGGCGGCTCGATGAAAACGTTCGGCTGTACCGCGAGATGCCTGCCGCTGAGCGGGACCGCCTGCGTGAACTGCATCAAGCCATTGAGAACGACCCGAAACTCAAAGCCGCGTTTGACGAATATCAGTCCTGGGCGAACTCGCTTTCTCCGGTGGACCGACACGAACTGCGACAGACTCGCGATCCCGAAGCGCGAAGGCGGTTGATTGAGAATCTTCATCGCGGGCCGCCGCTTCGTGACATGTCCGAACCATTCCCCTCGGATCGCCCGCCCAACGGGCCGCCGTTTGGCCAGAACAACAACAACGGTCGCCTGCGAATGGTCGAGAAAGTGTTCGGAGGCATGGTGCTTCCGTTCGGAGATCGCTTCGGTTCGTGCGTGCCAGAGATGGAAACGATCATCCGCGTTCTGGAGCACGAGTTGCCGTCCGAGACACACGATGTGCTCAACAAGCTCGATGAGTATTCTCGAAAGGTTCGCGTCCTGAAATTGACTTTGGAGCGACATCCGCTCGGTCCGCCGGGCGTTCGCATCTTTGGATCAAGCAGCAGCACCATCGACAAGGTGTTCGCCGCACTGCCGGATGGGCCGATCAAGCAGGTGCCGGTGAATCGGAATCCCAATCCGAATCAATTCGACGCTCGCAGCACGCTGCTCATCATGGTCTTGATGCGCGGCTTGATGACGGAGACGCAGCGAACGCTCGAAGATCACCGTCCCCGGCCGGACGTCCTCATCGGCTTCCAGAAGAAGCTCGGCGAGGCCGAACGCACTCGGCTCGACAACTTGAATCGCGAAGATCGCCAACTTGAACTCTTGCAGCTTTACGTCAAAGAACAGGTTCCGGGAATTGCTGAGTTGCAGCAAATTCTAGGCACTCCAGAGATGGAGCGTTTCCTGAAGCAATTGAACAACGTTCCGCGACCCGGTCAGGGTCCGCCCGACGGCGATGATCGACGCGACAAGAAGGGCCGGTTCCCGCCACTGGATGGCTCGCGCCGACCGCGTGAGCCAGAGTTTCCGCCTCCGAATCGCCCCGATCCCAAAGATTGATCGACCACCATGCCGACTGCATTTCCGCGTTGTGTCCTCGCTGTCTGCACCAGCCTCGCGTCGTTGATCGTTCCCGATGTCCGAGCAGAGACTCCGGCCGCGAACACGCGCATCGACTTCGCTCGCGACGTGCGGCCGATCCTGTCGAATCACTGCTGGAGTTGTCACGGCCCCGATGAGGCGACTCGGCAGGCGAAGCTGCGACTCGATCGACGCGACTCCGCGATCGCCAAGACGGAATCCGGCAAGATTGCCGTGACGCCCGGAAATCCGAAGGCCAGCGAACTCGTCACGAGAATCAACGCTCGCGACGACGATCAACTGATGCCGCCGCTCGATGCCAAGAGGCCGCTGACTTCCGCTCAAAAGGAAACGCTGCGCCGTTGGATCGAACAAGGAGCGGAGTTCTCGCAGCATTGGGCGTTCGTCCCGCCGCAACGGCCCGCGGTGCCGAGAACGAAATCTCAAATTTCAAATCTCAAATTTGAAATCAGAACTCCGATTGATGCCTTCGTGCATGCTCGGCTGGAAGCCGAGGGGCTCGCGCCGTCGTCGGAGGCTCCGAAAGAAACGTGGCTCCGCCGAGCCACGTTGGACCTGACGGGCTTGCCGCCATCGCTGACCGACTTGCAAGCGTTCTTGGCGGATGACTCGCCCGATGCGTTCGAGAAAGTCGTGGACCGATTGCTCGTCTCGCCGCGCCATGCCGAGCGGATGGCGATGCACTGGCTGGATGCGGCTCGGTATGCCGACACGAACGGGTACAACAACGACGAAACTCGGTCGATGTGGCCGTGGCGCGATTGGGTCATCGAGGCGTTTGCCAGCGGGATGCCTTATGACCAATTCCTCTCCGAACAACTCGCAGGCGACTTGCTGCCGAACGCGACGCTGGCTCAACGAGTCGCCACCGGGTTCAATCGCAATCATGTGCTGACGACCGAGGGGGGCATCATCGAAGAGGAGTATCACGTCGAGTACGTCGCCGACCGCGTCCACACGACAGCGACGGTCGTCATGGGATTGTCGTTCCAATGTGCTCGCTGCCACGACCACAAGTTCGACCCGCTGACGCAACGCGAGTACTACCAGTTCGCCGCGTTCTTCAACAACGTGCCGGACCGAATCGTCGGCTACAACCAAGGCCGCATGGCCGAACCGCTGCTCAAAGTCCCGTCGCGAGAACAGCAGGCGGAATTGGATCGCCTGCAGCGTCGCAAGGCGGAAATCGAAGCGTTGCTCAAGCACCGCGAAGCCAACATCGCCCCGGAGATCGCACGTTGGGAGAAGTCGCTCACTCCCGACGAAATCGCCAAAGCGGGACCGGCGGGATTAGTCTCGCACTTCCCGCTCGATGAAGCCGACGGCGACCAAGTGGGCGACCTCGTACACGCGGATCGTCGCGGAACGATTCGCGGCAAAGTCGCTCGCGTTCCCGGAAAATTCGGAGGCGCGCTCGAGTTCGATGGCAAGACGTTTGTGCTCGGCGGCGAGGTCGGAGCGTTCGACAGCGACGAGAAATTCTCGCTGACCGCCTGGGTCTGGCCGACATCGAACTCGCCGACCACGGTGCTGTCGAAGATCGACGAGGCGAACGACTTTCGCGGCTACGACGTCATTCTGGAAGGAGCCAAAGTTTGCAGTCACTTCTCACATCACTGGCCCGACAAAGCTTTCAAGGTCGTGACGAAACAGCCGCTGTCGCTCAACGAATGGCATCACGTCGCCGTGACCTACGACGGGTCGCGCCGCGCGTCCGGAGTGAAGATTTACGTCGATGGCAAGCCGCGAGACTTCGACGCGACGACCAATAACAGCCTCGATGGCACGCTGAAAACCGACAAGCCGTTTCACATCGGCCAGCGGAATGCGACCGCACCGTTTCAGGGCCGCATCGACGACGTGCAACTTTATTCCGTGTCACTGACCGCCGACGAAGCCGCGTCGCTGGCCGCCGGCCAGTCGCTCGGCCGATTGAAGGACATCCTCGCAATCTCTTCCAAAGATCGCACCGAATCGCAAGCGGCGCTGCTGCGACAGTTCTATCTGGACCGCATCGATGGCGAGTCGCGAAATATGAAATCGCAGATTTCCGACTTGCCACGTCAGCTTGCGGAACTCGACAAGGCCATCCCGGTCACGATGGTCATGCAGGAACAAACGCCGCGCCGCTCGATGTTCCTGCTGCGTCGCGGCCAGTACGACCAGCGCGGCGACGAAGTCACGGCCGGCGTGCCATCTGTGTTTTCGAGCCTGCCACAAAACGCGCTCGCCGATCGGGTGAGCCTGGCTCGTTGGTTGACCAGTCCGTCGCATCCGTTGACGGCTCGCGTGGCCGTGAATCGTTGGTGGGAGATGCTCTTCGGTACCGGCTTGGTCGAGACCGCTGAAGACTTCGGCGTGCAAGGCACGCTGCCGAGTCATCCCGAATTGCTCGATTGGCTCGCGACGGAACTGATTCGCACCGGCTGGGACCAGCGTGCGATTCTGAAATTGATCGTCACGAGCGCGGCATATCGGCAGTCGTCTCGCGTCACTCCCGAACTGCTGCTGCGTGATCCTCGCAATCGGCTGCTCGCTCGCGGGCCGCGCTATCGTCTGCCGGCCGAGACTGTGCGGGATAACGCGCTGGCAGTTAGCGGCCTGTTGCGCGAACGGCTCGGCGGGCCGAGCGTCAAGCCGTACCAACCGGACGGGCTGTGGGAAGACGTGTCGGTTGAACGCCGCGACAAATACGTCGCCGATGCTGGCGACGGCGTGTATCGCCGTGGGATGTACACGTTTTGGAAACGGACCTGCCCGCCTCCGGGCATGATGACCTTCGACGCTCCCGACCGTGAATTCTGTCTCATTCGCCGAGCACGTACCAACACGCCGCTGCAGGCGCTGGTGTTGCTCAATGATCCGACGTTTGTCGAAGCCGCCCGGAACTTGGCAGAGCGAGTGCTGACCGAGGCGAAGACAGACGACGAACGGATCGCCCTCGCGTTTCAGTTGTCTCTGAGCCGTTTGCCAACCGCCGCAGAACGCCGCGTTCTCTCGGAAACGCTGCACGCTGCGAGCGACCGATTTCGGACGGATCGCGCCACCGCCGAGAAGTTGTTGAGTGTCGGCCGTGCGACATCAAGGCTGGAGATCGCGCCGGAAGAACTCGCCGCGTGGACGACCGTCATGAGCTTGCTACTCAACTTGGACGAAGCGATTTCCAAGACGTGAGCGTCTGCTTTTGATCGACTCGCCGGGCTATTCCTCTTCCGCCGGTGGCGGCAGTTTGGAAATGTCGGCACCGGCGTTGTTGCCGTCGGTCGCGGCGTTGATGCCCGGATTGGGGGACGAGGACTTGCGATCGAGCGTCAGCGCGTCGAGCGACATCGTGGCCACGTCGCCGCGTTCCGCGAGCCAGAAGAGTTTGTCGTTGGACGCTCCGACATCGCCGACCGTCTTCCAATCGTCGAAGCCGTCGTAGAAATTCTTGCCACCAGACCAGACGAAAAGTTTGCGGAAGTCAGCCTCACTGGTATTGCCGCTCATTGCCACAAGCGGACCGCTGCTGGTCGTCATCAGAATGTTGTTGCGAGCTTCGACCGCGACGGGAGGCAGTTCGCGCGGCAAGTCGCCGCTTTCGAGCCGGATGAGACTTTGACCAACAATGGCGGTCACATGTTCGAGCCGCAGGTCCAGTCGGGTTTGCTCGGCCGGCTTTTCGGAATGCCCTTCCACTCGGAGCAGCGAGCCGTCGACAGCGATCGCGGTGTCTCGCAGCGTCAGATGGCCGGGTTTGGCGTTGCGGACACGAATCAAATCACAGTGCCCGCGCACGAAGCACTCGGTCAATTCAATCTCCAACGGATCGCGAGCCACGCCCGTCGTGCTCATCTTCATGTCGGCCAGCATCTGCCCCGCTTCCGTCGAGATATCAAACAACGCGGTCGGGCGCTGTCCGGGATTGCTCAGCGTGATGGCGACATCTTGCAGCCGCAGTTTCTCCGCACGATCAATCGCGAACAGACTGATCCGATCCGCTGCAAAGAACGACGGAACGGAAACCTCAAAAGCCACGTTGTTGATCTGCACGGGACCGCTGCTGACGCCGATCAACCGCAGGTGCGCATCCGCCGCGACGCTGCCGAGGGCAAACTCGACGATTGGACGAAAGCCGCGTGCCGCACGAATGGTGATGTTCTTTTTGCTGATCCGTAGCGGCTTCTCGGAACGGCGACCGTTGTACCGCAGTTCGATGACGCTACCGTCGCTCACCGCTGCACAGGCCGCCTCCAGCGTCGGGAATCGTTTTGCGGACGAACCATCCGAAGCCAGGGCGAAGACCCCATTCGTTTCCTCAGCCGTCGCGGGTTTGTCCGTGGTTGCATCGCCGATGCGCGATCCCTCGGTGTCAGATCCACCGTTGGTCGTCCGAGCAACCGCTGGCGGTTCACGCCCCGTCGGCTTTTCGTTCGAACTGAAAACGGGAGTCGCCTTGTTATTGGGTCCGAACAAAAACGAATCCGGTGGGCGAACGACCGAGGTCGTTGGCGGAAACGGGGAGCTATCCAGTGGGTTCTCAAAGTCCGGCAACAAAGGCATCGGGAAGCGAGACGGTTCACCAATGGCGGCTACTGATTCAATCTTGTCCTTCGAGTCCAACACAGGATCATCGTCGCTCAATGTCTTTCTCGGTTTCGTCGAACCGGGTTTGAAGCCATTGGCTGAGAGGTCTGTCGGCAGGGGCGAATCGTCTCGGCCTGTTCCCACGGCTTGACGATCGACGGCATTTGAGTTGGACGCGACCGCCCCGGATGGCGACGCGGCTTGAGTGCCGTTTCTCCCATCGCCGCGGAGATAAGGAAATCGCTCGACACCGACCACGATCACGATCAGCAGCGCAACCATCGCAATGACTCCGACGTTTTGTCGCCAGAAGTCGGACATGGAGCGATTCGACTTCAGCCAGATCAAGCCTTCCTGGCTGATGCCGCGCAGGCCCAGCGAGCCGGCGATCAGCATCAAATCGTGAATCAATTGGTCGGGCGTTTGATAGCGCCGCTTGGGGTCGCTGGCCATCATCTTGCGACAGACCAGAGACAAGTCGTC
>CAMDPK010000143.1 GCA_945904015.1 Candidatus Kuenenia stuttgartensis | reverse complement strand
ACTACCACTGCCGGACCCCGGAGCCGACTTTGATTTGCCTTTGGCCGGAGCCTTCTTCGTCGCGGAAGACTTCTTATCTTTTTTCAGCGAATTACCGCCGCCCATACCAGACATCATCATTCCACCACTGCCCATCATCGAACTGGGGTCAGAACCTCCCATGAGTCCACTCAAATCGTCGCCGGCTGTGTCCGTCGCTGGACGTTCCTTGATCCGAGCACGAATTCCACGGCGTTCATTCTCCACGATTCCTTCAGCGATATTTCGCTCGTCCGTCGCGGTCTTGGTGTCCAGGATCGCCAATTGGCCGTAGCGATCGACGATCAAGGCTTTATCGGCGGTCGTCAATTGCTTCAATTTCTTGTCATCCAATTTCAAGTCCGCATGTTCGGCGGGATCAAACCCCGCCGCCGTCGGAGCCGCGGCGACATCTGCCAACAGGCTGCCGGTGAAGACTGGCACCTCTTCCTCTTTCAAGGTGTCGTTTGCCGGACGATAAACTTCGGTTTTCGGACATCGCCCGCCGATGAACTGCCCGAGTTGCAATTTGTCGACCTTCGCTGCGATTGTGGTGCCTGCTTCCGAGAACCACTGATACACGTCGATGTTCGCACTGGGCAGTCCAGTGTCTGTTGATCTCGATTTCTCCGCCTTCGTCAGAAAGATCCGTTGCTCTTCGGGCACAAAGACGTGCGGAGTCGGCTCACTCCAGGGTGTGACGCGAGTTTCGCCGGCTGCGATCGACTCGTCCACCAATTCCTCGACCGGACGCTTGAAGTTTGGATTGAGCAGCGTCATCCGCACGCGATACCGATACGCATTGCCGGGAGTCACTTGGAAATCGAAATAGCGAAACAGCAGATACTTTGACATGCGGCCGTTTCCGGTTCGGTCCATCTGTTCGGTGAGGCCAGACATCGCACTTCCCAAATCTTCCATGCCAGCACCGGCAAAACTTGGATTGAAGGTCTGCATGCCGCCTGGTTGTTTCATCTGGCTGGCCATGTCGCTGCTCATTCCCTGCATCTGGCCCGAAAACTGACCACGCAGCCCGCGGACATCATGTATTCTCGAGGCGAAGCCTTTCTTGGCAGTCTTGTCTTCCACCTTTTTCTTAGCAGCCTCATCCACCAACCTCTCATTCAACTGAGCCTGAAGTTCCGCTTGCGCGTCGGTCAGCGTCTTGATGAGCGGATGTGACGCCCACTTATTCCACCTGCCGATTACACGTCGCGGCAATGGCATCGTGAAAACGCTGTCGGTGTATACGGGATCCACCAAGTCGGCATCGAATTCAATGCGGTCCAACAGATCGAGGGTGGCCTGCAGATCCACCTTTTCCCAGGGACCGGACCAGGTCTTATCACCGGCTTGGGCCACTTGCCGTTCCACCTCGAAATCCAAGAAGTTGATGCGGCTTGCCAGTTGCTGTTTCTGCTCGTGCATCGTCTTGAACAGTTCTTCCAACTGGTCGCCCAAGGGGAAAATGGCTCGGACAGAGACGAATCGATTGCCGCGAGTGTTCAACGTCGGGACGCTCTGCGCCGACTTGCCCATCATTGAGTCCATTCCAACGACACCACCATTCGCCATGTTTTTGTAGGAACTCGTGGATGGCCTGGAACTATTGACTCCAGCACCGTCGTTGATCGTCGCCGAAGCGGCAACGTCACCAGCGCCGGCTCCACCCCGCACGGCCGTCGCATCATTCGCAGTTTTCCGAACGGCAAACTCATCGTCGTCGTCGGGGGTGAGTTTCTTTGCGGCCTCGGATCCATCGATCGCGGTCGCCACCTGCGGTTGCGATTGTTCCGGAGGTGGTAGCTCGACGATCACCGCTTTTCCAAAGTCCGCGATGGGCTGAATCGGCGCGAGCCATTTCGGTTCGCTGATCTTGATTGCCGTGGGATACATGGGCCAGAACCAGTCGGTCGAATACTGGTAGCGTCCGGGCTCCAACGGCGATTGCAGGGTCTGCACGTCCTGCATGATTTCCGCCGGCTTGTATTTGTTCTGCTCTTCCAAAGTAAAAGTGGAGTTCTGGATGTTCCGTTCGCCAGCCTCGACTTTGTCCTGGAATTCCTTGGGAAGTTTGTCGTAGCGGCTCCAACTCGTGCCCCCCAAACAGATCATGACGAACAGGCCAATCACTCCCAAAATCAACTTTTCGCCGTGTTCAATCAGGGCTTGCTTGTAGTTCAGACCTATGAGTTTTGCCAAAAGGTTTTTCATGACTGACTCACTTTCCGTTGCGACCAATGAGTGACTGGCCGGAACGATTTCTGAGAACGAAGGACTGTGATCGAAGTGGAATCGTTTGTGGGTCGGGTACTACTTTGTATCGGGTTCCGATTTGTCGGGTGTCTCAGTCTTCGGCGGAGTTTTTTCGGCTGGAGGTTTGTCAGATTCGGAGTCGGCCTTTCCCGGTTTGGCAGGTTCTGATTTCGGTGCGTCGGGGTCGTCTGGCTTCTTGGCTTCGTCTCCGGCGGCTTCCGATGGTTCGGTGGTTGTCGGCTTTGAGTCTGCCGTGGCGGCCTCAGCCGTCGTATCCGCTGGGGGCTTCAAATTCTCAGAAGTCGCTGCCAACCCCGGCGCTGGAGTCGTCGAATTTGGAGGTGCCGCTTGTCCGGCGTCGGGTGCCGCAGGAGGCGGCAGATACAACGTCCAAACTCCAAGGATTGCGACGTGAGCCAAATTGGGATCAGCCATCGCCGCCGCAGAACCCGATCCGCTCGTTCCCGATCCCGAACGTCCTGTTGCTCCGCCCGATGCCGATCTCCCGAAGCCCGATCCCGATCCTTCGTCTTCGGCAAAGCCCGTCGAGGCTGTTGCGGATGCCCCGGCGGCGTCGGCACTGGAGGATGGCTTGAATCCACCGAAGCCTGTCCCACCACCACCAGCCATGAGGCCACCGCCACCGCCGGAAGTGTTCCCCGAATCCGAATACCACACCTGATGCACACGGATGATCTCGACCGGGAACGGCGAGTTCATCAGTTCGGCCAGCAGGTCCGGCACCTTTCGATGATCCATGACCAGTTTGATGTAGAAGCCTCGTCGCTTGTACGGCTGATTTTCAACGTAGTCGATGTAGCGTTGTTTGACATCTGGCTTTGTCCCACCGTCGCCGCCACTCGCATTTCCATCAGTGGAACTGGCAAGGTTGGAACTGAAAGCATTCATGCCAGACGTATTGGTGCCGGTGCCACTCTCCGATGAAACGACAAACTCTTCCGCCAAATTGATGTCAGCGGACAGTGTGCTGGATTCAGTTCTTGATGCACCTCCACCGCCTCCAAAATTGCCCATCACCCCAGCCGCGTCACTGCCTGCTCCAGACGACGTTGCGCCTTGTGTCGTCGCAGCAGCATCGCCAGCGGACTTCGTGCCGCCGAACAATTGGATCTTGACCAACTGTTTGATGAACGCGTCCCCTTGCGAAATCCCGTTTGCATTCATTCGCCGGATCGCGTGTAGCAATTCCGTTTGCAGCCAGATGTCTTCTTGAGCATTCCAGATGTCCGTAAACGACGGTTCAAAATTCTCCGAACCCATCTTGCTGGACTGATGCAGATCCGCCATCGCGAAGGCGATCTTGCGACGCTTGTCCGAGTCACGGAGGTTGGTGCCATCGTCCAGGGGATCCACAATTTCCCAAAGAGCACGGATCTGCGATCGGTAGCTCTGAGGATACTTGTAGAGGATTTGATCACCTTTTTGTTCTTCCGTCAGGTTCTGGAAGTATTCGGCCTTGGCCATGATCGGAGCGATGTCTTTCGGCCAGGACATGCGTTCTTTCTGCTTCACCCACAGTTCCTGATTCGCGCGGATGTTGTGCTGACGTTGTTGTTCGTTGATGACGTTCAACCGCTGTGTCCAGGAGTCATTGGGGACTCCAACTCCTTGCGGAATGCTGGTGAATGAGCCATCCAGTTTCTTCCAGCGTTCGTCGATTGCGGCGGCGAGCTTTCCTTTGGTCATGAAGTAGCCGACCAGCGGCATGATCAAGACGACGGAAAACAGAATCCAAAACTTCTGAGCAAGAATCGGCTTGAGCTTATCCATGGCAACCTCGATTTGGCTGAGTCATTCGCACAGTGATCTCGTCGGTCAAACTCTCGAAAAGTCTATTTCCCAGGGACCGATGGGGCGGTCGTCGGTGGAGTCGGTGATGCGGCTGGAGTCAATGGATTTACGGTCGGAGTGTTGTTAGTGGCATCCGCCGGAACCGCCGCCTCGGCAGCAACCGCCTTCAGCGGATCGACATCGAGGCGCTTGCCAACTTCCGTCGGAATCCAAATGAATTGAATCGTGAATTCCGTTCGATCGATCACCTTCAACTCTTCGGTTTCCTTGTTCTGTCCATCAACACCACCCAGCGTGGCTGTCGGAGACGGGTTTCCGCCGGCTTTGGGACGAGCACCTAACTGTCCGAAACCCGCTGGGCCACCTGCCTTGGTTGCTGCCGCACCTTTTTTCTTCCCCTTCGGAAAGTAATTGTATGGCTTTGCGCTATCTGCCTTGAAGACCGCATGTGTGATCCCCAATTTTCGAACGGGAACCGGTTGTGGCGTACCTGGCTGCTGGACTTCAAACTTTTGGAAATTGCTCAGGACGTAGTTCTTCACGTAGGGTTGACGCTTTTTGGTTTCGTCGTTGGGGTCGTCGCGAAAATGCTCGCCCGAGAGGGTGAAGACGTACCCGGCCGCGCTCGGTGGCGGCGGCTTCTCTTGGTCATGCTTCAGCATCGACATGTAGACGCCACCGGTCTTCCCTTTAGCCTCCAACTCCGTAAGCCACTTCGACACGTCGCCATATTTTTTGGCCGTGACGCTCTTGATGTTGACTCGGTTCTTGAGCCAGATGTCGTCGATGTCCTGTTCGTTCCCCGTGTCACGCGGCAGGCATTCGTTGATCGCGCGATAAACTTCCAGCCACATTTCTCGCGTGTCGATCGCCGTCACCAGCTTCTCACCGTCCCCTTTGGCCGTCTCGAACGCGGTCTTGGCGTCACCAAACTTTTTCTGGTGACCGCCTTCAAGATCCTTGAGGGCTGCAACCTTTTTCTCGACTTCACCGAATTTGGATTCGCTGACGGAGTTGGCTACGTTGCTGTAGCCCGCCGTGGACATCGCCAAACCGAACAGCAGGCTGGCGGCTGTCGCCACGGCCCACGGTTTCTTGCGACGAATCTTACGAGCGGTCGCGATCTCGGCCGGCAACAACGTCGTGTGAATGCGGGTGAGTTTCAGAGCTTGCAGAGCCAAGCCATACGGCACCACGAAGCTGAGCACGTTTTCCTGGAACAGCGGAGCGTTGAGCACCGTGTCGCCGACCAATGCCTGGAAGTTGTCGACTCGTTCCACTTCGTATTGCAGGTTCTGTTGCAAGAATTTCTGCAAACCGGCGAGCTTGAAGCCGTTGCCGGCTCCAACAATCTTCGTGATTTTCGCGTCGCGATTGACGCTCGAAAAATAGCCGATCGAGCGCTGGATTTCCGAGACATAGTCGTTGAACACGGGTCGCAGAGCTTGGAAGACGGCTCGCGGGTCGGGAGCTTTTGTCGCGTTGCACTTCAGATGCTCAGCCTTGGCGAACGTCAGCTTCATTTCCTTCGTCAACGCGCGAGTGAAGTGGTTGCCGCCGATTGGCACGTTACGAATCCAGATTTTATTGCCGTTGGTGACCAGCAGCGTCGTGTTGTCGGTGCCCATGTCGAGCACGATCATGTACTCGCCGTCGTCGGACAGTTCCCGTCCTGGGCGCAGGCCGATCTGATCAAAACACAGGAAGTTGTGCATCGCCAGCGGCGCGATCTGCACCAACTCGACTTCCATTTTGTTGTTCACGTACGGCTTGATCGCGGAATAGATGCCTTCCTTCTTCATCGCGAACAGGCCGACTTCGGCACCCAGCATGAAGCCGCTTTCCTCGATGCCGCCGCCGAGCGTCTGGTAGTCCCAAATCACGTCTTCCAATGCGAACGGAATCTGTTGTTTGGCTTCATAGCGGACGATCTCGTCCACACGGCTCGATTCAACGGGTGGAAGCTGAATGAATCGCGTCAGAGCCGACTGGCCTGGAACACTGATCGCGATCAAGTCCCCTTTGGTTTCGTTGCGGGAGAGGAACGTGCTGAGCGCGGTCTGAATCAATTCATCCGGCACGGCATCGGGCTGACTGAGGATCTTGGCGTGCGGGATGTAATCAAACGCGACGGCAATGACCTGGTTGGCTGCGTCGGCGTAGCGTAGCCGCAGTGCCTTGAGGCCGGCCTGACCGATATCAATGCCCCAAACGGACTGATTTTCCGCCATGGAAGTCACCCTGAAATGCTAAGTGGTTTCGATCGCGATTTGACGTGAGCGCTCTGCCACGAAGTCTTGAAATGATTTCGAGTTCCGCGCGGTCCATCGCTGCCTAAACCTGAGTTTGACACGCAAACGACTAATCGGCGGCAGACTATCAGAGGCTTTTTCAAGCCGTCAACCAAGAACCTTGTGCCGACTGGTGTTCCGCGCACAGCCGTCAGACACGACACCCTCCCAGACGGTTCCCAAGAATTTGAAAAACGAACCTCGTTGGGAACCGCACCCGGACACTCTCATTTTCGTGCCGACCGTTTAACATCCCGTCCAACGTGGGGCAGGTTTTCAACCTGCCCGTCTGGAAAAGGCAGGTTGAAAACCTGCCCCACGAGAGACCGCAAACTCCCATGCTCAACGACGTTGTCATTCTTATTCCCTGCCACAGTTTGGAGGATTTTCCCACGGATTTAGGGGAAAAGCCGGCCGAGGGGATCTTGAACGCCTTCGCGGTCGCGTGGCATCCGTGGCTGCTGGCTCAGACCCGTTCGCTCCCCGGCTGGCACCGAGCCGACAGCCCTCCGGAACCGTCCGCAGGCCGGCTGATTCTCGTCCCGACCGCCTGCGATGACCGATTGGAGTCCGATTGGATCGGTCGTCAGCGGGATGCCGGTTCGTTCGTCGTTACCGGAATTCACAAGCGGGACGAACTGCTGACCGAAGTTTTGGCGGCCGCTCGCGACTGGACACCGCCGTCGCAGACGGCAGACGGCGGTACGACGCCGCTGGTCGGTGAGAATCCCAGCGGAACGGTGCCCGGTGCCGTCATCAGCTCGCCGGAACAACTCGATTCGGAACTCGTCGCCGACTTCCTCGCGCTGGGAACAACGCATTTGCTGGTGGAGTTGCTGTCTCGGCAGATGCACTACTTCGGCGAGATCGACGAGATGCGTCTGCGGCGCGAAGCGATCGAGGCGGCCGAAGCCTTGGTCGCCGGTCGCTTGGACGACGTGAAGCAACGACTCGCGAACTGCTTCGAGGCGCTGCATGAAGCTCGCGAGCGGTTCTATCCGACCGATGCGTACTTGCTTGACATGTGCCTGCTGATACCGAGCATGGCCGACGACAAACTGCTGCCGCTCCTGACGGACAGCAAACCGATGAGTTTTTTGATGACGGCACGCGACTCCGACGAAATCGCGCGCGACAAACCCGAGATCGCCAAGTTGCTGCGCGAGGCCGTGCAGCGCGAGACGGTTGAAATTCTCGGCGGCGAGTGGTCCGAGATGCCATCTCCGTTGCTGCCGCTCGAATCGATTCTGCACGACATCCGCCGAGGACGAGCGACTTTCCAACGACTCTTCCGCAAAGAGCCGGCGACCTGGGCGCGGCGAAGATTCGGACTGCATCCGCTGCTGCCGCAGATTCTCACGAAGTCCGGCTACTCTGCGGCATGCCACTTCTTGCTCGACGACGGCATCTACCCGGACGCCGAAAACAGCAAGCTCCGCTGGGAGGGTTGCGACAACACGACGATTGATGCGATTTCACGTTTGCCGCTCGCGGCCGACAGTGCGACCAGCTATTTGCGATTGCCGCAGCGGCTGGCCGAGTCGATGAACCAAGATCAAGGAGCCGGCTTGATCATCGCGCGCTGGCCCGACGTGCGCAGTCCGTTCTTTGCGGACTTGCTGCGCAGCGTGAAGTACTCGCCGGTGATCGGTCGCTTCGCGACGTTTCGCGAGTTCTTCGAACGCACCGATGCGCCGATGCGGCACTCACGCTACGAAGCCGGCGAGTACCTGGCTCCGTTCCTGACTCGCAGCGTTGCCGCACGCGAGGTCGATCCCATCAGCCGCTACGCAGATCATTTCGATCGACGACAACGTTTCGATTCCGCCTTGTGGCTCCGCAGCATGGCGGCAGTCCTGCGCGGGCGACGGTTGCACGAGATTGACTGCTCAAATGTGGAGCAACTGGTGGACGATGCCGGTCCCGACGTGGGGCAGGTTTCCAACCTGCCCGTGTCCGACGATGCGAACGTCACGGCCGGGCAGGTTGAAAACCTGCCCCACGAACGTGCCCTCTCCGATCTTGCCGAGGCCGGCCAGCGTGAACTCGCTCAAACCATTTTGCACGGCACGACGGAAAAATCACCCGGCGTGTTGATCGTCAACCCGTTGTCGTTCACGCGGCGGGTGCCGGTCGCTTGGCCAAGTGACATTGCGCTGCCGACACACGGCGGTGCGGTGAAAGGCGTGTTTGAAAGCGAGACGATCCGTCAGACGCTTGTCGAAATTTCAGGTTGCGGATTCGTCTGGTTGCCAACGTCGAGCAGCGGCCGTGCAGCGAAAGGGGCGGGCGACGAAAACCTCAAGACGCCGCTCTTCGAGAACAATGTCCTTCGCAACGAATTCTTTGAAGTTCACATCAGCCCGGAGACCGGCGGCATTCAACGGCTGAAGGAGTACGGCCGCAAGCCGAATCGGCTGAGTCAGCAGTTGGCGTTTCGGTTCCCGCGCGAGCGGAGCATCACCGTCACCGACGACGACCGCGAGTTCGAGGAGAAGTCCTTCTATTCCGATTCGCGCTGTCACGGCGTCGAGGTCATCAGCCGCGGCCCGTGGCTCGGCGAAGTGCGGACAACGGGCGAGATCTTTGATCAAAAAACCGATGCGGTGTTGGCGACGTTTCGACAAACGTTTCGCCTGTGGCGAGGCCGTCGCGTGCTGGACATCGACATCGAGTTCGACGCCGTCAAGATGCCGGACGGTGAGCCGTGGACGAATTACTTCGGCGTCCGCTGGGCGTGGCTGGACAGCACCGCCGCGCTGACTCGATCCGTCTTGGGAACCGCTCAGCCGGTCGGGCAGGACCGATTTGAAAGTCCGCACTACATCGAGATCGCCGACGACGACACGCGCACGACGATCATCACTCATGGCTTGCCGTTTCATCGCAAGATCGGGCGAAGGATGTGTGACTCGCTGCTGATTGTCGAAGGGGAAACTCGAAGACAGTTCCGCTTCTCGATCGCGTTCGAGCAGTCGTACCCGCTGCAAGCGGCAATCGACGCGATGACACCGGCCGTCGTGATCCCGACTGAGATTGGTCCGCCGCGCTGCGGCACAACCGGCTGGTTCCTGCATGTCGATACTCCGAACGTGCAGCTCACGCGACTGACCGATTTGATGGACGAGCCTCGCAGCGACGCCGCTGCCTGGGAAACTGCGGATTCGATTTCTCCCCCAGTCGGCAGCGGCTACGCGGTGCGCTTGCAAGAAACCGAAGGCCGGCGACAGAGTGTTGCTCTGCGATGCTTCCGCACGCCGCTGTCGGTTCGGCTGCGGGACTTCACCGGTCGCACGACCGGTCAGCCGAGAATCGACGGCGACGTCGTGCGGTTAGAGTTATCTGCGTTTGAAATCGCCGACCTGGAATTGCGATTTGATCCACCGATTGTTCCCACTGAGCTACCCGTCCAAACCCCTGACCTCTAACCCCTTGCATCCCCATGATTGTGACCATCGACGGCCCGGCGGGATCGGGAAAGAGCACTGCGGCTCGCGGACTCGCGCAGCGGTTGCAGTTTGATTTTCTCGACACCGGAGCGATGTACCGCGCGGTGGCGTGGCAATGCCTGCAACGGTCGATTGACCTGCATGACGAGTCCGCCGTCGCCGCGTGTGCTCACGCGATGCCGCTGCGATTGGAGCAGCAGCACGTCTTCGTCGATGGCCGCGACGTGACCGCCGAGGTTCGCCACCCGGATGTTTCTCGTGGCAGTTCGATCGTGGCCTCGAACCCCGCCGTGCGCCGCGAGCTGGCCGCTCGGCAGCGTGAGTTCGCGAGCGGTCGCAACGTTGTCACCGAAGGCCGCGATCAAGGGACCGCCGTCTTCCCGAATGCCGAGTGCAAGTTTTACGTCACCGCGAACGCCGAGGTACGAGCCGCTCGCCGACAGCGCGAATTGCACGAACGCCACGAGCAGACCGTGCCGCTGGACGACATCTTGACGCAGATTCGCGAGCGGGATGCTCGTGATAAAACCCGCGTCGTCGATCCGCTCCGAGCGGCTGACGACGCGATCCGCGTGGATACGTCCGGTGTCACTCCGGAAGCCGTGTTGGATCGTCTGGAAAGTCTCGTGCGCGAACGAATGGCTCGCGCGAATCCGTAGACCGGACGCCTACGTCCGGTCTCTCGGACGTAGGCGTCCGAGCTACGAAAACAGGAACAGCAATTTTGCCGTCGCCTCGATTCACATCCCGACAAACGCAATTCGGCACAATGCTGTTTGCGGCGGGATTCGTTGTGATGGCGATGGCCGCGTGGGACAATTCATCGGGATTGCCGTTTGCCATGCCGGCCTTCTGGCACAACCAGCGGGCACTGTGTTTGTTGGTCGCGCTCGGCATCGCGGCGTTTGGATTGTTTGTGCTCGTGAATGGTCCGACGACGACCGATGAGCGGCGCGGCACATCTTGGAAGCCATCTCGGCTGGGCCGCAGGTTTCGTTCGTTGATCGTCTACTCACGCGACGGTTGTCACCTTTGCGATGAGGCGATCGACTTGCTGCAAAGATATTCGGCCTGCCTGCCACCGATTCAAGAGATCGACATCGACGCTGATCCCGACTTGCAGAAGCGATTCGACACGGAGGTTCCGGTTGTCGAGTTCGACGGCAAAATCCGATTCAAAGGGCGTGTCTCCGAGTTGCTGCTGCGACGCTTGATCGAAGGGACTCCGCCGGCATGACGACGACGTTTGGCATGTTCGTGAAAGCTCCGAACCCCGGCTGCGTGAAGACTCGGCTGGCGGCGACGATCGGCGACGCGAAGGCCGCCGAGTTGTACCGAGCTTTCCTGAGCGACTTGATCGAGCGCTTCCGTCGAACGGGCGAACGGCGTGTGCTGGCCTATTCGCCGGTGGACGACATGACCCGTGAAGTCTTCAATCAGTTGTCGGTTGGAGACTACGACCTCTGGCCGCAGCCGGATGCAGACCTCGGCACTCGAATGCGACTGTTCTTTGAGGCGTTCGGCCCGGAACCGGTCGTGCTCATCGGCTCTGATAGTCCGACGTTGCCCGGCGAGTTTCCCGTGGCCGCGTTTGAACTGCTGCAACGCGCGGATGTCGTGCTCGGCCCGGCGACCGATGGCGGTCTGTATTTGATTGGGCTGAATCAGCGGCGGAGAACTTGGCCGATCTTTGACGGCATCGACTGGAGCACGTCGAGAGTTCTGCATCAGGTGATGCAGCGTCTCGATCAGGAACAAGCTCGCGTGGAGGTTCTGCCTCCCTGGTATGACATCGACGAACCGGCCGATCTCGATTTTCTGCGAGGTCATTTGTTGGCTTTGCGATTCTCCCAGGAACAACTTGCGTCCGACGCTGCGGCGACCCGTTCTGCCTTGGAACCCCTGGCGGCGTTGGATGTTCTCACTGGCGGACGCTGACTATACTGCCGCTCGTCCGTAGCCCTTCGCGACCGTCGTTTGGCACTTCTGCGACGGTCAGCACGACGCGCCAGCGAGTGATTGTTCGAGAATTGCCACTCGCTGGCGCGTCGTGCTGGAGTCGCGAGCAAGTTTCGTGCAGAGAGTTACCGAATGCCGATTCCCACTTCATCACCGACCGCGCCGTCGAAGATCTTGATCGCCGACGACAACGAGCAGAACCGCGAGCTGCTCGAAGCGTATTTGGCAGACAGTTCCTATGAAATTGAGATGTCCCACGATGGCGCTAGCACTCTGGAAAAGGTGAAATCCTTCCAGCCGGACATCGTGTTGCTGGACATCATGATGCCGAAGCTCAGCGGCTACGAAGTTTGCCAGCGGATGAAGGCCGACAAGACGACACACGACATTCCGATCCTGATGGTCACCGCGCTGAACGAGATGGGTGACATCGAAAAAGCGGTCGCGGCAGGCTGCGATGACTTTTTGACGAAGCCGGTCAATCGGCTGGAACTGACGACTCGCGTGCGGTCGCTGCTGCGAGTGCGGCATTTGACCAACGAACGCGACCGACTACTGGCCTATCTGGCCGAGGTCGAAGCTGCACTCGGGCCGGGCGGGGTTCACAAGCGATGAATGCCCCGGAGTCTGTGGGCTTGAGCGACAAACCGCTCTGCGCCGTCGTGCTGAAGCCGCGACACGCGCTCCCCTTTTTCAAACATCATCCGTGGGTGTTCGCGGGTGCGATTCGCGATGTGCGCGGCGATCCGCAACCCGGAGACGAAGTCGAGCTGCGATCTCACGAAGGCGAATTCATCGCCCACGGAGTGTTCAATTCTCACAGTCAGATTCGTGTGCGGCTCTTTTCCTGGGACGAGGCCGCTCGGCTGGACCGAAAGTTCTGGAAGACTCGATTGCAGTCGGCTCTGCAACTGCGGCACGGCTTGTTTGGCCACAGCGATGACGTCACCGCGTATCGGCTGGTCAACAGCGAAGCCGACGGAATGTCGGGGCTGACGGTCGATCGGTACGACCGTTGGCTCAGCGTGCAGTTCACCAGTTTGGCGCTGGCGAGCCGCCGGGAATTGCTAATCGAATTGCTCCGCGAGCTGACTCAACCCGCCGGAATCGTCCTGCGAACCGAAAAGGGAATGCAGTCGGCCGAGGGTATTGAGATTTCCGATGGCCTGCTTTGGGGCGAGCCGCCGCCAAGGCCGTTGATTTTTCGCGAGCACGAATTGCAGTGGGAGGCGGACCTGACCGAAGGCCAGAAGACCGGTGGCTATTTGGATCAGCGCGACAATCATCGAGCGTTGCAGCGATACGTGGCCGGGCACCGAGTGCTCGATGTCTTTTGCTACGCGGGAGGCTTCGGCATCGCGGCTCTCGCGGGAGGCGGCGCGAAGGAGGTCTTGGCGATTGATTCGTCGGAAGGGGCGTTGCAGATTGCTCAACGCAACGCCGAACGCAACGGAGTCGCCGATCGCTGGAGAGCGGAACGATCCGATGGTTTCAAAGCTCTCGAAAAACTGCGCGATGCTGGCGAGCAATTTGACACGGTCGTGCTCGATCCGCCGAAGCTGACTCGCACCCGCGCCGCGCTGCCGCAGGCGTTGCGAGCCTATCACAGTCTCAATCAATTGGCGGTGTCCGTTCTGAAGCCGGGCGGATTGCTGGTGACGTGCAGTTGCTCGGGAATGGTGACTCGCCAAGACTTCGAGCAGTTGCTGGCCGACGTCGCGATTCAATCGAGCCGCGATATTCGCATCTTGGAATCACGCGGAGCCGCGCCGGATCATCCGATCTCGCCGTTCTGCCCGGAGAACGACTACCTCAAGTGCTACTTCTGTCATGTGACGTAGGTTGGGACTTTGTCCCGACCGTTACGCAATTGGTCGGGACGGAGTCCCAACCTACAACCGCCGTCATGTCGTTCGCAGCATGTCTTCCGGCACATCGTGAGCGATACACGCGACGCAATCGCCCTGAGCGACCATCGACGGGCCGCGACAGCCGATGAGCACACCGCCCGTCGGCGCGATCACCGGCACCGGTTCGCGTTCCGGCCGTTCGATGAAATGGATCAGACCGACGACTTCGTTCGCGGCGACGTCTTGCCCCAACGCGACGACATTTTCGTACAAGCCCGACTCCGGCGCGAATCGGTAATCATCGCGATGCAACGCCTGCACCCAACGAGCCGGGGGGATGCCGCGCTGCTGCCGAGTTCGCTGCTCGCCGTTGACCGCTCCGAAATGCACCAACACTTGCCGCAAGCCGCTTTGAGTCAGCTTGTGAACCGCCGTCGTGACTGGCTCTCCGCCGCCCATTTCCGTCGTGATGACGATCTTGCCCTGCCGTTCGGCTTCGACCGGCAGCAGGCCGCTGCCGGCGATGTCCGCGTACAGGAAACAAAATTCCGATCCCCAGGCTTCTGTGCCGGCCAGCATTTGGCGTCGCTGTTCGAGGTCCGGCACCAAGTGCATGTGAGCGCACGGCACGAAGTCCATGCTCCGCCCGCCCGTGTGGATGTCGATCACGATGTCCGCCATCGGAAACAGCACGGTTGTCAGATAGTGAGCCAGCATCTCGCACGGCGTCCCGCTTGGATTTCCTGGAAAGCAGCGGTTGAAGTTCTTGCCATCCAACGGTGACAGCCGAGTCATCGCCTTCGACCCTGGCATTGTCAGGCAGGGGATCAGAATGACGCGGCCGCGCACGTCGGACTCTTGCAGTTCGCGGCAGAGCTTGAGGATTGCGACTTGGCCGGGGTACTCGTCGCCGTGATTGCCGGCCATCGCCAGGACGGTCGGCCCATCGTGCTCGGTGTCGCGGACGCCGTCGCCATCTTTGTCGGAGTACCGGTCGCCATTCTGGATCACGGTGATCGGCACCATCAGATTCGCCCAACCGCCGAGGTTGTACGAGTACGGAATGCACAATTGCCCGTGCTGCTTGCCCGGCTTGTCGAAGTCCACGGTCGAATGAATCTGCGTGTCAGCCATGTTGCTTCCTGAATCAGAGTTGTCGTGAGTCTGCGAACGGTCTATTTGTAAAGCTGATCGCCAATCGTCGAAAGGAGCCTCGCACCTTGCCTCCGCAAGTCGTCATTCACTTTTGCCGCACTTGCGGTTTCGACAGACCGGCGGAACAGATCGCCGAGGCACTGCGTCACGAATTGGGTCTGACCGTCGAATGTCGTCCCGGTTTCTGGGGCTGCTTCCGCATCGAACGAGATGGACAAGAAATGTTCAATCGCTGGAAGACTCGCGGCTGGCTCGGCCGATTGGGTTGCGGACGCATGCCGCCGCCCGGAGAAATCATCGAGTTGCTGCGGCCGTCGTCTGAAATTCGTGTTTGATCCGTGAAATCCGTGGCCTTGGTGGTCTATCATTCTGGCCTTCCGAAATTCCTGCCAACGGTCAGAACCCATCAACATGCGGAATCGAAATCACTTTTTGACTGGCCTCGTCTTGGGCCTGTTGCCCGCTTTTGCGGTGGCCGCCGATGAACCGACCGGCATCGAGTTCTTCGAGAAGAAGATTCGGCCGGTTCTCGTCCTGCATTGTTACGAATGCCATTCGGCCGACGCGAAGGCGCTGAAGGCGGGGCTGCTGCTCGACAGCCGCGACGGTTGGAAACAGGGTGGCGACTCCGGGCCGGCGATCGTGCCGGGCAAACCGCAAGAGAGTCTGCTGATCCAAGCGTTGAAGTACGAAGACGGCATGGAGATGCCGCCCAAAGGCAAACTGCCGGAAGAGGTCGTTGCCGACTTCGTGAAGTGGGTCGAGCAAGGCGCTCCTGATCCACGCAAAGCGCCGGCGAAGGCGCTGGCTCGGCGAGAGATCGACATCCAGGCCGGCAAACAGTTGTGGTGTTTCAAGCCGATCGCTTCGCCGATTCCGCCAGTCGTGAAGATCGTCTCGTGGCCGAGATCCAATCTCGACCGTTTCATTCTCGCCAAACAAGAAGCGGCCGGCCTTCGCCCTGTCGGTGACGCGGATCGAGCGACGTGGTTGCGTCGAGTCTCGTTCGACTTGATCGGCCTGCCGCCGACTCCGGCCGAGATCGACGACTTCGTTTCGGATTCCTCGCCGGACGCTCGCGAGCAAGTCGTCGATCGGCTGCTGGCGTCGCCGCACTTCGGCGAGCGTTGGGGCCGGCATTGGCTCGACATCGCCCGCTTCGCGGAATCGAGCGGTGGCGGTCGGTCGATGATTTTTCCCGAAGCCTGGCGGTATCGCGATTACGCGATTCGCTCGTTCAACGACGACAAACCGTTTGATCGCTTCGTGCTGGAGCAGCTTGCCGGAGACTTGTTGCCGTTCGATTCGCCGCAGCAACAAGAAGAGCAACTCGTCGCGACGGCGCTGTTGGTGCTCGGCCCGACAAACTACGAAGAGCAAGACAAGCAGGCATTGGAGTTCGACGTCGTTGACGAGCAGATCGACACGCTGGGAAAAGGATTGCTCGGCATGACGATCGGATGTGCCCGCTGCCACGATCACAAGTTCGATCCGATTCCGCAGCGCGACTACTACGCCCTGGCCGGCATCTTCCGCAGCACGCACCTGTTGGATCACGACAACGTCTCGAAGTGGATCGAACGCCCGTTGCCGACGTCGGCCGAACAAGCCGCCGCCGTCAAGCAGCACGAACTCGCGGTCGCGGATCTCAAGAAACAGATCGACGTCGCGAAGGCCGAAGAGAAACGCTTGGCCGCCGCCAACAAGAAAAACGGGGCCGATGACGACGACTCACCCGGCACGCCGCGCGGGCCGATTGAACTCAAGGCGTTCACCGGCATCGTGCTGGATGATTCCGATGCGAAGAAGGTCGGCGACTGGACGAACTCGCAATTCAGCCGGCATTACATCGGCGACGGCTACACGCATGACGGCAACAAAGACAAAGGCCAAAAGACGCTGACGTTCACTCCAACCGTCCCGAAGGCCGGCGTGTACGAAGTCCGCCTGGCGTACAACGCTGGAGATTCGCGCGCGACGAATGTTCCCATTGAGATTCTGGACCTCGACGGCGAGCACGACCTGAAGATCAATCAGCGCACGCCGCCGCCGATCGACCATCGCTTTGTGTCGCTCGGCAAGTTCCGCTTCGACGAGTCGGGCCAGTGGTACGTCCTCATCAGCAACGAAGGGACCAACGGCCACGTCATCGTCGATGCGCTGCAACTGCTGCCGGCCGACTCCGCCCAGGCGAGCGGAGGACGTCAGTCCTCCGAGTCGAAAGTTCCTCAGGCTGTACCTCAAGGCAAGGACACCGGGAAAAACCTCGGTGGGTTGACACCCACCGCTCGCCCGTCGTTGCCTGACCTCAAAGCCTTTGAAAAGCAACTCAAAGAACTCAACGACCGTGCCCCATACCGCCCGATGGCGATGTCGCTCGAAGAGGCCAAGCAACTCGAAGACACCAACATCCGCATCCGCGGCAACGTCCACTCGAAGGGGGACAAGGTTCCGCGCGGATTCTTGCAGGTCGCCAGCTACGGTTCGCCGGCACAACCCTCGGCGAAGGAAAGCGGCCGACGCGAACTGGCCGAGTGGATCACCAGCCGGTCGAATCCGTTGACCGCTCGCGTGTTGGCCAATCGTGTTTGGCATCATCTGTTCGGCGTCGGCTTAGTTCGCACCGTGGACAACTTCGGCACGACCGGCGAGACGCCATCGCATCCGGAATTGCTCGATCATCTCGCGACGCGACTGATGAATCACGGCTGGTCGGTGAAGTCGCTGGCCCGCGAGATCGTGCTGTCGAGAACGTACGGACTGGCAAGCGAAGTGAAGACTTCAAATCTCAAATCTCAAATCTCGGCCGATCCCGAAAACCGACTGCTCTGGCGGCAGAACCGCCGCCGGCTCACGGCCGAAGCGATTCGAGACGCGATGCTGCTGACCAGCGATTCACTCGATCGCACGATGCTGGGCCGCACGCTTCGCAATCCGAAGCAGGACGGCCCGAACGCGAACATCGGCGAGATGACTTACGTTTTCGATGACTCACGCCGCAGCGTTTACACGCCAATCCTGCGAAACCGTCTGCTGGAACTCTTCGAGGCGTTCGACTTTGCCGATCCGAACCTCTCCATCGGCCGCCGCAACGTCACGACCGTGCCGACGCAGGCGCTGTACCTGATGAACTCGCCGTTCGTCATGGACGAGTCCCGTGACGCCGCTCGCGAACTGCTGGCCCAACCCGATCTCACCGACCAGCAGCGCGTCGAATCCGCCTATCGCCAGACTCTCGGCCGCCAGCCGACCGCGCGCGAACGGGACATTGCCCTGCGAATCGTTACCCCCAGTGCGGAGAACACCGTTCCGAGTCCCATCGCCTGGGAGCGTCTCTTCCAAGCGTTGTTCGCGAGTGTGGATTTCCGATACATCGAGTAACGCCTCCAAGCTCTGAACGAGGATCATGGCTACCGAACGCAAGCGACCGGGAAGTGGAAAGCGGAAGGCCAGAGAATTACATGCGGCTCGCGCCGCGAAAGTTGTTGATCCTGTGCAAACGCGCCGCCAAAAGATGATCGCTGACGGCTCGCTGATCCTTGCGGATTTGTCGAAGCAAGCTCCGAACAACAGCTACTGTCCGCCGACCGAGTACAGCGACACAGAATTCACTTGTGTTGATTGCGGCAAAGAGGAAGTGTGGACCGTTAGGCAACAGCAGTGGTGGTACGAGGTCGCAAAAGGATCAATCAATGCAGGAGCAATTCGTTGTCGTGATTGCCGACGCATTGACCGTTTGGTGAAGAAGGCCGCTCAGTGGCCGCTGTCAAAGAAGCCAATTGCGGTCGTGCTGGAAACGGATGATTCGCAAACACGGCGCATGAAGCAGATTCTCACCAAACTCGATCCTGAACTGGTGATGGTCTCAAGACCGACGACTCGCGGATGGGATCGAGGTATCTGGCATGTTCTTCCAGGCACGCGATTCATTTCACTGGGCAGCGAATGGTTGGCGTGTGATGAATGGAGTTCACAAACGACCGGGAAGTTCGTGAGCTATCTCCAGCATCAGCGACTTCGCCGTCCAATGTTGTTTCATGGATCTACGACAGACTTGAAGCGTAAAGTGGCCGAATCGGTGCGGCTGGCAGGCTGGAAAGTTGTAGAAGTTGATGGCAGCAAAGCCGATTGGATTGAGTCTGACTGGCGCGATGCCGTATCGTCGTTGTTGAAATTGAAGAATGCCGGGTAAGCTCAACTCGGCGACATCATCACTCGCAGAGGTTTTCGATGAGTGCTTTCTCGTCTTTGCCATTCGTCTCTCGCCGTCACGCGCTGCAGACGGTCGCTTGCGGCTTTGGTCAACTCGCGTTGGCGGGACTGGCCCCGCAAGCCGGTGCGGCAAGCAATCCGTTGGCCGCCAAGGGCACGCATCATCCGGCGCGGGCGAAGCGGATGATTTTTCTCTTCATGGCGGGCGGGGTCAGCCATGTCGATTCGTTCGATCACAAGCCGCTGCTCGATCAGCACGACGGGCAGATGCGCGAGTTTGATGATGCTCGCACGCTGGCCAAGACCGGCAAGATTGTGCAGCACCGAGTCATGAAACCGCTGTGGAAGTTTCGGCAGCACGGTGAGTCCGGCCGTTGGGCTTCGGAACTGTTCCCACACATGGCCGAGCATGTCGATGACCTGTGCATGATCCGCAGCATGCACACCGAGGGAGTCGCTCACGGGCCGGCGACGTTGTTCTTGCACACCGGCTCGACGAATTTGATTCGGCCGTCGGTCGGCGCGTGGATCAGCTACGGACTCGGAACCGAGAGCCAGAACCTGCCGGCGTTCGTGTCGATCTGCCCGGCGATCGCGAACGGCGGGCCGCGCAACTTCGGCAGCGCATTCCTGCCGCCGGTCTATCAGGGGACGGCCATTGGCCGCGCGGGCATCCCAACGAAAGAAGCTCAGGTGCGAAACCTCAGCAACGATCGGCTCTCGCTGGCCGAGCAGCGCGAGCGTTTCGAGCTGATCCGGTCGCTCAACGCCGAGCAGATTTCGCAGCATTCCGGCGATGGCGAACTGCAAGCGGTGCTCGATTCGTTCGAGTTGGGATTTCGGATGCAGAACTATGCACCCGAAGTGTTCGACATCAACCAGGAATCGAAAGAGACACTGGCGATGTACGGCATCGACCAGAAACCGACCGACGACTTCGGCCGGCAATGCTTGATGGCTCGCCGCTTGGCCGAGTCCGGCGTGCGATACATCCAAGTCAATTACGCGGACAACTCGGCGAACCCCGCTTGGGACCAGCACAGCAACATGCCCAAACACGGCGATCACGCGAAGGCGGTCGATCAACCGGTCGCCGCGCTGCTGGCCGATCTCAAACAACGCGGCTTGTTGGAAGACACGCTGGTCTGGTGGGGCGGCGAGTTCGGCCGCACTCCGTACGCCCAGCAGAACGGTACGGGCCGAGACCACAACCCCGGCGGCTTCACGATCTGGTTGGCGGGTGGCGGTGTGAAGCCGGGCTTCGCCTACGGCGAGACTGACGAGTGGGGCCATCATGCCGTCAAAGACAAAGTTCACATGCACGACCTGCACGCGACCGCGCTGCATCTGCTGGGCATGGACCACGAACGCCTGACGCACAACTACGCCGGCCGCAACTTCCGCCTGACTGACGTCGCGGGACGAGTGGTCCACGACATCCTCGCCTGAATTCCTCGCATCGCAAGTAGGGTGCGGTCGAGTCAGCGAGACCCACCATCCAATTGCGGAGTGAGTTGGTGGGTCTCGCTGACTCGACCACACCCTACGAATTCCCGGTGAATCACGGCTTGGCCGCCTGCGCGCGCAAATCGCGGAGCAGGTCGTCGAAGGCGGACTCGAAGGCGTCGTGGTTTTTCCAGTTCGAGAAGTCGGGGATGTGGTATTCGCGGAGTTCGACGGCCAGGTCTTTGCCGGTGTCGGCGTCAAAGCAGCTCCAGTCGCGGATGCGGTCGAGGCTCACCAGCCGGATGGGGAACAGTTTCTGGCGATGCTCGCGGAGTTCGGCCTGGCGAGCTTTGCGAAGCTCGGTCTGTACCCATTCGCTGTTCATGCTGTGCTCCGAGAGCACCAGCAGCAGGCGGTCGTTGACCTGGATGGCCCGGTCGATTTGCTCGATGAGTTTCTGGCCCCCCTGCATGTCTTCCGGAGCGAACCAGACCCGCAGCTTTTCGCCACGCATCTTCTCGTGCAGCCGCCGAG
>CAMDPK010000142.1 GCA_945904015.1 Candidatus Kuenenia stuttgartensis | reverse complement strand
CTCCGCTGGGCACGGCATCACAATGCCGCCGCACAAGTTCTCGACAACGTGTCACCAACCGCTGATCCTTCAGCCGTATTTCGATTCCATCCAGCGATGGCTACCGAATTTAATGACTTGTGTAGATACCAATGAGCTTGCCTCGGTGGTTTTTGGGCTTTTGCACTACGCACAACGCTCAACGCTAGTGCAAAGTCCCGTTTCCACCGAGACAAGCTCGGTGGGGTTTGTGCCATGCTCAGCCGAGCGCAGTACATCGCATCGCCGAAGTGACTTGATCAAAGATGTCGTCGCCAATTTCGGCGATCGAGCGTTGCTGGCCGGCGCTCGCCGAATCGACTCGCCGCCAATTGGAATCGGCAGCCGCGAGTTGCAGGTAGACGTCGCGCACTCGTTGCAAATACACGGCGTCGGCCTCTTGCAGGTCGGCGGCTTTGTCCGTGTAGCTGCGAGGCTTCTTGGCAGCGATGTTGCGTTGAGCGATTTCGACCGGCACATCCAGCAGCACGACGAGCGAGGGGCGCGGAAGCGTGAACACTTCAAACTCGATCCGATCAATCGTCCGCAGCAGTTCGTCGCGTTCGGCACCGTCGAGCTTGGCTCCTTGATGCGCGAGATTGGACGGCACGTAGCGATCGCAGACGACGACGTCGGACTGTTGCAGCGCGTCGCTCAGCACGCTCTTCGATTCAAAGCGGTCGGCGGCGTACAGCACCGAAGCCAGAAACGGATGGACCTCGTTCAATTGTCCGAAGCGGCCGTTCAAGAAATCGCCAATCGCGTGGCCGAACAGCGTCTCGCGATAACGCGGGAAGCTGAGCAGTTGGACTCGGCGGCCGGTGGCAGTCAGTCGCTCGGTCAGTTGTTGGGCTTGCGTCCCTTTGCCCGATCCGTCGATGCCTTCGATCACAATCAGCGGAGCCACGGTTGCCTCATCCCCATCACGGTCAGGAGGCCAACTGAGCAATCGCTGCATCGCGGTTCTCGGCGATGGCGAAGTACGTCAATAACTTGCTGGTTCGCAGGATCGCATCCACGCCGTCGGACAAGCCGAACAGAACCATCTTGCCCTGATTGCGGTGCAGCTTGCGGTGCAGCGTGATGAGCTTGCCCAACACCGAACTGGTCAGGTATTCGACATTGGTCAGGTCGAGCACCAGTTTCAGCCAGTTGGCCTGCTCGACGAGCGAGAACAGTTCTTGACCCAACTGCTCGATGTTCTCCTCATCGTTGAGCAGTCGCATCTTGAACCGGACGACCAACACGTCACCGTGTTCTTCGAGCGTGATGAAGCTGTTGGGCTGATCGGGCAGAGGCATGAATCGCACCTTCGAGATTTCGAGTTCGTCGCGAACCGGCCGACACTTGGAGTTTTCAGGCCGGGGATTCCAGGATCGCACAGTCCGTTGTTGCTCGATGAGTGGGCGGGGATTCTAAGCAATCCGGGGCAAAGACGCTCGCCAGATTTGGGGCGGAAAATCGGATCGCGACCAATTCGTCAGCCTCAATTCGTTGAGCCGTTCCCGTGACCAAGTGCCCAAAATCCCGTGAGTTTCCGGGCAACTCGACCGTCGTGTACCGGCGATCTGTCCCATGCACGAATCCTGTCCGAATTGCCGATACGCCTTCGACGAGAACTTCGACAGGGAGGCCGACCAACGTGGACGCGAACTGTCGAGTCAGCTCCGATTCCAACCGCGCGAGTTCCTGGCAACGTCGTTTCTTGGTCGGCGCGGCAACCTGATTCGGCATCGTGGCCGCGGGAGTTCCGCGGCGGCGGCTGAACGGGAAAATGTGAATTTTCATGAATCGAGCTTGCCGGCAAGTGTCGAGTGTCTGCTCGAATTCTTCGTCGGTCTCGCCGGGGAAGCCGACGATCACGTCGGTCGAGAGGGCTGGGTTCGGGAGCCGCTCGTTCAGTTTGGCGACGGTCTCCAAAAACTGAGCGACCCGATACCGTCGCCGCATTCGCGCGAGCACCGTATCTGAACCGCTTTGCAACGCCGGATGAAAGTGCGGGCAGAGATGCTCGCAGTCGGCGGCGGCGGAAATGAAGTCGTCGCTGAACTCGGCTGCCTCAATGCTCGACAGTCGCAGTCGCCAACGTCCGGGAATCTGATCGAGCCGTTGCAGCAGATGCCACAATCGAAACGGGGGCAGCCCCGATCGGCCGCGCGTCGTGTCGACGCCGTAATGGCCGACGTGAATCCCGGTCAGCACGATTTCTTCGTAGCCGAACTCAATCAGCCGGCGGATTTCCGCTTCGATGTCATCGGGCGTGCGGCTTTCAAGTCTCGGCCGCACCTGCGGAATGATGCAGTAGGCGCAGCGCAAGAGGCAGCCGTCCTGCACTTTCACGAACGCTCGCTTGTGTCCGTCGAAGCGGCTGATCCCGGTGGGAAACTCGGCGACACCCAGTCGCAGCAGCACATCGGGCAGCTCCCGTTTGTCGGGGACGACTTCAATCACGTTCGGCAGTCGAGCCACCGAATCCGGATCGTGAGTCGCGTAGCAGCCGGTCACGATCGTCTGGCAATTGGGATTCTCACGAGCCAATTGCCGCACGACTTGCCGCCCGCGCGAATCGGCGTTCTCGGTCACGGTGCAGGTGTTGACGACACACAAGTCGGCAGGTTCGGCATCGACTGCCTCGCGAAAGCCAGCGCGCAGCAGAGCCTCTTTGACCAATTGCGTTTCGTACTGGTTGACCTTGCAACCCAGAGTCACCAAGCGACATGTCCGCACGGCTCGTCGTCCCGTTCACGTCCAGAAAAGTAGCGGCAGGAAAGAGGCGGCGGAGTATATCGGCCTCACGGCGAACGGCCATCGTTGCATACCGGCTGAAAGTTCGCGGGGGTGGGACAATCTCGCGGCGAAGTCATTTGCACGCTCGCCGCCGCGCAGTTCGCGCGGTAGCTTGGCGGCATGTCCATCGCAACGCCCATGTCCGAAACGACGATCGCAGTCACTCCGCCCACCGGGTTGACCTGGTTGAAGTTCCGCCGATGGGCCGTGCGACGAGGCCTCGCACTGACGGTGTTGCTGACGCTGTACGTGCTCTCGATCGGGCCGATGTGGTGGGTCTGGTACAGCGGCATGTACGTCTCGACGTCGGCGGACTACTGGGTGATCGCGTTTTACGAACCGCTGCGGCTGGCGTGTCGGATCGAGTGGATTGATTCGCTTGTTACAGCCTACATCGAGTGGTGGAATTTGTGAGTCGGGTCGCGGGATCGGCCGCTGCCACCAAGATTCCTGACTCCGTGACGAATCCCCGTCCGCTACCGTCGCGGCGGGGGCGTTCGTAGAATCCGCCGCGACTGGCCAGTCGGCCGTTTCACTTCTCTGGGAGATCACATCATGGGGTTGTTCGACAAGCTACGCGGCGAACTGGTTGACATCATCGAGTGGATCGATGATTCCAAGCACACGCTGGTCTGGCGGTTTCCGCGGTATCAAAACGAGATCAAAAACGGAGCGCAGCTCATCGTGCGTCCGGGACAGAAGGCGGTCTTCGTGCATCGCGGCGAGATCGCGGACGTCTTCGAGGAAGGCCACTACGAACTCAAGGCGGACAATCTGCCGATCCTCAGCACGATCATGGGCTGGAAACACGGCTTCAACAGTCCGTTCCGCTCAGAGGTGTATTTCGTCAGCACGCGGCAAATCACCGACATGAAATGGGGCACGCCGAATCCCGTGATGCTCCGCGATCCGGAATTCGGCCCGATCCGACTGCGAGCCTTCGGCACCTACACACTCAAGGCGGTCGATCCGAAAGCTCTGCTGAAAGAATTGGTCGGCACGAACGCCGAGTTCAACAGTGATGAACTGTCGGAGTTGATGCGGTCGATCATCACGCAGGCGTTCACCGACATGTTGGGAACGTCCAAAATCGCCGCGCTGGACTTGGCATCGCACTATCAGGAGATGGCGGTCGAACTCCGCAAACTCGTCGCTGAGCGAATCGACGATGAATACGGACTGGACATTCCGCAGCTTTTCATCGTCAACGTGTCGTTGCCGGAAGCGGTCGAGAAGGCTCTCGACACTCGCACCAGCATGGGCGTCGTCGGCGACATGAACAAGTACCAGCAATACCAAATGGGCAACGCGATGATGGCCTCCGCCGAGAACCCCGGCGGTGGCGGAGCCGAAGGGATGGGCCTCGGCATGGGCTTCGCGATGGCAAATCGGATGGCTCAGATGGGCGCGGCTCCGGTCGCGCAACCGGTGGGAGCGCCACCGCCATTGCCGAGCGGTGCGACATGGCACGCGGCGATCGGCGGACAGTCGTCCGGGCCGTATTCGCTCGCTCAGATTCAGTCGGCAATTCAAGCCGGACAACTTGATCGTGCGACGCTCGTCTGGTGCGCGGGCATGAGCAACTGGCTACCCGCCGGCGAGGTGGCTCAAACCTCCGGCCTCTTCGGAGCCGCACCGCCGCCGCTGCCGAAATGATTTTTGCCCTCACCCCACCGGGCTTGTCCCGGTGGTTCCAGGCTTTTGCACTACTCCGCCTGGAGGTGTTTCCGCGCGTCCATTCGTTCGAGTAGTGCAGAATCCCGCGAGCCACCGGGGCAAGCCCGGTGGGGTGGTGTTCGTCGATGGCAGACTCGCCAGTTTTACCCAACTCGGACAAACCCGGCCGCACCGTTGACGACGGCAAGGGGCGCGTCTTTCCCTGCGAGAATTGCGGAGCGGACCTCGAATTCCACATCGGGCAACAAGACCTCAAGTGCTCGTACTGTGGACACGAGAAGTTGATCGAACTGGCTCCCGATGCCGAGATCACCGAACAAGACTTCCATGCAATCCTAGAAAAAGTCCGCGAGTGGCAGCAGCAGTCCGGTGACAACACGAACGAGGGCCAAAGCGAAGTCCGTTGCGGCTGCGGAGCCAACGTCGTCTTCGTCGGATCGCTGACCAGCAGCGAGTGTCCGTATTGCGGTGTGCCGCTCCAACGAGACAAAGTGCATGACTCTCCCAAGCGAGTGCCGGTGCATGGCATCCTGTCATTTCAAGTGGAGAAAGAAAAAGCTCGGATGAACTTGTCCGAGTGGGTGCGGTCGCGCTGGTTCGCGCCGAATGAATTCTTGCAGCGCGGCGTCGAGGGACGTTTCAACGGCGTGTACCTGCCGTTTTGGACGTACGACTCGCTGACCTTCAGCCGCTACTGGGGCGCGCGCGGTGACGATTACACGGTGACCGTCACGGACAGCAACAATCAAACGCACACGGAGACGCACACGCGCTGGACGTCGGTCAGCGGCAGTCATCAGCGGTTCTTTGACGACGTGCTTGTGCTGGCGACGAAGGGAATGAACCGCGATTTGATGGATTCGCTGGAGCCGTGGACACTCGACAACATTCAGCCGTTTACGCAGGAGTTGCTCGCGGGATTCATGGCTCGGACCTACGAAGTAGAACTCGGCGAAGGCTTCCCGATCGCGAAGAAACGGATCGACGCGGGCATCGAGTCGGACGTCCGCAATCAGATCGGCGGCGATAAGCAGCGGATCGACAAGATTCAAACCCGCTACGACGCGATCACTTTCAAGCATCTGCTGCTACCGGTCTGGTTGCTGGCCTACCGCTATCACGACAAGACGTTTCAAGTCCTCGTCAACGCCGTCACAGGCGAGGTCCAGGGCGAGCGGCCCTACAGCGTCTGGAAGATCACGCTGATGGTGCTCTTCGTGCTTGCCGTTGCCGGCGCGATCGCCTATTTCAAGTCGTATGGCTGACGTTGTTGCGGCTGAACACGAACGTGAAACGATGCTCCGCCGCTGGTGGGCCGTGGCGGGACTCGCGCTGTTCGGTGCGACATGGAAACTGTGGACTCCGCAGACGGAGTTCCCGCAAGTGCCGCTGTTGGACTGGGCCGGATCGATACCGCTGTTCACGGACTGGCTAGCGTTCGGAGTACTGTTGGGAACGCTCGCAGCGGCTGCTTGGAAACCGGATTCGCGTCGAAGTTGGATCGCAATCGCTGTTTCGCTTGGCGTGTTGATAGTTCTCGATCAGCACCGACTTCAGCCGTGGGCGTGGCAACTTTTGCTGATGGCGATCTGGTGGAGTTCAACGAACGTGGGGCAGGTTTTCAACCTGCCCGCCAAATCGAATGACAGGCAGGTTGGAAACCTGCCCCACGTCGTGCTGACCATCAACATCTATTTCTGGTCCGCGATCTCGAAGCTCGATGCGGATTTCGTCGCCTCACACGGACAGACGCTGATCGAGGCGTTGTTTCGATCCGTCGGCATCAACGCGGTCCATTGGCCGGCGAGTGTGAAATCATGGCTGGCGATTTTTCTTCCCATCGGTGAGTTGCTGGTGGCCGTCGGATTGTGCTGGCCACGCACTCGACGAACGGCTTTGATCGCTGCGACAGCGCTGCACGTCGGACTGATCCTTGCATTGGGTCCACTGGGATTGGGACATCGTCCGGGCGTGTTGCTGTGGAACGTGGCGTTCATCGGACACAACTGGCTGCTGTTCGGAACGAGCACGTTCGTAGTTCCGCCTTTAGGCGGCTCTTCGCAACGGACGACGTTCCGCCTGAAGGCGGGACTACAAACAGCGGTCGTCGCCTTCGTTTGCGTCTGGCCGGTGACCGAGCGCTGGGGGCTGTGCGATCGTTGGCTGGCCTGGAGCGTGTACTCGGCGCGCTCCGAGCGTGTCAGCGTGACACTCACCGACGCAGGGATACAACGCTTGCCGGAGTCCGCTCGGCGATGCGTGACGGATGGTGAATTGCCGCTCGATCGTTGGTCGCTGGCGGCGTTGGACGTGCCGATCTCTCCGCAATTGCGGTTTCAGTTCGGAGTCGTCGAAGGGTTGCGACGACGATGCGGCGAGGAGAATCTCGTCGAGTTGATCGTGCAACACTCGCGAGGCGCAGGTGGCGAGATCGAGCGGCTGACGATCGGACAGCTCGACGAACGACGCCGCGCGTTTTGGATCAACACGCAGCCACGGTCGAGGAAGTCTCCGTAGACCGGACGCCTACGTCCGGTCACCAGTGAGTTCGGACGTAGGCGTCCGAACTACGAGACGCATCGCTCGCAGGCAACCGGCGGTGACTTGGCGGAGGAACTCCAGATCGAGCGTCTCGATCGTGTCACTGCCGCGGTGGTAGTGCGGGTTGCGCAGGAAGCTGGTGTCGGTGATCATTACGGCCGGGAAGCCGGCGTCCCAGAAGGGGCTGTGATCGCTCAGCCGAACCGCTTGCAGCAGGTTGCCGTTCTCCGGGACTTGCAGGGTCTCGACCGGCAGTCGCGGGATTTCCTTCAGGCCACTGCCGAAACATTCGATGAGCGCCGTCGAATTCTGATTGCCGATAACGGCGATGAAGTTGCCGGTCGTCGGGTACTTGCCGACGAGTTGTTTCGGCAGAGCCTGAGTGTTCGGCCGCTGATCGCAGTAGCCGATCATCTCCAGTGCGACCATGCCGATCAGCCGCCCCGACCGCGCGAGCCACAACTTCGCATGTTCTGCACCGCCCAACATGCCGTGCTCTTCGAGATCGGTGACGACGAGTTCGACGTTCGCTCCCTGTTCCGGTCGCCAATCGGGCCAGCAGCGGGCGATCTCCAGCAGACCGGCCACGCCGGTCGCGTTGTCGTCGGCTCCGGGAGTTTCTGGCCGCGAATCGAGATGCGCGGCGACACACAACCACGAATCGGCAGGCGTCGACGAACTCGGCAGCGTCGCGATCAACTGGCTGCCGGTCAGGCGATCACCGATTTCGGAAACGGTTTCAAACTCGTGTCGGCGAACCGTCCAACCGAACTGCGTGAGTTGCTCGCTGACGTATCCTCGCAGCGACTCCAACTCCGCGCTGCCGCTGGGGCGCGGTCGCACGATCGTCGTCAGATGATCTCGCAGGCGTTCGGTCTCGATGTCGTTCATGACTTCTTGCGACTTTCCTTCGGCTCGGAAAGTTGCATCAGGTAGATGAAGTCCTGGTCATTGCGGAACGGGTCAAAGTCGGTCTCGCGCGGCACGAGATTGCGCAGCGAATTGTCCATGCGAAACGCTCGTGCAAGCCACGAGAGAGCTTCCTCTTTCTCACCCGCGAGCGAGAAGTAGCAGGCAAGGTTGTAGAGCACGATCGCGACTTTCGGCGAACCTCGATACGCCGCCCGCATCGACTCGATCGCCTTGTCGAGCCGGCCGATGCGTTTGAAGCACCACGCCTTCCCCATCTGCAAATCGAGATTTTTTTCCGCGTCGTCCGGAACCCGCTCGAAGTGCTGCAACGCGCGCACGTAGTCTTCTTTCAAGCGGAACGCTTCGCCGCGAAGTTGTTCGACCTCGGCAGGCGTTTCGGTGTCTTGAAACAGTCCCAACCGTCGCAACGCCGCATCGGGAAGGTCGAGCATCAGGTAGCCCTGTGCCGCCTCGATCGCGCGTTGTTTCTGAATATCGGTGGCGACTGCCATCGGGAAAGCCTCCGTAGTTCGGACGCCTACGTCCGAACGGCCCGGACGTAGGCGTCCGGGCTACGCGCTACGCCACGCTCGGTACCGCGACGTTCAATTCGCCGGCGAGTTTCAGCAGCGCTTGCCAGTTGCCATCATCCAACGGGATGCCCTTCGCTGTTCGGTCGGCGAGGACACGCTGTTCGGGATCGCCGGGCAGCGTGACTTCTTTGACGCCGTCGATCAGCGGCACGCTGCGGACGAACTCTTCCAAGCCGGTGACTTGCTGGAACAAGTGCTCGACACCACAGAACAGTTTCGGATCGATCACGATGAAGATCGCTTCGTTGCCCAGCGGCGGCGGCGGATTCGGGCCGACGCACGGACCTCCCGAAAGACCTCCGCAAAACATCTCGATCAAAAACGACAGACCGAAGCCCTTGTAGGCCTGATCGCCACCCATCGGGAGAATTGTGCCCGGCGGATCGCCGTACAGCATCGCCGGATTCGTCGTCGGCTTGCCGTCGGGATCGAGCACCCAACCCAGAGGAATCGGCTGACCCGCAATGTGTTTGACGCGGACTTTGCCTTCGGCCGTCGCGCTTGTGCCAAAGTCGAGTACGAACGGCGCACCGCTCGCTCGCGGCATCCCCATGCACAGCGGGTTCGTTCCCAATCGCGGACGCTTGCCGCCCACCGGAGCGACGCGCGGCGCGCCGCCGTGCGTGTTGGCCACGATGATCGAAGCCATCTCTTTCGCGGCGGCGATCTCGGCGTACTCGCCCAAGCGACCGATGTGTGCCGATTGACGCAGCGAACCGCACGCGATGCCGGTGCTCGCGGCTTTTGCGATGAGTCGGTTCGTCAGGTCGCGAGCCAGCACTTGTCCGAATCCCCAGCCGCCATCGGTCACGAGCACGCTGGGGGTCTCTCGCAGAATCGTCAGCCGCGACCCGGCATGCAGTCGGCCGCTCTTCACGTTTTGCAGGTAAAAGGGGATTCGCATGACTCCGTGCGAATCGTGTCCGCGCAGGTTCGCCTGCACGAGGCTGTCGGCGACGATGCCGGATTCCTCGGAGTCGGCTCCCCCTTTGGAGAGCAGTTGGACGGCAAATTCGATCAGTGAAGCTGGGGCGATGACGGGCACGAGAAGACTCCTTCAATTCTTGGTGTTACTGCGAGCCGGAGGGCGTCAGCCCCCGGACGATTTCGGCGAACGGCAACGTCCGGGGGCTGACGCCCACCGGCTCACCGTGGTTCATTTCAACAGGCACAATCGGCAAAGTTTCCGTGAGGCTCAGTGTCTGACTTCAGTGGGACTTACCGCGGCCGAGTCGGTTCGCTGAGCGAGGGGGCATGGTAGCGAATTTGTCCGCGATGCGGATTCAACCCGGCTCGAAAAGTTCCACCGGGAACGGTTCGTCCGCCGAGTCGCATCGTGCGGGGCAAGCCAGCGTTGTCGGTTGCTCGGCGAGCCAGTGACGGAACGCAGCTTCGTGATCGCTCGGCCGATATCCCTTCGGCAACACTCGGAGACGGACGTGATGAGTGACATCGTGCTGGGAATTCGGACGCTCGACGAACTGCAATCGTTCGTGCGCACGAAGCTCTGCGACAAAGAGAACCTGCTGCTGGAGCAAACGAAAGTCCGGCATGCCCCGCTGATCAAGCAAGGCAAGCTGTGCGGCTATCAGTTCTCGTTACAGGGGCCGCGGCAAGTGCGTCTCGGAGCCGTCTGGGCCAGCGATCACAACGACGTTTACTTTTACGACACACGCGGCAGTCGATATTACAAAGTGCATCTGTCCGAACAAATTGCCCTGCCGGAACAACCGGCCGCGTAGGTCCGGGATGAAAACCACGATCTCAACTCATGCAGAATGAGCACGACGCGCCAGCGAGTGATGCTGGCCTGAACCACTCGCTGGCGCTTCGTGCTGGCGAGTTCACCGACCAAACACTCCGGCTCGACGCTCCGCAGGGACCGGCGAGCCGAACCAACCGCGGGTCTCCTGGCGTTCACCCTCGAGTTTCGACTCGAACGGCTCAGCCACGAGGCCCGCGGCTTTGTTTGGATTCGAACACCGCGATCACACTTCCGGCACTACGTCGATCTTCGCGGGTTGGCAGTACGGGCAGAGCGTACTGTAAATGATGCGATGACAACTCTGGCACTCATGTGGTCCGAGGGTCAGCGGCTGCGGCTGCAAGCGTTTGTAGGTCAGTAGCGCGAACAAGATCACGATCAACACGGCGACGATCCAGCCAGGCGTCCCCCACTCGGTAATGACCGTGTAAGACAGTGCCGCCGCGCAGACGATGTAGACCGCCAGTGTTTCTCCAAAGTTCCGGCGCGCGAGCATCGCCTTCGACGTGCGATTGAGTTCTTCTGAGACTTCCTCTCGCATCAGAGCCTGACGTTCCTGACGCACGGTCTCAGCTTCCGAGGCTCCGACGACTTTCAACAGCCGTTCGACGTCGTCGAGGATGCGGTAGATGTCCTCAAAGCCAAATTGCGTTTGATGGGCCCAACGATTGCGGTACTCGCGCAGTTCGCTAACCAGACTACGTTCGAGGAACCCCAGCTTGTGCCGGAACACACCGTTCCACTGGTCCCACATGACCGTCAGCAGCGAGTGCGTGTCCCAGCGAATCGTCTCACCCTTGTTGATCGCGATGCCGCGATCTTCGCGAAAGCTGCTGCGTGCCGCCTCTTGCCAGTTGTCGCGATAACACCCTTGAAGTTCCCGCTCGACAAACGGGGCGACCCCTTGAATCAGCAAGTCGAAAGCTCGGTTGATACGGGATTGCGGGCTGGGCATGACGATCAAGCAGCAGTGTCGAGGGTGGGAAGGCGGCGTATTTCAGCGAGATACGTCGATTGTGTCCACGTCGTTCAGACGCGGGCAGGCGCAGAAATCGGCAGCTCACGAGTCGGCTGCGACATGCCCGCCTCGCACCAGCTTGCGAGTCAGCAGCACTTCGCCGACAAGCAAGGCCAGGAACGCCAGAAACAACAGTTGCCAGAGCTCGTAGCGCGGCAACTCGTTGGAAGCCGCTGCCTGTATCTCCCGTCCTTCTCGGATGAACGTCAGTCGCTCGTCGGCGGTGATCGACGTGATTTGCTCGTCCGTCAGCGGCGCGAGGTTGGACTCGGCACGATCCGCGTTGACCACGAACAATTCACGGCCTTTTGCGGCCAGCGGCTTGGCGGGTTTCCGATTGGCCTCGGCCTTGCCGGTGAGACGCTGCTCATCTGCCGGTTCCTTTCGGCGTAGTGCATACACGCCGGGCAGCGATGTGTCATCGAGCACGAGCAACTCCGAGGCACCATCGCCACTGAACTTTGCCTCGTGCGGTTCGCCATCCGGGCCTTCAAACACAAAGGACACTGGAGGCCCGGCTTCCGCAGGCGGAGCAGCGCTCGGCATCTGACTGACGAGCGGTTGTCCGACGGAAACATTTCGCTCGCCGCGGCGCGACGCGAGTTGAAACAGCAACTCATGCACGAACGCGACGAAGTCAGGCCTGGCCGGCAGAGTGTTCCAATCGGCATCCAACGGCGACGTCAGCAGCAACACGTTGCCGCGACCAAACTGACCGCCGACAAGATACGGCGCTCCGGTCTGCAATCGAGCCAGCGCGATCGCTGCCGGACGTTCGACTGCGACTTTCTCCGACTCATCGTCTGTGTCTTCACTGCCTTCTGCCTTCTGCCTTCTGCCTTCTTTCATTTCCACACTCCACCAGCGACTGAACCGAGCGGTCGTGAATGCCGCGCCGCGCTCCGCTCGGAAGCGTTGCAACCACGGCGATTCGAGCGTCGCGTTGGAGATCATCACACCCTGTTCACGTTGCTCTGGGGTCTCCGATTCGATGTCCTTCAATGACACGCCGAGCAATCCGGTTTCGTCCGCAAAGAGTCGGTGGTTGTAGCTGTCCCGATCAATCTGATTGCCAAGTGCGAGTCCGACGCCACCACCACGCCGCACGTAATCGGTCACTGCGGCGAGTTGAGCGTCGGTCAACTTCGGCACATTCGCCAACACGATGGCCGCGTACTTGTCGAGGTCGTTCGGCTCGTGGGGCAGGTTTTCAACCTGCCCGCCCTGTTTCACGTTCGGCTTCGGAACAACAGACTTCGGTTCAGTTGGTTTTGGATTAACGGGCACGTTGAAAACGTGCCCCACGTTCCATTCAGCCCACTTCACGGTCGTCGGCTTAACCCACGGAGTTTCATTGCCGGTCGCCGCTAGCGCGGCGTGTATGAAAAACGTCTCGCTTTGCACCGGCTCCGGCCGCGGGTCGCCATCCACGAGCAGCACCGGCACCGCTTCCGCCACGACGATGACCGCCTCGCTGATGTTGTCCGTCGGCAAGTCATCGGGATCGAGAGTCACTCGCACGAGGTGCGAGCCGGTCGCCTCGAAGCGATGCTCGAACTCGACGTTCGCCTCGCCACCCGGCGCGAGTGTGACCGACTGCGTCCGCTCGGCGAGCCGTTGCCCATCGACTTCAAAATGGACCTGGCGGGTCACACTCGTCGAACCGCCGCTAAATCGGACTCGCGTTTGAAAACGGATCGGGAAACTCGGGACGGACAACTCGCGCGACGGCTGCAAACGCTCGACATGAAAGTTCAATCGCTCACCCGCTGCCGGCAATTCTTGGCCGTCGGTCTCGGCGGCATTCAGCACGTTGACGACCCACAGATGCGGCGTGACCGACGATTGCTTTTTCAAGTCATCGAGCCGCAGCCAGAGATTCGAGTCGTCCGAGAACCAACCTTGCGACTGTCCGTCCGTCAGCAACACGACTTCGCGCCGCAAATGATTCGTCCGGCTGAGCAGCTTGACCGCGTGCGACAACGCCTCCGGAAAATTCGCTGTGCCGGTCGGCGGCGAAAGCTGCTTGAGCACGTCGCGGACGCGGTTCACGTCGCGCGTCGGTGGGTCGATCAGCGTGCGAACTTGCTCGCGAGCCTCCAGCAACGTGACCGTGTCTCCCGGTCGAAGCTGACCGAGAAACTTGTCGATCCAACGCACCGCATGTTCCTGCGGAGTGACCGACGTCGCCTCCCACGCCATGCTGTACGAGCCATCGAGGATCAGCACGATGTCTCGATTCGGCTGCGGCCCGATGTCTCCCAACCACTTCGCCGAAACCCACGGCCGAGCGAGCGCAATCGCCAACCACGCGATCAACGCCATCCGCAGCAGCAGTAGCCACAAATCCTCCAGCCAAACTCGCCGCCGAGTCTCTTGGCCGAGCTTCAGAAACTGCATCGCGCCCCAAGAAACGATGTCGTATTTCTTCTTGCTCAAGAGATGCGCGATCACCGGCAAGGCGACTCCCGCCAAGCCCGCCAGCATCCAGGGATTGAGAAGTTCAAAGGACATAAGAGTGGCGAGTGGCGAGTGGCGAGTGGCGAGTGGGAACAATTGCGTTGCTCGTCACTCACCACTCACCACTCGTCACTCTTGTGATTCATGCAGCCAGACTTCCGAGTGCATCGTGTAGAGCCGAAATCGATCGCCGTCGCGAATGACGATGCCACTCGAACGATTCAGTTCGCGCGGCAGCAACGGATTGTTGTCGTACTTCTTCCAAGATCGAAGATCGTCGGACACCGCGACACAGGTGCTCCACAGCGACGGCGTCTCGCCCTTCGCTGAGCCGTGGTAGTAGGCGTAAAACCGGCCTTTGTGTTTCACGATCTGATTCATCGCGATCAGGTCGCGGTCGTGAATCCCTTGGCCGGGTCGCAGCACCGGCTCGTCGCTGACGTTCTTCCAAACCTTGAGATCGCGCGAGGTCGCCAGCCAGACGCCGGCATCGCTGCGTTCGTAAAACAAGTGCCACACACCGTCCTCCAACCACGCTGTCGGAGTGCCATACGGTCCCGGTTCAATTGGATTCCCGTTGGCCTTACGAACGTCAAGCTGTCCGCCACGCTGCCACTTCACTCCGTCGCGGCTAGTCAGCAGTTGCGCTTGATCGTCTTTGCCTTCGGCGAACATGTGCCAAACGTGGGGCAGGTTTCCAACCTGCCCGGCAGTTCGAGGCAGGTTGGAAACCTGCCCCACGAGAGGCACGATCGACATATCCTCGACCCAATGCTGGTCGAAGATCGGGTTGATTTTGTGTCGTGTCCAAGTGACGCCGTCGGCCGAGGTCGCATAGCCCAGCCGCTTGATCCCTTCACGAGTCCCATCGTATCCGGTGTACCAAAGCCGATACTTCGGCTTCGCGGAGTCAGTCCCGTCCGCAGTCGGATCGAGATGAATCCAACCTCGCTCGCGAATCTTGACCTCCCACGTCCCCTGCCCCGCGGCCGTGAAAACTGGCTTGTCGCCGTGCTGCTTGAAACGGACCAACTCCGGTGGGAAGTCTTCGGCTCTCGACGCGGCTGACAAACACACCAATGCGAGCAACGCGAACAGACCTGCGCCCACATCCCGAAACGCAGTGCCAAGTGCAGAGTGCAAAGTGCAAAGTGCAAAGTGATCGCCGACGGTCGCCGCTTGGCATTGCACACTTTGCACTTTGCACTCTTCACTCTGCACTGTCATCGCATCCTCGACAAGAATTCGAACGACTCGCGGAGCACTTCGGGAGCCATGTGGCTGTGCCGGCTGAGTTCGACGTTCACGCAGCCGGTGTATCCGATCTCGCGGAGCGCGGCCATGACCGGCGGAAAGTCGATCTCCCCTTCGCCGAATCGCAAATGTTCGTGAACACCACGCCGCATGTCTTCGATGTGGACGTTGCACAGCCGCGCCGCCCAGCGCCGCAGATGATCGGCGATCGAGCCGACTTCGACACACTGCACATGGCCGATGTCGATCGTCAGGCCAAAGCGCGGCGAGCCGATCTGTTCGGCGAGTCGTCCGAATTGCTCGTTCGTCTCGATCAACATGCCCGGTTCCGGCTCGAACGCAAGCTGCACGCCACGCTGCTCGGCATAGTCGGTGACTCGGCGGCAGCCATTTAGCAGCCATTGCCATGCGATGTCGTCGTCTGCCGTAGTTTGGGACTCCGTCCCGACCCGGTCGGGACGGAGTCCCAACTTACTTACTCCCGACCAAAACGAGACGGCGTCGGAATTCAATTCATGTCCGATGTCGATGCAGCGACACAGAAACTCCACGCGACGCGCCCGGCCGGCCGCGGTTGACGAGATCAAAGTCGGTTCGTGCTTCTGTCGCGGATCGAGCAAAAACCTCGCACCGGTCTCGATCACCGACCGCAGGCGCAATCGTTCCAATGTCCGCCGCATCTCTGCGAGTTCGCTCGCGAAGTTCACGGCAAACGGATTCAAGCAATGCTGATCGACGGTGATCGCGACCGCTTGGAAGCCGGTCTCGGCCAACAGTTCGAGTCCGTCTTGCCAGCGATGAAAAGCGAGTCCGTTGGTGTTGTAGCCGAGCAACATGGCGGCATCGGATCGAAAAGGCGAGCGGAGGACGTCAGTCCTCCGAGTTTTTGACTTGTTCTTTCCTCGGAGGACTGACGTCCTCCGCTCGCCAATAGGTTCAGTCGGCCAGCGGCTTCACGCGGATATTGCGGAAGTAGCAGACGCTCTTGTCATCGTGCGCTTGAATCGCGAACGAGCCAGACCCAATCTTGCGGCCGGCGAATTGCGGGTGCTTGTAGTCTTCCGGCTGCTCCCAATCGACGGTCGTCTTGCCGTTGATCTTGATCGTGATGTGCCGGCCGACGACTTTGACGTGGGTCTCGTACCACTCGTCGTCTTTGACTTCGACTTCTTCGACGTTCTTCACGGAGTACAGACTGCCGGTCTTGATCTTGTCGCCGTGAGTGACGTTGACCTGAACCTCGTAACCCAGATCGGGCCAGCCAGACTCTTGGAACTTCGTGTGGAAGTACAACCCGGAGTTGCTCCCCTTGGTTGTCTTGCACTCGACCTTGTACTCGAAGTTTTTGAATTCCTTTTCGGTGAAGAGGTGCGCTCGCTTGCCGCTGACCTTGATCGTGCCGTCCACGACGTCGAACTTGCCGTCTTCGTTCTTCTTCCAGCCAGACAGGTCTTTGCCGTTGAAGAGGCTGACCCAGCCCTCGCCATCTTTCTTGGCGTCTTCGGCCTGCGAGCCAACTGTCGCGATCCACGAAACCATCGCCACCACTGCCAACATCCAAAATTGCCGTTTCATCGCTGTCCTCTCTTCCGAAAAAGCCCCGCGCCGCGAGCCGATACGCATTGGCTGCTTGTTTGCGACGGGAGCATGTCAGTCGTCGGCCAATCTAAAGCGGACCACTCGCGTTGAACAGGACGCCGCCGCTGGATGAGAGTGCGAGAGAGACTGTCCGCGATCACCGAATGCACAGCCGCGAGCCGTGTGTCGGCGGACTGCCGCCGATCAGCGGAGGCGTCAGGTCAATCTCACGCACGGCCTCGACGGCCGCTAGCGGAGTCAGTTCCGCAGATCGTCCATGCCGCCAGACGCCGCGTTCGCCGCTTCGCAGCATCCAACGGAAGCCGAGTGCCAGGCGTCCCATCGTGAATCGTGCGTTGATGTCTTGCAGCGGCCGAACGTGCGCAGTCCCCGCAGCATCCTCATAGATCGCGGCGTCGATTCCGAGCGGTCCAAAGTATCCGAGTGTTTGGAGTCGCTTCGCCACTTGCTCGCAGACTTCGACAGCGCGTTGCCAATCGTGCGGGATGCTCGCGTCGAGCGAGCACTCGCTGCCGCGATAGCCGCCCTGCGAATCGCACAGCAGCGGCGTGACTCCTTCCAACTTCGGCTCGCCCTGACCGAGAGGCGGCAATGTCCATTGAATGCCAACCTCCGCGCGCCGTTGCAGCCACGGCTCAAAAAAGACGGCTCCATCGGCAGCGAGTCGCCGACTCAACCAGTCTTGTTGTGGCGGAGTCAAAGTCGGCCCGCGACCCAGCAACCGCTCGCGCGCGGCCATCCCGAAATTCGCTTTGACGACCCACGCGTGATCGGCAACCGGCTCGCTAAGTTCGCTGGCCGAGCGACGGACAGCTTCGAAGAGATCCTCGATTCGTTCGAGCCGCGCGGCTCCGATCAGCGCGACACCCAACTCTTGTTCCTCCGCGAACGACCACTCCCGCGAGTTCCCTTGTCTCACAGACGAATCGCTCGGCTGCGCGGTCGTGCCACTGATCGCTCGAGTCCGCGCCGACCATCCCCAAGGGATCACCTCGTGGACATTCCTGGCGGCGGAGTCCAAATCAACGACTCCACGCACGTGCGGCAGACCGTGCTTCGCGAGCGAATTCCAGAAGTCCTCAGAGATCGGCTCTGGCGTCCAAATCCGATCGCCATCCTCCGCGAGCGAAATCCACGACACGACTCGCTCGGCCGACATCCGCCGCAACGCCGCCGACGGATGCCAACCGGCGACCGCCGTCAATTCATGCTCAAAATGGAAGTTACCGACGAAGAGTCGAGGCATCGACAGAGTCCCATGCGTGCGGACAACGAAGTGTGCCGTGTGCAGACAATTGTCTCAGAAAGATTGGCTGCGATGTTTGACACGTCGAGGCCAAGGGGATGAGATCACCAACTGTTCTCGCATCGCCATTCACTTTAGAGGACCAGTCATGGCCAAATCAAAGATCGCAAAGGCATCCAAGTCGGCGACTCGCGACTGGATCATTCGCGGAGTCGTCTTCGGAGGATTGGCAGTACTGCTGGTGCTCGCACTGCTGGACTTCCAAACCAAGCGAGCGGCTCAGGCCACTTCCGACGCTTGGCGTGCGGCCGTCCGAGCAAAAAGCGAAGACGTCGAATTGCTGAAGTCCGAGTTCGACAAGATCCCTGTGCAAGGCAGTCCCCAGCTCGTCTCCGGACCGGCCGGAGCCAACCCGTATGCCGCACGAACAATCGATACCTACACCTGGACGGGAATCTTCCGCAGCTACTCCGTCCGGGTATTTGTGGGAGCGGGAACCGATCCGCAGATTGAGTCCGTCCAAGGGCCTGGCGAAGACACGCAAGACGAGTGACCTTCACGAAATGAGAAGTTTGCCAACGATTGCCGGCAAACTCGTCGCCTCGCGGGAGTCTGGCAAGGCGGCGACATTCACCGCTTCCGCCTGCTTGACAAGCTGCGCACGCGACGACTGAAATGCCCCCAACCCGTCTAGGCTTGGCCGCTGCCGAGTTCATTTCTCACCCGTGATCGGAGCGATGTTGCGCATGTACGACCATCTGACGCTGATCAGCGGGCGAGCACACCGCGCCCTCTCGCAAGAAATCGCCGACTACCTCGGCCTGACGCTGGGGCCGTGTGGAATCTCCAACTTTCCCGACGGCGAAATTTTCGTGCAGCTTGAGCACAACATTCGCGGTCGCGACGTGTTTCTCATCCAGCCGACGGGGCCGAACGCTCAAGAAAATCTGATGGAACTGCTGATCCTGATCGACGCCTGCGTGCGAGCCAGCGCCGAGCGGATCACCGCCGTCATTCCGTATTTCGGCTACGCTCGGCAGGACCGCAAGGACGCCGGCCGAGTGCCGATCACGTCGAAGCTCGTCGCCAATCTGCTGACCAAAGCCGGAGCCAACCGCATTCTCTGCGTCGATCTGCACGCCGCGCAGATTCAAGGTTTCTTCGATTGCCCGGTCGATCACCTATATGCCTCGAAGACGCTGGACGGCTACTTTCAGTCGCTGAAGATTCCAAAAGACAAACTGGTCATCATCAGCCCGGACGAAGGGAGCATCAAACGCTCGTTGCAGCACCAAGAGCACATTGGCGGCTCGCTGGCGATCGTCGACAAGCGGCGCTACAGCGCGACCGAGACCAAGCAAGCCAACCTGATCGGCGGCCCCATCGACGGCAAAGTCGCGCTGCTGTTCGACGACATGATCACCACCGCCGGCTCGATCGTCGGAGCCGTCAACGTCGCGAAGGCTCACGGCGCGTCCGAGATTTACGTCGGCGCGACCCACGCGGTCCTCTGCGGCCCCGCTGTCGGCCGCCTGCGCGAAGCTCCGATCAAAGAGATCGTCGTCACCAACACACTGCCGATCACCGGCGACAAGCTGCTCCCCAACCTGCGCCAAGTCACCGTCGCCCCGCTCCTCGGCGAAGCCATCCGCCGCATCCACCGCAACGAATCGGTCAGCGGTTTGTTTGATTGAGCGACGTGCTGAGGCTTGCTCGGTGCGGGTCTGCTTCTATTTTTGCTCATCAGCTACACGCTGAGCGATGACCTGCCGGAGTCCTTCCGATCGGAAAGTTCCAAATGGCGAGTGGCTCTTCGGGTCGCGCACAACATTGAACTTCTCTGGATGGATCACACATTGCTGAACCCAAAAAGTGATCTCTACACCTGACTCAACTTTGGAAGAGACCCTAATCAGGATCGGTGCCCGCATCTCAAGATGAAACGTGCTAATCACGTCGAGCGATAAAAGATCCTGAACGACATCTTTCGGATCTTGCACCTCCAAGTCACCGACGCGAAGGATAAATTCATCGCGTGTTATCGTTTGCACTTGGTGTCTTACTTGGTGCCTTAGATGCTGCCTCGCAGACTCTTCCTCCTTGGCCATGAGGATTGCGAAACAAGCCACAACCAAAGTCACGGAAAACACTGCCCATCCAATTTCTCGCTTTGAGATGGCACTCGGCTTTCCGCCGTGCTTTGACACGTCTCTCGACTTTCGGCAATGAATGAGATACCCGACGCCGATCGCGATAATCCAGGCGGCGAATATGTATCCGACCGTCGTTGACATGATTAACCTCAATCCAGCGCGAACTCTTGGAGGTACGTCTCCAGCGTTTGCTCGGCCGCGTTGGGTTGGTCTTTCTTGAGCAGCACAAAACGTTCGAGGACGAGGGCGTCCATGTTGGTGGCGAGGAAGCAGCGGTAGGCGTGTTCGTGATTCAGGACGATCGGCTCGCCTCGGACGTTGAAGCTGGTGTTGATGAGGACCGGGCTGCCGGTCTGGGCCTCGAACGCTTTGAGCAGGCGGTAGTAGCGGCCGTGACGCTCGACATCGACAGTTTGGATGCGGGCGGAGTTGTCGACGTGAGTCACCGCCGGGATGCACGACCGCAGTTCTTTGAGCTTGTCGATTCCGGTCAGCTTCGGAGCATCCGCCGGTCGCTGAGTCCGTTTCGATTCGCGCACGTTGGCGACCAGCAGCATGTACGGCGAGGATTCGTGCGGGCGAGTCTCAAAGAATTCATCGACTCGCTCTTCGAGCACCGATGGAGCGAACGGGCGGAAGGACTCGCGAAATTTGATCCGCACGTTCATCGCCGATTGCATCCGCGGACTGCGAGCGTCGCCCAAGATGCTGCGACTGCCGAGCGCTCGCGGGCCGAACTCCATGCGGCCTTGCATCCAGCCGACGACGTTTTCGGTGGCGATCAGGTTGGCGACGAATCGGCAAAGTTCGTCGTCATCGTCGATGTGGCGGTACTTCGCGCCCTTCGCGTCGAGGAAGGCTTTGATGTCCGCCTCATCGCATCGCGGGCCGAGCAGTGAGCCGTGTTGGGAGTCCGGCTCGTAACCCCAAGCGTCAGCGAGGGCGAGCGTTTCAGGTGACTGTGAA
>CAMDPK010000141.1 GCA_945904015.1 Candidatus Kuenenia stuttgartensis | reverse complement strand
TTTCCACTCGACTGTTTGAGCGACCTGATACGACTCGCTGTGCAGCGCGGCCAGCAGCGCGGGGGACGCGGCCGCTGGACGCCGCTCCGGTTCTTCGTAATCGAGCGTCGTTCTTAACCGCTGTCCAAGCCGCTCGACCTGAGCCTCGGCATCGGCCGCCGCTTGCGACAACGTGTAGCTGGCAATCCAACGCTTCCAACCAAACACGATCGCCGTCACCGCAGCGATTGCGACGGTGATGGCCAACGTCGCGCGGGCCGCCAGCGTGAGTTCCCAAAAGTAATCGGCCACCGCGACGACACCGAACGCCACCGCGCACGCCGACGCGATGCTCGCCGCTCCGATGAGCTGCCGCTGCCGAACCGCTCGCTGTCGCGTGTCACGCAGCCGAGCATCCAGTTCGCGCCGAGCGACCTCAGCGGAGACTTTGTTATTCGGAGTTTTCGGGGCCAGAGTCGGAGGCGATGCAAGCGACATGTTCGTCGGACCTCACGGAGTGTTTGAAAGAGACTCAACCGACCGCAGCAGAGTAACGGGTTGTCGTCGTTGCCACAAAAGGAATCCGATCGTGGTGCATGCGGCTCGCGTGCAAGTCATTACGGAAACTCACACGCGAGCCGCGTGTACTACGCATGCACTCTCCCGGCGAGGAATAGCTCGGCGACCAGCGTCAGCAGCAGCAGCCACACGATCACAGTCCAGACTTCTTCAGGCCGGAGCCGATTCGCCGGCAGTTCGATTCCCAGCGCGGCTTGCTGAGCCGCGTCGTCCGGCGGTTCGATCTTGCCTCCCGCCAGCTTCTGAAAATCTTCGACGTTGATTCGGTCCAGCGCCGATTCGCGCGGATCGAGATTCGTCACAAGCCAATGTCCTTCAACCTCGGCGACGGGAGCGATGCCAATCTTGTCGCGAGGTTTTGTTACCAACCGACTCGACACAGCAGATCGTTCGGCGAGCTGATCGGTCAGGTCCGCGAGCAACTGTCGCATCAGCGGAACGTACATCGGAGTGCGTGGCAGATCAGACCAATCGCGGTCGGCGGTGCTGCCGAAGTAGAGACAGCGACCTTTGCCGACCGTTCGTTCTGCCGCTGCGATGTGTCCTTCGGTTTGCAAGAGGACGCGACTGTCGGCTGCCGGCGATTCGAGCGGCAAGAGCTTCGTGAACTCGACGCGGCGCAAGTCTCCTTGCTGCGGATCGGCGAAGCAGGCGAGCGCGGCGTGCTTCGTGTCCCATTGATCGACTCGCAGTCGTCCGGTGATCGGATCGCTCGCCACTTTGCCCGGCAGCAGGTCGTGTTGTTGCAGCGACGCCAGCGAATCGGGAGTGACTTGCTCGCCCGCGAAGATCAGCAGGCTGCCGCCGCCGCGCACGAACTCGTTCATGCGCTGTCCATCGACGGCCGACAGCCGGCGAACATTCGCCAGCACGACGGCTCGATAACCATCGAGCCTCGGAAAACCTTCGCCCGCTTCCCAGGCGATCCGCTCGGTCTCAAACGATCGCGCCTGACCGCCGGATTCCTCGATCCGCAGACGGAGCGCGGTCTCCAGAAAATAGGTCTCGTTCGTGAAGATCGACCGCCCTTCCTGGCCATCGACCAGCAGCACGCGATCGGGATGCCGCGCCTCGAACGCCAGCCAGCGGCGATTGTCGATCGACAGCGTGTCATCGACTTCCAGAGCAACTCTGCCGCGATACAAACCGTCCTGTTGAATCTCGAACGGCAAGTCCATCACAGCACTGCCACGCCCCGCGAGATCCACCGACTTCGTCGCGACCAACTTTCCCGCCGGGCCGTCGAGTTCACAGCGCACCAACAATTGTCTGACCGGCAGCGGACCATGATTCCGCACGACGGCTCGCACGGTGACTTGCGCATCGGGACGAATCTCCGTGTGAATCGCTTCGGCGGTCTCGATGGCGACATTGCGAGTCAGTGCTTCGCCGACGTCCTGCAATTGCAACTCGATGCCGCCGGGAAGTTGTTCCAGTCGCGATCTCGGCAGCCCGCTGCGTTGCAGATCGCTGAAGAGCACGATCCGTTTGTCAGAACGATTCGACGCTGCCAGCACATCGCGAGCCCACGCCAACGCCAGCCCGAAATCCGTGGCCGCTTCGGAGGTCGCCGCATCTTTCAACTTCTCGATCGGGAGTTCCTGAACCTCCGCCGCGTCGCACAGCGCGACATGCACCACGACGTTCTCATCCATGCGATCGAGGATCTCCTTCAACTTCGCCAACGCTCGTTGAAATGAGGTCTCGCCGCGCCCGTTCTTGGCTTCCATGCTGGCCGAGCGATCGACGAGCAGCACGACCTCCTGCTCGAAGCTGCGGCGGTACGAGTCGTCCCAATACGGCCGAGCGAACAGCATCGCCAACAGCAGCACCGCCAGCATCCGCAGCGCGAGCAAGATCCACTGCCGCACTCGGCGACGACGCCGATGCTCACGCACCACTTGATGCAGGAAACGCACCGAGCCGATCGGCACCGTCCGCGTCTTCTGCCGGAACAGCAGATGAATCACAACGGGAACCGCGACCGCGAGGCCGGCGGCCAGGAATCCCGCGTGAATCAAACTGAGTCCTTGCATGAGTGCTCGATGCGAAAGAGACGTAGGTTGGGACTCTGTCCCGACCCGGCCGGTCGGTCGGGACGGAGTCCCAACCTACGACAGAACTCAAAACAACTGTGTTCGCTTGGCGAAGTAATCCATCAAAGCCTTGTCGAGAGACTCATCCGTCACCAGGCAAACGTGGTCGATGTCGCGAGCCTGACAGCCGGAATGCACCTCGTCGATCCACTGACCGACGGCGGCGGAAAAACTGTCGCGGATTTCGTGAGCCAGCGTTTCGAGCGACTCGCCGGTTTCCGCATCGACCAGCTTCACGGCTCCGTCGATCGGCAATCGGCGTTCGACCGGCGCGAGCACTTGAAACACCAGCACGTCATGTCCGAAGTGCCGAAAGTGATCGAGTGCGGATAACAGCTCCGGCGGGTCGTAGTACAAATCGCTGATGATCACGACCAGCCCGCGCCGCGGCATCATCTCGGCCGCCTCATGCAGCACGCACGGTGACGCCGCTTTCGGATGCGGCCGAGTACGGGCCAGCGACGACATCAGCGACAGAATGTGATCAGTGTTGGATCGCGCTTGATGATGCTCGACGACATCATCGGCAAACAGCGTGAGGCCCACCGCGTCCCGCTGACGCGACGCCAGATGCGCGAGGCTCGCGCACAGCAACGCCGAATAACGCAACTTCGACAGCGACTCGTCCCCCACGGTCATCGAACCGCTGATGTCCAGCACCAGATGCAGATCGACGTTGGTCTCCGCGTCGTATTGCTTGATGTAGAGCCGGTCGGCCCGGCCATACAGCTTCCAGTTCAAGTGCCGCAGGTCGTCCCCCGGCATGTATTCGCGATGCGACGCGAAATCGACGGAGAACCCAACGTACGGACTGCGATGCAAGCCGTGCATAAAACCTTCGACGACCCAGCGAGCGACCAACTCCAAGTCCTCGACCGACGCCATCAGGCTCGGATCAGCGAGATCACGAATTTGAACTGCCGGTGCCGTCGTCATTTGATTCGATTTCACGAGTCCTGTAGCCACACTCGCCAGAGTGTGGGTCATCGCAGAAAAGGCCCACGCTCTTGGCGAGCGTGGCTACGCCGGTTATTGCGGACGCACCTGCTTCAAGATGCGGCGGATGATCTCGTCCGCATCGACCTTTTCGGCCCGCGCGTGAAAGTTCAGCACCAGCCGATGCCGCAGCACCGGCGACGCGACCGAACGCACGTCCTCGAAGTCCACATGAAACCGACCCTGCAGCAACGCACGAGCCTTCGCCCCCAGGATCAAGTACTGCGACGCTCGCGGACTGGCTCCGTAACGGATGAAGCGCTGCACGTCGTCGTTCTTTTTCACGGTCGCTGGGTCTGGGCGAGAGAACCCGGAGATCGCCACCGCGTAATCGACAACATCGTTGGCGACCGGCACTCCGCGAACAAGCGCCTGCAATCGAAGCACCTCCTCCGCAGACACAATCGGTTGCTGCGTGACAGTCGCGTTCGACGTCGTGGATTTGACGATCTCGGCTTCCTCTTGCGGAGTCGGGTACGTCACCGGAATGTTGAACATGAACCGATCGAGCTGCGCCTCCGGCAGCGGATACGTCCCTTCCTGCTCGACTGGATTTTGCGTCGCGACGACAAAGAACGGCGGCGCGAGCGAATACGTCTGCCGGCCGACCGAGACTTCAATTTCCTGCATCGCCTGCAACAACGCGGCCTGAGTCTTCGGCGGCGCGCGATTGATCTCATCAGCCAGCAGAAAATTGGTGAACAGCGGCCCGCGCACGAATTCCATGCGCCGCCGCCCGGTTTCGGGATCTTCCAAGATGATGTCCGTGCCGGTGATGTCCGACGGCATCAAGTCGGGAGTGAACTGGATGCGCCGGTACTCCATGTTGAGCGACCGCGCCAGCGTGCGCGCCATCAACGTCTTTCCCAACCCCGGCACACCAATCATCAGCGCATGCCCGCGACACAACAGCGCCACCAGCAGGCTGTCGATCACCTGATCTTGCCCGACGACGGTCTTGGCGATCTCCGCTTTGAGCTTCAACCGCGCCTCGCGCAGTCGAGCCACAGTTTCTTCATCAGCCGCCGTCGGAGCGGGAGGCGTCGCCGAGGATTTTGGAGCCGTCGTCATGAATCGCTATTCCTTGTTTGATTTCAGTCGCAGGATCGTCTTCTTCGCCAGAGCACCATCGATCTTGGCGTTTGGATTCGGCTTCGCGGCTTTGTCATCGGCCGGCTTGGGAAACAACTCCTCGGTCCCCACGCCATCGCCATTGTCGTCAAGTTGCGGATGTTCGGTCGGCAGTCGCTTGTCTTGTTGAAAGCGACGCAACGCTTCACGACTCGCCGCCGCGAACAACTCGGCAACCGAAACTTTATCATCCTGATCGACATCCAGTTTCGCGACCGGAGATTGCATCACCGTCGCGAGCGCATGCGGGAATTCGGTTTCGTTCGATTCATCATCCGCCGCCGTGGCCGCAATCACGATCCGCCCCGGCCGAGACAGCGGCTTCACGAACCAACCCGAATTCTGTTGAGTCACCCAGATCACCTGCTCGCGACACTTCACCTCGCTGAGCCAACGGCCAAAATCTTCGGCCGACGGATCCTTGCCGGACACATGCAACCACGCCTGCTTCCCGTCGTAGTTCCCATGCCCCAGCGTGAGCACCCAGAGACTGTCCTCCGCTTTCAGTTTCTTGCTCAGCTCGGCGAACCCTGAACGAATCCCGTCCGCAGTCAACTCAGGAGCCTCCTTCGCGGGCCATCGCAACACCCGCTCGGCCGACACATCGAGCGACTCTGTCAACCAAGTCTGCCAGGTATCCGCCGTCTCGCGAAACAATTCCGCATGAGCCTCATCCCCCGGCAACCCCACCAAGATCACCGCCCAGCGTCGCCCTTCGGCGACTGCACTTTCAGGCGACTGAGCCGAAACCGCTGCTGCGACCGCGTGCAGTCCAATGCAAGCCAAGACGAAAACTCTGCGGACAATGCCAGTTCTACGATCCCAACACTGACCGAGCCAAAACAACAAAGCCATGATTGCCGCCTTCGAGAATTTCAGAAGTCAGGCCATCATTCAAAAACTCCATCAGAGCAGCAAGTCCCACTGGCGGGTGCCCGAGAATCCCGGACCGCACATCTCAATTGCGCCATCAATTTCGCGACCGAAAACCCGGCGTGGCGACGATTCACGCCGATCCGTCGCCGCTCACGGATCGCTCCATTGTTGACAAATCTTCCCAATGTTCAGAAGTTGCCACCCAGAGCCACCTATTGGCAGCCGTACGGTAGAACCGGCTCAGAGTTGCACCGGTTCGGATAAGGCATTCCACTGGTCTCGGAAGAGGTCTCCAATGCCACCACATTTCAATCCGCCAAATCCGGCACATCACGTCGATCAGTCTCAGCGCGAACCCCTCGCCGTCATCGGAATGGGTTGCCGTTTTCCCGGCGGCCTCAATTCGCCAGCGGCCTATTGGGACGCTTTGCTCCAGGGACTCAACGCCATCCGCGACGTGCCAGCCGACCGCTGGAAGCATGACCGCTTTCACGACACGAATCCGGAAAAGGTCGGTTGTATTCGCAACGCCAAGGGGGGCTTCATCGACGGCATTGATCAGTTCGACGGCGAGTTCTTCGGGTACTTTCCCACGGAAGCTCAACGGATTGATCCACAGCAGCGGATGCTTTTGGAAGTCACGCACGAGGCCATGGAGGATGCCGGTCTGCGGCGAGATCAGGTGGACGGCACACGCACGTCGGTCTTCGTTGGGTCGTTCATGTACGACTACCTCTGCATGCAATCGGCCAGCGAGCATCGTGATGAGATCAACCCCTATGTGGCCATGGGGTGCGCCGTGTCGCCGTTGGCGAACCGCATATCCTACGACTTCAATCTGAAGGGGCCGAGCGTTTCGCTCGATACCGCTTGTTCGAGTTCGCTGGTGGCAGTGCATCTGGCCTGCCGGAGCCTGTGGGGCGGAGAAGCCGACATGGCGATTGCCGGGGGCATCAACCTGATGCTTCGTCCGGAATCGTCGATCATGATGTCCAAGGCCGGATTCCTGAATCCGGATCAGTATTGCAAGGCCTTTGACGAAGCTGCCAATGGATATGTTCGCGGTGAAGGTGTGGGCGTGGTCATCCTGAAGCCGTTGAAAAAAGCGCTTGCCGACGGTGATGCGATCTACGCCTGGGTCCGCGGTTCGGCCGTGAATCAGGACGGCTATCTGCCGGAAGGTTTCACGGTGCCCAATTTGTTCTCGCAGGTTGCCTTGCTGGAAGCCGTCTATGCCGATGCAAAGGTCGATCCGTTAACAGTGGACTACGTCGAAGCTCACGGCACGGGAACCTCTGTCGGCGATCCCATTGAAAGCTACGCGCTCGGCGGTGTGTTGGGGGAGGCACGGGCCGAGGGGAAGCGTTGCTTGATCGGCTCGGTGAAAACAAACATTGGACACCTCGAAGGCGCTGCGGGAATCGCAGGCTTCATCAAGGCCGCTCTGACGGCGCAGCACGGCATCGTTCCGCAGAACTTACATTTCAACAAACCCAATCCGGCAATCCCGTTCGAGGTTTTGAAGCTTGAGGTACCCACTCAGTCCACTCCGCTGATCCGCGCCGGCCATCCGTGGTTCGTGGGTGTCAATTCGTTTGGAGCGGGAGGCACCAACGCCCATGTGGTGCTGCAAGAGCCGGTCTCCTCGACATCTTGGCAGCGCAAGGCACTCATTCCGATTAAAGGGGCAGCGGAAGTCGGCGCGACGTTGTACGTGCTTAGTTCCAGCAACCGTGAATCGTTGCGAACGCTCGCGCTGCGCCACGCCGACTTCTTGATCAACACTCAAGATCGGCTCGACGACATCGCCTTTTCAGCCTTTACCCGGCGCAGCCGGTATTCGCACCTGTTGGCCGTCGTCGGCCAGACTCCGCAAGACGTGGAAGACAGGCTCCGCAAGTTTGCCGATGGCCAGGTGGATTCGGCGACCCTCACGACGACGATCATTCGCAAGAAATGGCCGAAGCTGGCGTTCGTCTTCTCCGGTCAGGGAGGCCAATGGGCTCGCATGGGGCTGCAACTGATGGAGCACGAAACCATCTTTCGCAAATGGATGGAAACGATCGACTTGCTCTTTCAGAAACTCGCCCGGTGGTCCTTGCTGGCTGAACTTCGCAAGGCCGAGGGTGAGTCCAAGATCAACGACACGGTTGTGGTTCAAGCGGCGGTCATGGCCATCCAAATCTCGCTGGTCAAACTTTACGAGCACTACGGGATCAAACCTGCTGGGATCGTCGGGCACTCGATCGGTGAAGTGGCTGCCGGCTTTGCGGCTGGGGCCTTGACGCTCCAGCAAGCGGTGAAGGTGATCTACCATCGTTCACAAGCTCAGAACATGGCGTCTGGCAAAGGGGGCATGTTGGCGGTCGGGCTTTCGCTGGAAGAAGCCAGCCAGCTCATCGAAGGCTATGACGGGCGAGTTTCGATCGGTGCTGTGAACGGTCCCGAGATGCTCACACTGTCCGGTGATTCGGCCCCGCTGGAGCAGATTGCGAAGTTGCTGGAAATTCGCGGTGTGTTCAATCGACCGGTGAAGGTTCAAGTCGCCTATCACAGCCACCACATGGATTCGATCAAGGAGATCATGCTGACGGAGCTGGGCTCCGTGCGAGGCGTCAAGACAACAACGCCGCTGTATTCCACCGTCACCGGCAAACGCGAAAGCGGCCTGCATCTCAACGCCGATTACTGGTTCCAAAACGCTCGTCAACCGGTCCTGTTCACGACAGCTCTCAGTGCGATGTTGTCGGATCGCTTCGATACTTTTGTGGAAATCGGTCCGCATCCCGTGCTGGTCAGCGGTGCCGAGGCTCTGATCCAGAAACGCGACACGGATGCCATCATCGCTCCGTCGATGACTCGCAAGGAACACGAAGTGACCGTGTTCCTCCAGAGCCTGGCGCGGCTGGCGACACGCGGCTTCGAACCAGACACTAAGTTGCTGTTCGGCTCCGATCGTCGTTATGTCCGATTGCCAAATTATCCGTGGCAGCACACTCGGCACTGGTTCGAACCACCTGCGGCTGCCGAGCTACGCCACGGACGTTTCGAACATCCGTTTTTGAAGCGACGGACGCAACTGGTCACGGAAGACGGCCTCGCAGTCTGGGACGCCGCGCTGGACGTGCAGAAGTTCCCATTCCTTCGCGATCATCAAGTCGATGGCGAGATCGTCTTCCCGGCGACCGGTCACTTGGAACTGGCGTGGGCCGTGGCCAACGAGCAATTCCGTCACGAATCGTTCTTCCTGGAGCACCTGCAATTCGATTCGCCGCTGATCCTCCCGGACAACAGTCGTCATCCGCTGGAGGTCCGGTTGGAGATCGTTTCCGGAGAAGGTGACTACCGCATCTGTAGCCGACCCACCGATGTGACCGATGATTCGCCGTGGTCGAAACACTCGTCGGGGCGCATCAACACAGCGCACGATCGTTTTGAGCAATCGACCTTGTCGCTTGACGATTTACGACAACAGTTTTGTGAGGCCGATGTCCTGTCCGTCGAGACGTTTTACGAAACAATCCGCGCGGCGGGTCTGGACTACGGCGAGCGATTCCGTTGCATCCAACAGCTTTGGCATCGCGATCACGAAGTGTTGGCACAGCTCGAACTGCCGGCCGAACTGGTCCATGAGTCGCAGCGGAACGCCATTCATCCGGCGCTCCTCGACGCTTGCCTGCATATCGTCTTTGCCGATGTCCATCGCAGCGGTGATCCGCAGCGAGTCTATCTGCCGTACCGCATCGATCGCGTCCGATTTTATCGCCAACCCACGGGAAGCGTTTGGTCCCATGCGCGAGTCACACGGCGTGACGAGCAGTTTTTGATTCTGGATACGTCGATCTTCGATGACGCCGGAGAGCTCGTGGCCGAGATGCGCGGCTTAACTTGCAAGCGACTCTCCGGAGCGGGGTCGCAATCCTCCGACAGTTTGTACGAGGGCTGTTACGAGTACCGCTGGATGTCCGCCCCGCATCAGCCGGACCTGCATGGTCGCATTTTCGATTACACGACGGCCGTGTTGATCGCTGATGACTCCGGAGTTGCTGATGAACTGGCCCAGCGGTTGGCGGACGAAGGAATTCAACCGCAGATCATTCGCAGCGGTGACACGCGGACTTTCGACGAATTGCTGGCCAATGTGCCGTTGGACCGGCGGACGTTGATCGTGTTTGCGGCGGGGATGAAGACGTGCATCGAACGTAGGACGGGCACTCTTGCCCGTCAAACTCCAGGCGACGGGCGAGAGTGCCCGTCCTACAACGGACTGGCCAACTGCCCCGCAGTTCCGTCGCTGTTGCAGCTCGCTCAGACATTGCACAAGCGCGAGGGGGGTGCCGCGTCTGTTTGTCGTTACCAACGGCGCGGCGGGTGTGGAGGGAGACCAGCCATTGGATTTGGATCAAGCGATTCTGCACGGCATGGCGCGAGTCATCAACAACGAATGCCCCAACGTTCCGCTGATGGTGATTGATCTCAGCGCCTCAGTCCTGCCAGTTGAAGTCGATGCCTTAGTCCGAGAGCTGTTGCACAGCCGCCGTGATCGTGACGAATCGGAAGTTGCCCTGCGTGGCGACGAGCGATTTGTGCGGCAGTTGATTCCCGTCGATCGGGATTCTGCGGAGCGCGCGGCGGTCACTGATGAAGCCGGAGTCGGCGGCGCGTACCGAGCCGATGTCAGCACACCGGGAGCGCTCGATCAAATCGCCTTCCGCAAGCTGCCGCCTGTTAGCCTCGGAGAAAATGACGTCGAGATCGCCGTGGAAGCGGCGGCGTTGAACTTCAAAGACGTCATGAACGCGATGGGCTTGTTGCCCGCGAACGCCGTGGCCGGCGGACTGACCGGGGATCGTCTCGGCCTGGAGGTCGCGGGTCGTGTGCTCCGCACGGGGCCATTGGTCAAGCATGTCCAAGCGGGAGACGAAGTCATTGCTCGCGTGGCCGAGGGTTTCTGCGGGCGTGTGACCACGCCGGGGCATTACGTCTTCAAAAAGCCACAGCAACTGACATCGCTTCAAGCGGCCGCAGTGCCGCTCGTTTACATCACGGCTTGGTACTCGTTGTGTCATCTGGCTCGGATGGCTCGCGGCGAGACGGTCTTGATTCATTCGGCATCCGGCGGTGTCGGCATCGCGGCGATTCAGTTGGCGCAGCGAGCCGGCGCAACCGTGATCGCCACAGCCGGGACGAACGAGAAGCGTGCCTCGCTGAAACAAATGGGAATCGAGCATGTCTTCGATTCACGCTCGCTCGATTTTTCGAACGAGGTGCTGGAAGCCACAGGCGGGCGCGGTGTCGATATCGTGCTTAATTCGCTGACGGGCCGATTCATCGCGCAGAGCCTGAAATGCCTCGTGCCGTTTGGACGATTCGTCGAGATCGGCAAGGCGGACATCTACCGCAACAGCAAACTAGGGCTGGAGCGACTGGGCGAAAACATTTCCTACTTCGCCGTCGATGTGGACCGGCTCGCCCTGCAAAAACCGGAACTGCATCAGCAGGTGCTGTCTGAAGTGGTCGCGCTGTTCGAGCGTGGCGAGTTGCAACCGCACGAGATCACCGAGTTCCCGATTTCCAAACTCCCCGAAGCCCTGAGATTCATGACGCGCGCCGCGTACCGGGGCAAGATCGTCATGAATATGCAGCACGATCGCGTGCCAACGCTTCCGCCGCGCAGTGTCACGTTCCGATCCGATCGCACCTATCTGATTTCCGGCGGTGCCAGTGGCTTTGGCTTGGAAATTGCGCGCTGGATGGCCGATCGCGGTGCCCGCCATTTGGTGCTGCTCAGCCGCAGCGGCAGCAAGAGCATTGAGGACGGCGCGGTCATCAACGAGATGAAAGAGCTTGGCGTCAACGTCATCAACCTTCGAGCGGACGTCACGGACGCGGACGCGGTCCGACAAGTCATCGCGCGCATTCAAAGTGAGTTGCCCGCACTGGCCGGAGTGATCCACGGTGCCGCAGTGCTCGACGACGCTTCGATCCCGACGATGGACATGACTCGCTTCGAGCGCGTGTTCAACCCCAAAGCCCAAGGCGCTTGGAATCTGCATGAGGCAACGCTGTCTGCCGGAGCCGATTTGGATTTCTTCCTGATGCTCTCTTCGATTTCGTCGGTGCTGGGTCTGTTTGGACAATTGAATTATGCCACCGCAAATTTCTTCCAGGACTCGCTCGCTCAGTACCGCCGGCAATGCGGGCTGCCCGCCACCTCCGTCAATCTGGGCGTGCTCGGCCAATACGCCGGCATGTCCAAACCGGAAAACGAAGTGCAGGACATCATCGGACTTCTGGAAACTCAGGGCCTGCTCGTGATGCCGCTGAATGACGTGCTGGCCAAACTGGAAGCCGCTCTGATTCAACAGCCCGTACAACGAGTGACGGCCCGCTTCGATTGGTCTCGGTTCCGCGCGTCGTACCCGCACTTGGTCCGAGATGCGCGGTTTGTCGAGTTGATGAGTGATGCGGCTTTGGCACGCGGCAGCCGCTCGAAGACATCCAGCTTGCGCGCAGCACTCGCCGAATTGGAGCCTGGACCGCGCCGCGAACGCCTCGCGCAAGAGTTGACGAACTCGCTCGCGCGCATCCTGGACGCCAATCCGGAGAAGATCGACGTCGCCGCTTCGATCGACAACCTCGGCCTGGATTCGCTGATGCTGACTGACTTCCAAATCGGGATCGTCCGTTCGCTCGACGTCAACGTGCCGCTAATCAAGCTGCTCAAAGGACCGAGCATCGCGTCGTTGACCACGGACTTGCTGTCGCAATTGGAGGAAAGCAGCTCGACCGATGGAACGTCGCCACAGGACGCCAGCCGCGCTGCGTCAACCTTCACGCTGGCAGACCTGGACGGCGTCCGCGTCCTCAACCCGTGGCTGATTCGTGGCAATTGCCAGGCCGACGCGCCCGTCCGGCTGATCTGCTTTCATTCGATGGGAGTCGGCGCGTCGCTGTTCACGAGATTCCTGCTCAATCCACCCGATGACTACGACATCCTGGCCGTGCAAACTCCGGGACGTGAGAACCGCATGGCCGAGCCAGTTGCAGAGTCTGTCGTGGAATTGGTCGATCAAATCGTGCCACACTTGCTGCCGCTCTTCGACCGCCCGGTGGTGATCTGGGGCCACAGCTTCGGTGGCATCGTCGCTTGGGAAGTCATCCGGCAACTGTACGACCGGCATCATTGTGAGCCGTTTCATTTCGTCGTGACGGGCACAGAGGCACCGCATGTGGTCCCGATGTGGCAGAAGCGCGAGATCATGCTGAAGGCGATGGTTCCCGACAACAGCCCCGAGTATCTGCTATCGCAATCTCGCTTTGTGGACGACCCGGAATTCTTTAAGCGGATCATCGTGCCGGGCATGCGCCGCGATATGTCGTTGCTGCAAAGCTACCGTTTTCGACCAAGTCCACCGCTAAATTGTCCGATGACCGCCTTCGCGGCTCGGCAAGACGACATGGTCTACACCGACTTGATCCGTGAATGGTCCGGATACACCGACGGCGGCTTGGAACTGATTGAAGTCGATGGCGACCATTGGTTCCTAGATCGCAATCGTGAGCTGATCACAGCCGCTTTTCGGGAGATTGCCATGAGACATCAACGAAACGATCCCGAGCATGTCGTCCTGCCGGCGATCACTGTTGGAAATCGCTGACGCTGCTGAGGCGACCTGCCACGACGGGATTGATCGACCACGAGGAATCTGCGAACGTCACGGTAGGACCATTTGGCCATTCGAGGTTATGAACCCCTTCACCTGGCCGCTTCCAGGCCATCGCGAAAACTGGCATGAGCATCGCCCCACCTCCGCGTCTGTCTGCTGTCGTCGCTGATGCGAATGGGGTTTCCGATCGCCGAATGATCGCTGGTCGCTATCAAGTTCTGCGCTCACTGAAGAACGGTGACGACACAGAAACGCTGCTGGCCACCGATCTCACACGCAAGACGAACGTGGTGATCAAGACGGCGGCGGCGGCAACATTCTCCGCGTCGGCGCGGATGCGGCTCGAGCATGAAGCCCACGTCCTGTCGCAGATCAAGAATTGGCTGTTCGCACCGTTGCTCGATTCTGGATTCGACGGGGATCAAGTCTTTCTGGTCATGCCGTTCATTCCGGGAATCACGTTGCAGTCGCGATTGCGGCAAGGCTCGCTGCCGGTGATGGACGCAATCAGGTTGGGGCGAGCACTCCTGAATTCGTTGAGCGCTGCGCATGTCCACAATGTGCTGCATCGCGATGTCAAACCGGCCAATGTGATCGTGAATGAAGGGACTCCGCTGAGCGAGGCAACGCTCATCGACTTTGGCCTGGCACGGAGCACCAACCTGGATGCGAGCATTCGAGACCATTGGGTCGGGACCGCGCAATATCTGTCACCTGAGGGAGCGGGACTCCTCGAACAGGAAGTCACCGCCTGTTCCGACATTTACTCGGCGGGAATCGTGCTCTTCGAGTGCCTGGCGGGCCGGCCTCCGTTTCAGGGCAATAGCGTCGGCGAAGTTTTGCGGCAGCACATGACGGTGCAAGCTCCCGATTTGCGGAGCTTGGGTTTGCCGGTGCCGCGCGTGCTGGATGAAGTCATCCAACGCATGCTGCGCAAAGATCCTCGCGACCGCTACCAAACGGCGGATGCCGTGATCGCGGACCTGACGGTGATTGCAGAGGCACTGCAAAATGGGGAGTCCGAACCGGCTCTCGTGGTTGGGTTGCACGATCGCCGTCAGACACTCACCGAGCCAGCGTTCGTGGGCCGAGGTCAGGAATTGGCGGTGCTCAATTCCCAACTGAAACGGACACAAGCGGGGCAAGGTGGTCTCGTCTTGTTGGAAGCGGAATCAGGTGGTGGAAAAAGCCGACTGCTCACGGAGTTCGCGCTGCGTGGAATTCAACAGGGAGCCTGGATCTTGCGCGGGCAGGGCTTTGACCAAGCCGCACAACGCCCGTTCCAACTGCTGATCGGAGTGGCCGAAGGGCTGATCGCGACAGCGCGCTTGGAACCTGGGGTGGAGGAGAAGATCCGTATTGGACTGGGCGACCATCAGGAAGCGGCGTGCTCGGCCCTTCCAGAGTTGGCCCAGGTTTTCGGTTCCAGCGCGATCGGTCTCGGCCCAGAATCGTTCGTTGAGACTCGCAGCGTGCAAGCGTTAGCCGCCTTTCTGGACGCGTTGGGAGCGACTGATCGACCCGTGCTGATTCTGCTGGATGACTGCCAGTGGGCGGACCAGTTGACGCTCAAAGTTCTGAGCAACTGGCAACGTCGCACGACGACTTCCGAGCGTCCCGTCCTGCTGGTCGCGGCCTTCCGGTCGGAGGAAGTTCCGGAAGACCATCTGCTTCGCTCGCTGCAGTCCGTCGCTCATTTGCGTTTGCCGACCTTTCAGGCGGCCAACGTTCGCAAGCTGGTCGAATCGATGGCCGGCCCGCTTCCCGATGAGGCGGTCGATGTCATCGAACGCTTGGCGGAAGGCAGCCCCTTCATGGCTTCGGCGGCGTTGCGCGGACTGGTGGAATCGGGTGCCTTGGTGACCGGATCGAAGGGCTGGCGCGTCGAGCCATTGGCAATGGCCGGTGCGCAGTCCTCACGGCACGCGGCCGCGTTCCTCGTGCGCCGCATCGAACTCTTGCCGGAGACGACCATCAAGTTGCTCTCGGTGGGCGCGGTGCTGGGCAAGGAGTTTGATCTCTTCACCGCGTCGAAGTTGGCCCGACAAAGTTCGGCGCAGGCCATTGCCGCGATCAACGAAGCGCAGCAGCGGCACATCGTCTGGTCCAAGAAAACCGACGACCGATGCGCTTTCATTCACGACAAGCTCCGCCAGACGTTGCTGGATCGCTTGCCTGAACTCGAGCGCAACGACTTGCATCTGCGAGCTGCCGTCGATCTTGAAGCGGAGGCTCCCGACCGCGTGTACGAACTGGCTTACCACTTCGACGCCGCCGGAGAAAGCAAAAGGGCGCTCCCTTTTGCTCTGGCGGCTGCGGAGAAAGCCCGATCTCAACATGCTCTGGAGCTTGCCGAAGAACAGTATCACATTGCCGAGCGCGGCGTGCCGGACTCAGACGAAGCCGCGCGGTATCGCATCGCTGAAGGACTCGGCGACGTGCTCATGTTGCGTGGTCGCTACCAAGCGGCCGCCCTCATGCTCCAAGCGGCAAGCTTACTGGCACAAAACCATTCAACACGCGCGCAGATTGAAGGCAAGCTCGGCGAACTCGCCTTCAAACAAGGCGACAATAAAACGGCGTCTGAGGCTCTCGAACGCTCGCTTCGATTGCAAGGGCGAAGAATCCCATCAGGCACATTCGGTTTTCTTGTCTTCCTTGTCTGGGAACTGCTCGTGCAAGCGTTGCATACGCTAATTCCCAAGTTGTTTCTGGCTCGTCGTCGTCTGCCAGGCACCGAGAAGGAGTTCTTGTCCATTCGACTGTATACGACTTTGGCCTACGGCTACTTTTTCGACCGTGGCGTTGTCCCGTGTTTGTGGTCGCATTTGCGCGCCATCAATCTAGCCGAGCGATATCCACCAACACTCGAACTGGGGCACGCCTGGGCGACCCATGCTCCCGTGATGTCGCTGCTTCCGTGGCTCCGTCGCGGTGAAGAATTCGGACGAAAATCATTAGCGATCCGCAAGGACTTGGGCGACGTCTGGGGACAGGGACAGTCGCTGCACTACTGGGGCGTCGTGCTTTTCGTCGGGGCGAAGTTTGACGAGTGCATCAGCAAGTGTCAGGAAGCGGTCAGATTGCTCGAACGGACCGGGGACTATTGGGAAGTCAACATGGCCCGGTGGCAAAGTGCCAACTCGGTCTTCCGGAAGGGAGATCTGGAACGTGCAACGACCGAAGCCAGACAGTTGTATGCAGCGGCGAGTGAGATGGGGGATGAGAAGGTCTCGGGATTCAGCATCGAGACTTGGTCACGGGCCACAGGCGGTCGATTGCCGGCCGACATCTGTCGGCGAGAAATGCAAAAGAAACGGAACGATGTCCAGGCCACTGCGCAGGTTTTGTTGGCGGAAGCGGTGCGTTTGGTCGGGCAAGGCGAATTGGACGAAGCGGTCCTGATCCTCAACCAAGCCCGTCAGGTGTGCCGCGAGGTCGGAATGATGAATGCTTGGGTGTCGCCCGTCTTGCCGTGGTTGGCGACGACGCACCGCTTGCAATGGGAGAGGTCAACAGATCTCGTTCCACATCGCCGTCGTGAACTGCTCCGCAGCGCTCGCCGGGCTGCACGGCAAGCCCTGGCAGTCGCCAGAAAGTTTCAAACCGACTTGCCGCACGCGCTGCGCGAAGCCGGACTCATCGCGGCGATGCAAGGCTCGGTCAACCGAGCACGCCAATACTTGGACGAAAGCCTGGCGGTGGCGGAGCGGCAAGGGGCACGCTTCGAGCATGCTCAGACGCTGTTGGCTCGTGCTCGCATCGGTATGGAAGTCGGTTGGCCGGGGGCTCAGGAAGAGGCAGTCACGGCCCGCCAGGCGTTGAGTTCGCTCGGGGCGGACTTCGCTCTCGACGAGAAACAAGTCACGCAACCTGAGACGGCCAAGACGGCGACGCTCTCTTTGGTTGATCGGTTCGACACCGTGCTCGATGCCGGCCGCAAGATCGCCTCGGCCCTGACTCGCAAAGACATCTTCAAGGAAGTGCGCGAAGCGGCGTTTCGACTCTTGCGCGGAGAACGCTGTCTGCTGCTGCAACTTCAAGGGGACGATGCAACCGAAAACCTCACGATGGTTTCCGGAGAGATCGAAGCGGAATACAGCCGCTCGATGGCCGAACGCGCTCTCGCCACGGGCCAGGTCATCGTCTTCACCGAAGGCCAGTCGGAAGAGGAGGGAGCATTACTCTCCGGCGTTCGTTCGGCGTTGTGCGCGCCGGTGTTCGTGCGCGGCAAGCCGGCAGGTTGTTTCTACGTCGATCATCGCCAGGTGAGCGGCCTGTTCCGCGAGGACGAGGAACGCTTGGCCGCGTTCATCGCCACCATCGCCGGTGCTGCCCTCGAGAACGCCGAAGGATTTGCAGAGCTTCGTCTGCTCAACGAGACGTTGGAACAGCGCGTGGCCGAACGCACCGCCGCGGCAGAGGCTCGCGCGCGCGAGCTGGCCGTTTCCAACGACGAATTGGGACGCACTGCTGCTGAGCTGCGCCGATCTGAAGACGAATTGCGCGTGGCCAAGGACGCTGCCGAAAAAGCCAACCGGGCCAAGAGCGATTTCTTGGCCAACATGAGTCACGAGATTCGCACCCCCATGAACGGCATCATGGGCATGGCAGAGTTGGCGTTGCAGACCTCGCTCACGCACCAGCAAACCGAGTATCTCAACATCGTCATGCAATCGGCCGACGCACTGTTGCGGCTGCTCAACGACATCCTCGACTTCTCGAAAGTGGAAGCCGGTAAGCTCGAATTGGAGACGATCGACTTTCCGTTGCGCGACAGCCTGGGCGACGCCATGCACACCTTCGGGTTGCGAGCCGCCGAAAAGGGAGTGGAACTCACTTACCTCGTCCCGCCGGATGTTCCCGACATGCTTACAGGCGATCCCGGACGACTCCGGCAGATCATCATCAACTTGGTGGGCAACGCTCTAAAATTCACCGAGCAGGGCGAGATCGTCGTGGCGGTTACGATCGACACACTGGATGATTCGCATGTGGATTTGCACTTCGTGGTCAGTGACACCGGCATCGGGATTCCGCTCGACAAGCAGAAGCAGATCTTTGAAGCGTTTAGCCAAGCCGACAGCTCGACCACGCGCCGCTACGGAGGCACCGGCCTGGGACTGACCATCTCGATGCAGTTGGTCAAACTCATGGACGGGCAGCTCTGGGTCGAGAGCGAAGCCGGGAAAGGAAGTGAGTTCCACTTCACGGTCCGCTTCGGCATCTCTGAGGACGCGCCGGCGCACTCGTGGCTCCGAATTGAAAGCTTGGCGGGCCTGCCGGTGCTCGTGGTCGATGACAACCGCACCAACCGTCGCATCCTGGAGGACGCGCTCGTCAATTGGGGAATGCAGCCGACTTTGGCCGCTGATGGTCCGATCGCGCTGGCTCTCATGGACAATGCTTTGAAGCGCGGCACGCCGTTCCGCCTGGCGCTGTTGGACGTGATGATGCCAGGCATGGATGGCTTCGAGGTCGCGAAGCGTATTCGGCAGGACTCGCGGCTGACCGATTGCGTTCTCGTCATGCTCTCCTCGGCCGGGCAGACGGAGAACTCCGCTCGTTGCCAAGTGCAGGGGATCGCTCGATACCTCATCAAGCCGGTCAAACAATCCGATTTGCGTGAAACGATCCTGCACGTTCTCAGCGTTCAAGGAGAACCAGGCCGCGAGACCGGGCCGGTTTCCACTAAGGTTGCCGCAACTCGCCGATCGCGGCGCATCCTGCTCGCCGAAGATGGGTTGGTCAATCAGCAAGTCGCGCGCGAGTTGCTGGAGTCGCGCGGACATCAAGTCGTGGTTGTGAACAACGGCCGCGAAGCGATACAGGCACTCGAGCACGGGGCGTTTGATCTGGTGCTAATGGACGTGCAAATGCCCGAAATGGACGGCTGGGAGGCGACTGCCACGATTCGCCAAAAGGAACAAACGACGGGGCTTCATATGCAAATCGTCGCGATGACGGCGCATGCGATGAAAGGGGATCGCGAACGCTGTCTCAAGGCGGGAATGGATGCCTATCTGACCAAGCCGATCCAATCCAAACTTCTGTATGAAACGGTCGAGGGCATTGCGGCCTCGGTGCAAATTGATCACGAGACTCAGGTAGAAACCGCGCCATCCCTGACGACCGCCGAAGCAATCATGGACTGGGACGCCGCCGTCGACCGAGTCGGCGGACGAGTCGACTTGCTCAAGCAGATGGTGGGGCTGTTTTTCAAGGAAGCCGACAAGTTGATGCCGTCGCTCCGAGAGGCCATCACGCAACGGGACATGGTTCGAGTGCAGCGAGCCGCCCACTCGATCAAAGGTTCGGCGTCTTGCTTTGCCGCTCCGCCCACCATCGCGGCGGCGATGCGTCTGGAGTTCATGGGTCGGGATAAAGATCTGGCCGGTGCGGATGAAGCCTATGCGGTTCTGGAACGCGAGACCGCCCGACTCAAGCAAGCATTGAAGGACTTCGTGCCAAACCCACTGCTATCGGTAGCACCAAAACGTTGATAGAGTTTTTGCCCGTCGCTCGCGCTTTTTGCCGGCAAAGTCTCAACAATGCAATCAGTATGAATTGAGATCTGCTTGGCTTGGAAATGATCACTTCTCTTTTTCAAATCGTGAATCTGCCTGTGGCTTGGCCACTTTAGGAATGTGACATGCAAACCATCTTGGTGGTGGATGACGTCGCTCTCGATCGGCACCTTGTGGGTAGTCTGATTGAAGAGCATTCCGGTTGGTCGGCGGTGTTTGCTGAAGATGGCCGAGACGCGCTTGCGCTGATCAAGTTACAAGTTCCAGACCTCGTCCTCACGGACCTGCAAATGCCGGAAATGAACGGGTTGGAATTGGTCGAGGCAATTCGCCGCGACTATTCCTATCTGCCGGTCATCCTGATCACCGCGCATGGCAGCGAGGAAATTGCCGTCGCAGCTCTCAAGGCTGGTGCCTCCAGTTACGTCCCCAAGCGAGACTTAGCCCGCGACTTGGTTCCGACCACGCAAAAAGTGCTGGACATGTCTCGAACAACCCGGAATCAACAACAGATTCTGGATTGCTTAATCGAAACCGAGTTTCGATTTCTCCTGTCCAATGATCCGCACCGCGTCCAGCCGCTCATCAACCACCTCCAGGATCACCTGACGATGATGAATCTCGTGGATAAGGCTGGCCTGATCCGCGTGGGGACCGCCCTGCATGAATGCCTCATCAATGCCATGGAGCACGGCAACCTCGAACTCACTTCAGAACTGCGAGAGCGTGAAAACTCCAGAGCCTTCCGAAATCTCGTGGATGAACGCCGCCAGCAGCAATCCTATTGTGATCGGCATGTTCAGGTCATCGCACGCTTTTCCCGCAAAGAAGCCGCCTTTGCGATTCGCGATGATGGGCAAGGCTTCGACCCCTCCAAGTTGCCTGACCCCAGAGATCCAGCCAACCTGCAAAAATGCACGGGACGCGGCCTGTTCTTGATTCGCACGTTCATGGATGAAGTGCGATTTAACGAGACCGGAAATGAAATCACGATGGTCAAGCGGTGCCATTGAAAAGCAGATTGGGTCTTGCCTTGCTCGGCTACGGAAGCCGCTTTGCGTTTTATGGAATGGCTCTCGCAAATGTGACGGTTGTAGAAACGGCAGTATTTGCGAATTTGCCGGGCGAGGCGGAAAACGTAAGAATGACTCTTTCTTCGGTGTTTTATGCAATTTGCTCCCGTAGCTCAGTTGGATAGAGCGACGGTTTCCTAAACCGTAGGTCACAGGTTCGACTCCTGTCGGGGGTACTTCGTCTTGGCTATCCGAAGAGATCCAGCAGCGGTTCGCCCGTCGACAGCGGGCGGGTGAAACCGTCTTTGCCGAGACGCAGATCGAGCGGGACGCCGAGCGA
>CAMDPK010000140.1 GCA_945904015.1 Candidatus Kuenenia stuttgartensis | reverse complement strand
GTCGAGTCATCGAGACCCACCAGCATTTTCATTGGTGGGTCTCGATGACTCGACCCACCCTACATCGCTCAGTCGATCTGAATGCGGACCGAGTGCAACCGTTGGCGGTCACCGCGTTGGCGAAAGTCTTCGAGGACCGCTTCGATCTCTGGCTTGAGGAAGTCGTTGAATTTCTGCTGGCTAGCGACCGTGATGCTCAGCCGTTTGTCGAGGTCGATGAGATTCGCGTTGAGCCACACGGTCACCGAACCTTGACCGCCCAGGACGATGCTCTTCGTCTTGGTTTCACCGGGCAGAATGCGCGCGGTCAGGTTGATCGGAGGTGGCTTCGCGGGACGCTTTCCTCTGGGAGTTGCGTCAGCCCAGCGGATCCAGTGCAGGCGGACGTCTGTCGTGCGCAGGCTGCTGAAGCCGAATTCTTTCGGCTCGGCGGGGCGGCGATGCAGTTCCATCCATTCGAAGAGCCGATGGATCTCGCTGTAAAATGTCTCGTGCCCGCGGGCTTTGTACTGCGACACAAGTAGGTCGGTTCCATTGCGCATCATCGATTCGAACCAGTGCGCGTGCCGGTCATAGAGGCCGAAGTCGAATTCACCCACCACGGCATACCACGCTTGCAGTTTTGCGTTTTCCTGAAGCCCCAGGCTGTCTCGAACTGCCGCACCCTTTGGGGTGATGAATCCGCCGGAGATCGGCATGACCCCCGCGAACAAATCCGGCCGAGCCAAAGCGACGTCGAACGCCGCATCCGCTCCGCGACCGTGACCACTGAGGAACACTCGATCCGAATCGATCAGGAACCGGCGGCGAGCATCTCGCAAGCATTCCCAGACGATCATTTCGGTCGGAGCTTGCAACGGGTCGCCGAATTTGGGAGGCAGGTACTCCGGCGCGATCACGATGTAGCCGTGCCGTTGCGATTGCAGCGGCGAAGCGTCGTCGCCGCCCCACCATTTCAACACACGCTCCGGCGTCCAACCCCACTCGTGTAGCGCGACGATCATGGGGTACGTGTGATGCGGATTGAATTCCGGAGGTACGAGCACTGAATACCGAACGGCTTTCGGGCTGTCTTCGTCCTCGCGCGTGCGGCCTGGGTCGTTAACCGTGATCGCAGCCACACGACTCGCTTGCAGGCCGGGCGTGTCGAGCACCGGAGGCAACATTTGGATGATCTGCTCGACCGTCTTCGTGCCGACTCCCTCAGTCGCCATGAGTTCAGAGAGCGCCGGTTCCCGCAGCGACGGATGCGTCGCTCGCAAATACTGCAAGACGTGAAACCGCGCCTGCCACCAGCGGATCGCATTCGCCAGGTCGGTCGTCGCATTCGCGGCACCGACCACCCAGCCAGAATACGCCAGCGCGAGTTTCTCCGCCTTGGACAACTTCTCGTCTTTTTCCAGCTTGAGGAACGACTCCAGCCGTGGCAGCGTTTCCTCGTCAAGTTGCTGCAAGACTTCGTCACGAAGCGGAGCCACTTGTTTCATCTGCTCTTCGTTCAAGCCGTCCTGCAAATCGCCGAGCAACTGTTTGACGCGTTCGATGTTCTCCTCGACTTCAGCGACTTCCGTTTGGAGTTGGCGGACGTCGCGGAGAATGTCGGCTCCGATATTCTGCGTCGGAAATTTGCCCAGCGCATTCCCGATCAGCCGGTGCTGTCCCGCTTGGCGGCGATGCTTCAATTCTCCGAGCAAGCGTTTGGCGAACAATTGCCGAGCTTCGATCGCGTCGTCTTCGCACTTCGCCTTCTGGTCGGGAAGGTCACGCGCGATCGTTTCCAATTCTTCAATCGCCAGCTCGTACAGCCCGGCCTGCAAATAGAACTTTACGACCTTGAAACGATCCTCTGGCTTTTCGAGGTTGATGCACCGCCGCACCAGCGGAACCAGTTCCTCACGCCGCAACGAAGTGGTCGCGATGCTGAATTTCCAAGTGTGATCCAACCCCGTCACCGTACACGACTGCGGCCGCAGTTGCGTGATGCCTTGAATGTAATTCTTGGGCTTCTGGTTCGGACCGAGCAGCGTGACCTTGCGGTGTCCCTTGTCGTTGAAGGGATCGACGCTCAAGTATGGCCCCACATGCTGAATGACTTCGCCGCCACCCTCTTTTTTCGGCGGGAGTTCAAAGCGCACGAATTGAGCCAGTTCGACATCCAGGTTTTTATCGGCGACTTGTTTATAGCCCACGAAGTACCGCCGCATGCCATCGTCGAGCATCCAAAAGAGAGGCGAATCGGAGTCTCCGGACTGTGACGGAGAGTTCAGCGAGATCGTGGATAATTTCTCCACCGCACCCGGCTGAAGTCGCAGACCTGATTTGAGAGTCAGCTCGCCCGCATCCGTCCCGTAGGCGACGAGCCACGCCACGATCGCCGTCAGCACGCGCAGACAAGCGATCGCTCGTCGCCGGCAGAAGCTTCGCGTGTACATGACACCCTCCGACCCAGTTGCCGCGTCAACGTCGCTGCGGCGGATTCTGCCGCTCCGCGCGAGCACTTCGGCGGACAGACTCTGCAAGGATCGACCGCTGGGACAACCGGATTCAAACCGTCTGATCGCCAACGCATATCCGGACGCCGTGGTCCGGCTGAATCTACGGCGATTTGGGGGCCGCTTCGTTTGGCCCGGCCTCATTCACGACGGGCGGTTTCGGAGCGTCCAGACCAATCTTGCTGGCGGCAAAGGCCCAAGCGTGTGGAAAGATCCAGTAAACGCCGTACAGCACTGCGGCAATCACGGCCAAATACAGGATGAATCCGATGCCCCCCAACGTGCCTTCCACTTTTTCGCGAATCCACCGAAAGATTTTACGACGCTTCTGTTCCTTTTCGATCTTGGCGTACATCTCCTTCATGTTGACGCCCCGCGCCTGAGCCGACTGCTTGGCGATCCGTTTTTTCATGAAGCCTTGGAACTCGTCGTATTGCGCCAGCGGCAGGAATTCTCCTTTTTCGCCGCGCTTCGCCGTGGCTCTCAGGTCCAGCAGTTCGGCTTTGACCATCTGCTGAATCTGAGCCGCCTGCATTTTGGTGACGACTGTCTGGCCTTTTTGATTCGTGTGTTTGACGTACCAGGTCGCGGTGTCCTTGGCGGCCGATTGCTCGGTTTTTTGCAGAGCGATGTCGGCAGACGTCATGGCGACGCCGGTCATGTTGACCTTGGTCTGCTGGCCCGCTCCGGCTGCCACAGTTCGCCGAGCCGTCGTCGCGTCGCCACCCAGAAAACTGAGCGAGGCATTCTCCAATCCCAGCGCATCGAGATCGTGAATCAGTTCATCGCAGTTCGCGTAGCGGTGTTGTTTGTCCTTCTGGATCATCTTGTCGATGACCATGTCCAGCTTCTCCGGCACTTCGCGGTTCAGCTTGCGAGCGTTGTCGTACTTGCCGTTCTCCTTGGCCATGATGAGCTTCACGACCGTGTCGCCACCGAACGGCAACTTGCCGGTGACGAAGTAATACAGCGTGATGCCCAGGGCATAGATGTCGGTTCGCTTGTCCGCGCTCTTCGCATCGCGAGCCTGCTCCGGAGCCATGTACAACGGCGTTCCCAATCCAGTGCCGCTCTGCGTCAACGACATGTCGTCGTCGTCACCTGCGCCGATCGCCTTGGCCAACCCAAAGTCGGCGACCTTCACGATTCCTTTTTTGGTGACCAGGATGTTGTCCGGCTTGATATCACGATGGATGACGTTGTGGTCTTGATGAGCCACTCGCAACGCATCGGCACAGCGCAAGACCACGTGGATCGCATCACCGAGAGTCAACTTGCCGAGCTGGTCCATCCAGTTTTGCATGCTCTGGCCGTCGATGAATTCGATCGCCAGATAATGCTGGTTGTTGGTCACGCCGTAGGCAAACACCTGCACCGCGTTGGGATGGATGAATTTGCCCATCGACTTGGCTTCGCGCTCAAAGCGTTCGACGAAGCCCTTTTTCTTGGCCATCTCTTTGGAAAGCAGCTTGAGCGCGACGTGGCGATCCAAGCTCAATTGCTTTGCCAGATACACTTCACCCATACCACCTTGGCCAAGCTTCTTGTCGAGCTCGAAATCACCGAAGACTTTCGTCGCCTTCTTCGGCGCTTCATCTTTCGGTGGATTGACCAGCGTTGCGCCAAGTTCTTCCGGATCATCTTCGTCAGACACTGTGTGGCCTCCTCGCACTCGAATTCGCAACGCTGATCTCGGCGGGGTGAAAATGAGAAAGGAATGCCAATGACACACCCCGGACAAACCCGCGACGAACCGCCGAATGGCGAGGGGGCATTATGCTTCGTCGCCGAGAGGCTGGCAAACTCCAGACCCATTTGTCGAGAAGCGGACGACTCGTCGGCACCTCAGCACTTCCGTCCTTGAGGTTTCACGCAGGGGCTTCAACAATGCCGCCGCGCTCGTGAGTCCAACGCAGATGACCCCGGCTTCGGACATCGTCTTTCTGCGTCATCCTCGACATTTTTGCCGACGAAGGACTCTCTTCCGTTGGTTTTTGGGGCAAGGAGTGACTGGTGGCTTCGGGAGAAAAATCGCAGGACCGACCGCGCGGCATGATTGGCGAAAGTCCCGCCATGCGCGAGGTCTACGCGCTGACTCGCCGAGTCGCCGCCTCCTCTGCCACCGTGCTTTTGACCGGTGAAACTGGCACCGGCAAGGAATTGGTCGCCCGCGCGGTCCACGAACTCAGCCCGCGAGCCAGCGGCCCGTTCGTCCGCGTGAACTGCGGCGCGCTGAGTGAATCGTTGCTGGAAAGCGAACTCTTCGGACACGTCAAAGGCGCGTTCACCAACGCCATCGAGAACCGCACCGGCCGCTTCGAGGCAGCACACGGCGGCACGATCTTTCTCGACGAAGTCAATTCGATGACTCAGACGTTGCAGGTCAAACTGCTGCGAGTGCTGCAAGAGCACGAATTCGAGCGAGTCGGCGACAGTCGCACGATTCATGTGGATTGCCGCATCGTCGCCGCCACGAACCGCGACCTGCTGCAAGAAATCGACCGCGAGAAGTTTCGCGAAGATCTCTATTACCGGATGAATGTCGTCTCCATCTATTTGCCGGCTCTGCGCGAGCGGCTCGAAGACATCCCGCTGCTGGTCAACTACTTCGTCGAGGACTACGCCGACGACAACAACCGCCCGGCACCGAAGGTCGCGGCCGAGTTCATCGGCTACTTGCAACGCTACGCCTGGCCCGGCAACGTCCGCGAGCTACAAAACTACATCGAACGCGGCATCGTGCTCGCCACCGGCGACACGCTGACCGCCGACTTGCTGCCGCCCCACGTTCGCGGCCTCGCCCCGATGCGCATGGGCCGCCCACAAGCCACCGACCTGCACAAGATGGCGACCGAACTGGTCTCGACCAGCATCCTGCAAGCCGGCCCCGACGCCGCCGACCTCCACGAGCGCGCCGTCGCGCTCGTCGAACGCGAAGTCATTCTGCAAGTCCTCCGCTCCTGCCAAGGCACACAGACGAAGACCGCCGAACGCCTCGGTATCAACCGCAACACGCTGCACAAAAAAATCAGCGACTACCAATTGGAGTCAGAAGCTCGCTGAGCGGCGACAGCACTGCTCCTTCAGCGCTGCGTCCCCTTTCTTCCCTCATCCACGAGGCCGACCGGCTCGACGAAGCTCAGTTCACCGCTTGGGTGAAGCAAGCCAGCAAATTGCCCGGGGAAAAATGTGTGACGTTGCCAGTGATGTTCCACATCAGCATCCACCGAAGGAATGATCCCATGCCAATTCACAACGACATCCGCGCCTACAACAAGTCGCAGTCGTCCGACGACAAGCGGATCTGCGACGCCCTCGCCAAGGCCATCGATCAGCACTTGCCGGACGCAGAGAACAAGATCTGGCACCGGCATCCGGTGTGGTTCTTGGACGGAAATCCGATTGTCGGCTACCACAAGCTCAAAGATTGCGTCCGCCTCTTGTTCTGGAGCGGCCAATCCTTCGACGAGCCTGGTCTTGAGCCCGAAGGGAGTTTCAAGGCCGCCGAAGCACGGTACACCTCCGACGACCAGATCGCGGCCAGCGATCTCCAGCGGTGGCTCAAGAAGGCAATTGAGATCCAGTGGGACTACAAGAACATCGTGAAACGAAAGGGCAAACTCGAGCGACTGAAGTAGGCACCAGGTGGGGCGCGCGTCAGTGGTCGCCGAGGCTCAGTGGTGAAGGCGCTTCCCGAGGTCAAGTCTGAACTCATGAGGACGAATCGATACGGGCGATCGACGCCAATACAGACTGCAACACCTCCTCGGAAAGTTCAGGGTCATCGACGGCGCGCGCCAGCACCAGCGCACCGACCATGCTCGCGTAGATCGCCAACGCCCGCTCGCGTTTCGCTCGCTTGGACTTGCCTTGCACCAGCCGCGCCAGCATATCGATCGCGGAACGCACTCCCCGGGTGAAGGCACCGCGCACCGGCGAGCCATGCCGCGCGGCCTCTGCACCTAGCGCCGCCAGAACGCATCCCTCGCCGGGCCGGTCACGGTGCCGGGGAGACAGATAAGCGGACGCGACGGCAGACAAGGCGTTCCCGCCGCCACGCTCGGCCAGTTGTTGCAAAGTGTCCTGCGAGCCCTCCATCGCGCGCGAGCAGGCCTGTGCCATCAAATCCTCTTTCGACGCGAAGTGGCCGTAGAATCCGCCGTGGGTCAGCCCCGCGGATTTCATCAGATCCGCCACGCCGATGCCGTCGAAGCCGCGCTCGCGAAACATCTTCGCCGCAACCTCGATGATCCGTTCCCGGCTCTTGGCCGCCTCTTCTCGACTGACTCTCATTTCTTCAACCTCCCTCGACACACGTCGGCAAGCACAAATTTTTCCCCACGAGCCATTGACATGATAGATGACGATCGTAATATATTCAATACATGACGACCATCATCTAAGTGAGGCAGTGTGATGATCCGCCACTAACCCAATTCCTCGGAGATTGAGCATGAACAAGCAAAGTGATCGCGGCTCGGCCAAGACAGCGCTCGTTACGGGTGCTTCGTCAGGTATCGGCGCAGCCACGGCGGAACGGCTCGCGATGGCTGGTTACAAGGTCTACGGCACCAGCCGGCGGGGAGCTCAAGCAGGCCAGCGATCGTTCGAGATGCTGTCTCTCGATGTGACCAGGGATGAATCGGTCACAGCCGCCGTCAATGACGTCATACGTCGCGAGGGCCGCATCGACCTGCTGGTGAACAACGCCGGAGTCAGTCTCGCTCCTGCCGGAGCAGAAGAAAGTTCGATCGAGCAGGCCCAATCGATCTTCGACACCAACTTCTTCGGGATCGTCCGAATGACGCGAGCTGTCGTGCCGCACATGCGAAACCAGAGAAGTGGCCGCATCATCAATATCGGCTCCATTCTTGGTTTCTTGCCAGCACCGTACATGGCACTTTATGCGGCAACCAAGCATGCGGTCGAAGGCTATTCTGAATCGCTGGATCATGAGCTCCGCACTTGGGGCATCCGCGTGTCGGTGTTAGAGCCGGCCGGCACGAGCACAAACATCGACGCGAATGCTCCGCAAGCCGACGCCAAGCTGGATGAGTATCGCGAAGTGCGTGCGGTCGTGGGCCAGAGTCTGACGGCGATGATCGAGAACGGCGATGGCCCAGGCGTCGTCGCCGATGTTGTGCTGAAAGCTGCCAGCGCGGCTCGTCCGAAACTTCGATACACGGTCGGTGGCGTCGCGTGGCGCTTGCGATGGATTCGTACCTTCGCACCCGCCGGCATAGTGGACGCGGCGATTCGGAAAGAATTGCGACTCCACACGCTGACGACCTCGGCGCATCGCACGACGGTATTGGAAAAGTCGCCGATATAGGACTCGTACGGAAATAAGTTACCGAATCAACGAGTAGCGGCAGGGCGCAAGCCCTCCGGTTTCCCGGCACCGGACGGCTCGCGCCGTTCCGCTAAATCGGTAACTTGAAATAGCGGACACCGCAACCTTTTTTGTCACTGGCTATAGATGGGACAAGGGACCGCCATGAAGCTCGAAGATCACCCGACTGTTCAGCGGATGCACCTCAAGACCGCACCTTCCGTTCCGTCGAAGAAGGAGTCGCTGGATGCCGGATGGCTGAAGCAACTGGTCCTCAATGCTGGTGCGGATGACGTGGGGTTTGTCGAGATCGGCAGACCCGCGTTGGACGACCAGCGCGAAGACATCTTCAAGGCGTTCCCCCACACCAAGACACTGATCAGCTTCGTGGTTCGCATGAATCGAGAGGCCATTCGGACGCCGGCTCGCTCAGTCTCCAACACCGAATTCCACCATAGCGGGGATGAGGTCAATGACATTGCCCGGAGCGTGGTTCAGACTCTGGAAGACCGGGGAATCCGAGCAATGAACCCAGCGATGGGCTTCCCAATGGAGATGGACCGGTTCCCCGGCAAGGTATGGGTCGTGTCACACAAGCCGGTCGCGGTGGCGGCAGGGCTGGGAATGATGGGCATTCACCGCAACGTGATCCATGAGAAGTTCGGCAATTTCATTCTGTTGGGGACCATCTTGTTGGATGCCGAGGTTTCAGAAACCAGCCAGCCGATCAACTACAACCCTTGCCTAGAATGCAAATTGTGCGTGGCCGCTTGTCCTGTGGGGGCCATCTCGCCGGAAGGAGATTTTAACTTCTCGGCCTGCTACACCCATAACTACCGTGAGTTCATGGGGGGCTTCACCGATTGGGTCGAGCAGGTGGCCGACAGCAAGAACGCCCGCGACTACCGCAGTCGAGTCAGCGATGCGGAGTCGGCCTCGATGTGGCAGAGTCTGTCCTTCGGTGCGAACTACAAAGCCGCGTACTGTCTGGCGGTTTGCCCGGCCGGAGAAGACGTCATTGGACCGTTCCTCTCCGATCGGAAGGCACATCTCAAGGAGATCGTGCGGCCGCTTCAAGAAAAGGAAGAGACGATTTACGTCGCTAGGAACTCCGACGCTGAGGATCACGTCGCCAAGCGGTTTCCCCACAAGACAATCAAGCACGTGGGCAACACGCTACGGCCGAACACGATAGAGGTTTTCCTGAAAGGAATGCCAAACGTCTTCCAGCCCGGCAAGTCGGCGGGATTGAACGCCACCTTCCACTTCACCTTCACCGGCCATGAGCAGCGGCAGGCAACTGTCGTGATTCAGCAACAGAAGATCAGCGTGAAAGAGGGGCATGTCGGCCAGCCCGATCTGCATGTGACCGCTGATTCGCAAACGTGGATCGGCTTTCTGAGGAAGGAAAAGAACATCGTGTGGGCACTGCTGCGGCGGAAGATTCGGCTCGCTGGCCCACTCAAGCTGCTCGTGGCGTTCGGAAAGTGCTTTCCCCAGTAACCTCATTGAATTTGTAATCCGACTCGCTGCCTCAACCCTTCCCTGAGGGCGGCACGGACAAACAATCGAGCACGAGTCGGCAACCATCAGACAAACAGTAACGAGAGAATCATGAAAGCACAGATCATCAATCGGTATGGAAAACACGTCGCACTTCAGACGGCCGAATTGCCAATCCCAGAAATGCACGACGATGACGTCTTGGTCCAGATCCACGCCGCTGGTGTCAATCCTCTGGATTCCAAGATTAGATCAGGAGAGTTCAAACTTCTGTTGCCTTATCGCTTCCCGCTCATTTTGGGCAACGAAGCGGCCGGGGTTGTGATCCGCGTCGGACCACAAGTGCGGCGATTCAAGGTCGGTGACGAGGTTTATGCGCGGCCACATCAAGATCGGATCGGGACGTTCGCGGAATTCATTTCGATGAGCGAAGGCGACGTGGCCATCAAGCCCAAGAAGCTCAGCATGGAGGAAGCCGCTTCCATCCCATTGGTCGGCTTGACCGCCTGGCAAGCGCTGATTGAACGGGCGGACCTGAAGCAGGGGCAAAAAGTTCTCATCCACGCCGGCTCCGGTGGCGTGGGGACGTTTGCCATTCAGCTCGCAAAGCACCTCGGCGCGACCGTCGCGACGACAACGAGTACAGCGAATGTCGATCTCGTGAAGAGTCTCGGTGCCGATGTTGTCATCGACTACCGGAAAGACGAGTTCGAAAAAGTCCTGCGCGATTACGACGTCGTCTTGAACAGTCTCGGCAAGGATACGCTCGCAAAATCTTTAGCGGTGCTGAAACCGGGAGGGAAGCTCATCTCGATCTCCGGACCGCCTGACCCCGATTTTGCGAAAGACCTGGAATTGGGTTGGATGCTCCGACAGGTGATGCGCTTTTTGAGCTATGGCATTCGGAGGCAAGCAAAACGTCATTGCGTCAACTATTCGTTTCTTTTCATGAGAGCCAATGGCGACCAGTTGGGCGAGATCACGTCACTCATCGATTCCGGAATCATTCGCCCGGTTGTGGATCGGATCTTTCCATTCGAATCGACCAAAGAGGCCATCGCTTACCTCGAAAAAGGACATGCAAAAGGGAAGGTCGTCATCAAAGTGATATGAAACTCGCCTTGCTTGGGGGGCCGTGCATCGTCTCGCGGGTGGCACAGCTTGCCGTCGAGGCAAGCTGTGTGCGGAGCATCGGAAACCTGAAGTTGAGCCTGCTTGCTTCTGAACCCTTCTTCTTGGATTCGCCGGAGCCGGTCGAAGTCGATGTTAGGGGATCCGGTGTGGGAGACTGCGACGAGCGCGTAGAGTCATGCCGGTGTGTTCGATAGATTGGCGGTGTCGTCGGCCGACAGAGCTGCGGCGTTTCCTTGAAATTGCTTGTCTACAGCGTGTTGCTCATTCTCGACCCAAAAACCGGAGGCCTGCCATGCGTTGTCTCGTCGCCATTTTCACGCTGGTTCTCCTGAGCGTTGAGGCTCGTGCCGACGATACCGATGTGAGAAGCGTCATCGACCGCGGCCTGACCTTCCTGGCGAAAGATAACCTGGCCTGGAAGGAATCGAAGAAGTGTTACGAGTGCCACCACGCCCCGTTCACCATCTGGGCCTTGAACGAAGCCAAGAATCGTGGCTACTCAGTCGATGACAAGGTTCTGGCGGAGATGACCTCATGGGTGGTCGGCGAGGACTATCTCGCGCGGCTCCTTCCCAAGCGGCCCGAGCAGAAGGAGATCGTGTTCAGCGAAGCTCCCCTCTTGCTGGCACTGGGCCTCGAAGCCGGCGACACCAAGGCGACGCAAGACGGACTGAAGCAAATGCTCGCCTCGGTTGTGCATGATCAGAACCCGGACGGCTCCTGGAAGCGAGTCAAAGAGTCCCGGCCAATCCTCTCTTCGCCCGACACGCTCACCACCCTGGCCCTCTTGGCGCTGTCCGCCCCAAATGCCCCTGACCTGGGCGAAGAAGGAAAGGCGGCAAAGCAAAAGGGCCTTCAATGGCTCCAAGCCGCCAGTCCGGACGATGAGCTGCAACCCGCAGCACTTCGTCTGATTCTGTGGCGTCGACTCGGCCGGCCGCCGGCTGAGTGGGAACCGCTGGCCCAACAACTGCAAAAGGCTCAGAACGACGACGGTGGCTGGGACCAAGTCAAGAACGCGAAGAGCGACGCCTTCGCCACCGGGCAGGCCCTCTACGCGTTGGCCGAAGCAGGAGCAAAGTCGGATGATGTCGCCGTCAGGAAGGCGCAATCGTTTCTCGCGAAATCACAGCAGCCAGACGGTTCATGGGCCATGACGTCACGAGCGATCATGGGCAACGGCAAAGTGGCGACGAAGTTCGAACCGATCACCCACGCCGCGAGCGCCTGGGCCGTGATGGGACTGGTTCGCTCCGCGCCTGCGGAGATCAAGCCTGTCGAGCCGTCCAAAAAGGGGAGCGAGTGACAACAGCCATGAAGAAGAGCAAGAGCAGCGTCGAGGAAGGAAAAGAAGCCGCTTCCAAGATCCGCTTCAGTGCGACACTCTTCCGGCCAGCGGCGACCGCGAAGGCCGTCTCTTGGACCTTTCTGACCCTGCCAAAGGAAGCCAGTGCGAAGCTCCCCTCGCGGGCCATGACGTCGGTTGAAGGCACTCTCAATACCTTCCCCTTTCGAGCCACGCTTGAGCCCGACGGTCAAGGAGGCCACTGGCTCAAAGTGGATCGGAAGATGCGCGAAGCGGCGGGCGCGATTGCGGGCGACGTCGTCATGCTGGAAATTGCGCCGGTGGCAGAGGAACCGGAACCGAGGGTGCCGGCAGACCTGCGGATTGCTCTCGCGGCCGCCCAACCGAAGGTGCGGGACGTGTGGTCGGACATCACGCCCATCGCGCGCCGCGATTTTGTTCACTGGATCGTTTCCGCCAAGCAGGCAGCAACTCGCGCGCGGCGGATCGAGAACGCCTGCGACATGCTCGCCAAAGGCAAGCGGCGCCCTTGCTGCTTCGACCGGTCTGGAATGTACAGCAACAGCCTCAACTGCCCCGTAGCCGATGACTCGTCAAACGACACAAGGCGCTAAGGCTGGCGCAGCAGAGAAATGGTGGACAGAGAGGCCAGACAGAAAAGGGGGCGCGGCTTTTTGGAATCCGCGAAACGGTCGGTGAGTTCTAACGCATGCGGTTCACCGAACTGTTCGGCACGGTCGGTCATCGGTGGGTGTGGTTATCCATCGACTGGCCGTTCCACCTCGGCTGGCCGTTCCAATACTGGGCGTCATCCGACGGAGTGATGACCTGTCGACCTGTTCCAATTTTGGAGGTATCGAGGGAGTAGCCTGGCCCGCCCCCAGAACCAAGGTCATCGACCTTGCAACCTCCGGTTGGACAGATCGAGAGAAGCAACCCGAGGACACGCCAGACAGGCTTTTTGGACATGGGATCCTCAATTACGTGAAGAAAAGTTGTCCGGAACCAAATCACGCAGCGCACAAGCAGAATAGGTCAGCGAATCTTCAAGCTCGCCAGGGCGATCAAGGCCAGCAGGGCGGCGATGATCCAGAAGCGGACCACGACTTTCATCTCGTGGTGGCCGGCAAAGAGGTAGTGGTTGTGGAGCGGGCTGCATCGCAGCATTCGCTGGCCGGTCAGTTTGAACCAGCCCACTTGAAAGATGACGCTCAGGGTCTCGATCACGAACACGCCGCCGACAATGACCAGCAGAAACTCTTGTTTGGTCACGAGCGCGGCCAGGCCCAGCAAAGCGCCGATTGGCAGCGAGCCGGTGTCGCCCAAAAAGACCTGGGCCGGGTGACAGTTGAACCACAGAAAGCCGAGCATCGCGCCGACCAACGCTCCAATCACGATCGCCAGTTCGCCCGCACCGGGGATGTGCGGAATGCTGAGATATTCGGACAACGTCTTGTGTCCGGCGAGGTAGACCAGCACGGTGAAGGCCGAGCCGGAGAAAATCGTGCAACCGCTGGCGAGACCATCCAAGCCATCGGTCAAGTTCACTCCGTTCGAACTACCGGCCATCACCAGAATCCCCCAGAAGATCCATAGCGTTCCGAGTGACACGCCGATGTTGCCAATCGGCCAGATGACTTCCCACTGTTGCGGAAGGCCTTTCTGCTGGTAGAGCAAGACGACCGAGATGCTCAGCGACAGCACGATCTGCCCGGCCATCTTGGTGCCGGCCTTCAGTCCATTTCGTGACGTACGCAGTTTGATCCAATCGTCGGTGGCACCCAATGCTCCGAAGCCGATCGTCGTGGCCAAGCCGAGCATCACATAAACATTCGACAGGTCGCCCCACATCAGCGTGGCGAGCGCGACGGCTCCCATGACGAACAGGCCGCCCATCGTCGGCGTGTTGCTCTTCGCAGCGTGCAGTTCGTTGAGCTTCTCGGAGTCGCTGCCGATACGCTCGCGGAACCGGCGCTGCAACCACCGAATCGCCAGCGGTCCGAAGAGTATGCACAGCAGAAACGAAGTTCCTCCCGCGAGGGCCGTGCGTGCGGTCAGGAACACGCGCGAGTCGCCGGAGAAGAGCTGCTCGAAACGTTCGAGCAACGGAGCAAAATGTTGGAGCCAGACGAACATGGGAAGTGACACGCTGAGGAGGTGACAAGGTGAATGCTGTCAAACGAACGAGCCGACAGCCGATGGCCGAGAGCCGACAGCCGTTATTTCACTTTTCCGATCCGACTTCTGCCGCAGCCATTCGATGACGCGTTCCATGCGCATCCCGCGCGAGCCTTTCACGAGTAGGACGTCTCCCGGTTCGAGCACGCAGTCGAGGACGGTCAGCAAGATCTCCAGATGATCGCATTGGGCGAGTCGGCTGGGACGCAGACCGCCGTCGAGTGCTCCACGGACGACGTGTTCCGCTTGTTGGCCGAAGACGAGCAAGCCGTCGACGTGCGCGTCCGCCGCCGCTCGGCCGAGTTCCATGTGGGCCTGCTCGGCGTGTGTGCCCAGTTCCAGCATGTCGCCGGTGATGAGCAGCCGCTTGTTGGCTCCCTGCCAATCGCGGAGCGTTTCGCAGGCGGCGCGCATCGAAGCGGGATTGGCGTTGTACGTGTCGTCGATCACGGTCCACGAGCCGATTTGATGAACTTGGCAACGACCCGGAACGGCCTGGAAGTTCGCAAACCCGGAGGCGATCTGAGTCGGCGACAGACCGATCTCGCGAGCAATCGCCAGGGCGGTCAAGGCGGCTCGCAAGAAGTGCCGGCCGGTGACGGGGACTTCGTATTCGACGTGATCGACCTCGAACGTCAATCGTTGATTGGCGACGCGAACGTTCGACGCTCGGACGTGATTGTTTTCCGACTCGCCGACGAAGAGCACCGGGCAGCTTGAACGATCCGCCATGCCGCGCGTCAGCGGGTCGTCACCCGGCAGAATCGCGAAGCCGGTGGCCGGCAGCGCTTCCAGCAGCTCGCCTTTGCCGAGCACGATTTGCTCTGGCGAACCGAAGCCTGCGACGTGCGCGAGACCGATGCCGGTGATGACGCCGACTTCCGGCCGTGCGATCTTCGCCAGCATCGCGATCTCGCCCACCGCCGACGCGCCCATTTCGAGCACTGCGAACTCGTGACTTTGATCCAACTCCAGCAGACTGAGCGGCAGGCCGATGTGATTGTTGAAATTCTTCAGGCTGCGAACTCCGGGATACGCCGCCGAAAGCACCGCGTGGATCATCTCGCGAGTCGTCGTCTTGCCGAAACTGCCCGTGACGCCGATGACCAGCCCTTCCTGTTGCGAGCGATACCAGCTCGCGAAATCCGCCAGCGCGGCCAGCGTATCATCGACGACGATCAACGGAGGCACGGCACCGCGTCCCGATCCGGACTTCCAAGCTTCTTGTGCTTGAGCCAGTCGATCGTGCCGCACGACCGCCGCACTCGCTCCGCGATGGCGAGCTTCGACCAGAAACTCATGCCCGTCGTGATGTTCGCCTCGCAAGGCCCAGAACAAATCGCCCGGCTTGGTCAGCCGCGAGTCAATCACTACCCGCGTGACCGTCGCTTCCCCGCCTGTGCCGCCGACAAGCTGCCCGTTCGTTGCGGTTGCCAGTGAGTGGAGGGCGACGGGGTGCATGGGGTGTTCGTAGTTCCGCCTTCAGGCGGTCGGTGCGACTCCTGACCGCCTGAAGGCGGGACTACCAACGTCTTGCCAAGCCGTCCGCACCACTTCGCGGTCGTCGAACGGAAATCGCTGCGTGCCGATGATCTGTTCGGTCTCGTGTCCCTTGCCGGCGATCAGCACGCAATCGCCGGAGTGAGCTTCGGCGAGCGTCCACGCGATCGCGGCTTTGCGATCCAGTTCGATGTGCAGCGGCGGAAAGCTGGGAGCGAATCCAACCAGGATGTCTTCGATGATTCGCTGGGGAACTTCCGTGCGCGGGTTGTCGCTGGTGACAACGATCAAGTCCGCGCCGAGTACCGCTTGCGCCATCCTTGGCCGTTTGGAGCGGTCGCGGTCGCCGCCGGCTCCGAAGACCACAATGACTCGCTTCGAGCAAAGCTGCCGCAGAGTCGAGACACAGCGGCGCAGAGCGTCTTCCGTGTGCGCGAAGTCCACGAACACATCGAATGGCTGGCCAGCATCGACTCGTTCGAGTCGTCCGGGCACGGCTGACAGCAATTCGATGCCGAGTGCGATCGTCTTCAGCGGCACTCCGAAATGATGCGCGGCAGCCGCAGCGGCGAGAGCGTTCGCGACATTGTGCCGGCCGATCATCGGGATGAGGACTGGCGCGGCCTCCGCGCCGCAGCCGAGAACAAACTCCGTTCCGGCCGTTGTCTCGCGAACGATCGTCGCGGTCACGTCCGCTTCGTGGTCGATACCGAAGGTCACGACGCGATTGCCGAGATCAACTCGCTTTGCAATCGCGGAGCTTCCCGCATCGTCGGCGTTCAGCACCAGCACGCCGTCAGGCTTGAGGTGCTCGGCGATGCGCGTCTTGGCGGCGAGGTACGTCTCGAAGTTCTGGTGGTAATCGAAGTGGTCCTGCGTGACGTTGGTCACGATCGCGACATCAAGCTGCGTCCCGCAGGCACGGCCTTGATCGAGTGCGTGGCTCGACAGTTCCATCGCGGCGTGAGTCGTGCCGCTCGCGACCATCGATGCCAGCCAGTTGGACAAGATTTGCGAGTCGGGCGTCGTCAGCCCCGCTCGTTCGCGGCGCGACCCGTCACTGTATTCGATCGTGCCGAGCACTCCGGTCGGATGCCCCGCCGCTCGCAAGATCGAGCGGATCAGCCACGTCGTCGTGGTCTTGCCGTTCGTCCCGGTGACTCCGGCGATTTTCAAAGTCCGCGACGGATAACCCGCCAGCGCGTCGCACAACAACGCGAACGCGCGGCGCACGTCGGGCACGAGACACTGCGGCACCGGCAGGTCGGGAAGCTCGCGACTGAGCAGCAACGCTTCGGCACCGCGCAACACGGCGTCGCGAGCAAACTCCTCGCCGTTGCGTCGCGTACCGGGGATCGCGGCGAAGAGCACACCGGGGCTGACCATCTCGCTGCGTTCGGTCGTGTGCGTGACGAAGATGTCGTCATCGCCGATGAACTGCGCGTGTGGAAGCAGTGCCTTCAGGCTGACGGGCGAATTCGGATTGGGTGCGGGCACGTCGTGGCCTCCTTGCCGTGGACGTGAAAATAAATTTGCCACTCACCCCACCGAGCTCGCCTCGGTGGTTCCAGGCTTCTGCACAACGCGAAGAAAAAAGTAGTGCAAAGGCCCGCGAGCTACCGAGGCAAGCTCGGTGGGGTTGGCGGCTGTTGAGCGCGGGGCGGGATTCTCGACAATTGGCCAGTTGGGTCAAGCCGAGTTTCGTCGGCGACGCAAGCTGCGACGCACGGTTTTCAGGCCGCGCAGCGTCGAGCCGATGACTCGCCCCGCCACGCGGTTGAGCGTTCGCGGCGTGGCCAGTGCGCGAGCTTCGGTGAACGTCAAGAATTCACGGTGATGATCGGCGACAAACTGCTCGACACGGCGGATTTGTCCTTCGGTCATCACGTTGACGTGCAGGCAAAACGTCTGCACGCCGAGCGGCAGCACGCGCGGGTTCTCCAGCCACTGCGACAGAAAGATCAAACCGTGTTCAATCGACGGCCACGGTGCGAACCCGTCCGTCACAGTCGTGAAGCCGAGTTCGCGAAGCGCTCGCAACGTCAGACGATCGAACGAATGCGACGGAGCCATGAACGTCTCGCAGCTCAGGTCGTGTTCGCGGAGGATGTGTTGCCCGCGCGAGAGCTTGTCGAACTGTTCCTCAAACGGCAGCCCGGCGAACTCGCTCAGACCATTGACGCCCATCAGGCCGCAGTCGCGCGAGACGTAGACATGCTGAAAGCCGTGCTGAGCAATCTCCCAGCCACGTGTTTGCAGCGAACGGACTTTCTCCCAGAAGTCTCCGACGAACTCCGGGAACTGTCGCAACTGCGGGTCTCGATTGTCCGGGATCACGCCGAGCAACGGCTGAATGCCGAACTCGTCGAACACGCGCGCCAGCCGCTCGAACCGCGGCCAGTCCAGGTGCGGAGCGATGTCGTCCAGACGAATGAGATACCGAGCGGACATGGGGAACCTACGTGGGGCAGGTTTTCAACCTGCCCGGACCGGACGGGCAGGTTGAAAACCTGCCCCACGACACGGCGAGATGTTACGACCGTCGTGAAAAACAGGTCAATTCGCGTTTGCCGCCCAACGGACTTATTCTCCCGCAGATTTACGTGGCTTGAGGACTTCCGAGATGAGCCGATTGATCCTGGGATCACGTTCCCTACGCCGGCGCGAGTTACTTGAGATGCTCGTCCCGACGGAGTCGATCGACGTCCGGCCGCCGCGTTCGTCCGACGAATTGGGCTTCGAGGGGCTGACGTCTTGGTTGGATATCGCTCAGCGGTTGCAGCGGATCGCTCGCGAGAAGAACGACGACGTGGTCTCGCAACTTTCGCCGAGCGACGATTCGCGACTCGTGCTGACGGCCGACACGGTCATCGTCTCCAGTGATGCTCTAGGGAGTCTTCGCGTACTCGGACAACCGCCGCACGATGACTCGTGGCGCGAGGTCGTGCGAGGTTGGTTCCGCGATCTGTACGCTGGTCGCAGCCACATCGCGGCCACGGCGATCTGCCTGACGGATCAACGCACCGGTCGGCGGCTCGAACGAATCGTGCAGTCGCATGTGTGGGTACGCGACGACGTCGAACCGCTGCTCAATTGGTATCTCGCGACCGAGGAACCGCGCGGCAAGGCCGGCGGTTATGCCCTGCAAGGACTCGGAAGTGTGTTCGTGACTCGCGTCGAAGGGAGCATCACGAACGTTGTCGGCCTGCCGCTCGAAGCGCTCGTCGAACTCTTGCCGCAGCTCGGCTGGCCGCTGAGAAAGTAGGTCAGCCTTTCCAGGCGGACGCGATCAAGAAGCCGAGCCGATGGAATCGCTGGTTTCAGTCTGAAATGCAATCTTGGTGCGTTTGGGAAATGAGTCACGTCTCTTCGTGTTTATCGCTGCGGAGTTTGCCTATCCAACCGCTCACGCACCGAATCCAGTGACTGACGATCATCGCTGCGCCGGCAATCACGACGAAGAAAGTTGTCGTGGCACCGACACAATCCAGTGGATTCTTGGGGGACGATATCAACATCCACGCAATGCCAATCGGGCCGCCAATGAAGATGGAGTATAGTCCCCAATTCGCGAAGCGGTTGTTTCGGAGTTCCTGGCGAAATGATTCGGCATTTTCTTTGCTGATTCGCTGCCGACAGTTGATGAAGTTTCTGAATCCCCATCCACAGAACACGCCACCGAGTATCGGCAGGACTCCAACCAGAACGGGATGTACCCGAATAAGAAACGGACTCAAACCAATCGTCACGCTAACCACCACGACGAGGATGCACGCCCACTGAATTGGGAGCAGTCGCTGATTCATGTTGCGATTCTAGCCGCCTCGACGATCCAACTAAAAGATGCCCTGTGATGGAATGCTTGGCTTACGGCCAAGCAGTGTCCCGCCGCGAAGCGTCACGCTACCATCCTCGCTTGCCGTGCGAGGCTGTTTCCCGCGCGGGTTTTTAGCCGCTCAAGAAACGTTTTCCTCGATGCCCGATTCGACTCCCCCTACGCCCTCTCCGGACGAGCCGCCCAATTCGAAACCTCGGCTGCCTCGACGAGAAGGCGATGACGAAGACTCGCCGCGCCCGTCGTTGTGGGGGCCAGTCATTGTGATTGGCTTGGTGCTGTCGCTGTTGCTCGCCATGAGCTGGAAAAGCTTGATCGGCGCGGCCAACGAGGTCGATTTCTCGTTCTTCCTGACGCAGTTGCGGACCCAAAACGTTTCCGAAGTCACGACCACCGGCAACCAGGTCAACGGCAAATGGAAGGTTGTTCCGGAGGCTCCGGACGGTGCCACCAAGAAGCTGGCTGACACTTTCAGCACGCGCATTCCCGAACTGTGGCGCGACGACCTGGAACTTCGTGACCTGCTGAAGGTTCTCAAGAAACTCAAAGCCGACGATGCGACGCCGCAGTTGTTCAGCCAGTTCCTGTTCGGCTCGATGTTTCTGATGGCGATGCTGCTGGTCGTGTTCTTCATCATGCGGCGTTCGATCGACCCCGGTGGCACGGCCTTCATCGGCAGCTTCGGCAAGGCGGGAGCGAAACGTTTCAAGCCGTCCGACAAGCTCACGACCTTTGCCGATGTCGCCGCGATGGAAGCGGCCAAAGGAGAACTGATCGAGATCGTCGAATTTCTCAAAAGCCCGGAGAAGTTTCACAAGCTCGGCGCGCAGATTCCCAAAGGCGTGCTGCTGATGGGCTCGCCCGGCACCGGCAAGACGCTGCTGGCTCGCGCGACGGCCGGTGAGGCGGGCGTGCCGTTCTTCACGATCAACGGCTCCGAGTTCATCCAGATGTTCGTCGGCGTCGGCGCTAGCCGAGTGCGCGATCTGTTCACGCAAGCTCGCGAGAACGCTCCGTGCATCATCTTCGTGGACGAGATCGACGCCGTCGGCCGAGTGCGCGGCGCGGGACTCGGCGGCGGACACGATGAACGAGAGCAAACGCTCAACCAAATCCTCAGCGAGATGGACGGCTTCTCGCCGACCGAATCGGTGATCGTGATGGCCGCGACCAATCGGCCGGACGTGCTCGACCCGGCGCTGCTGCGCCCCGGCCGCTTCGATCGGCACATCACGATCGACCGGCCGACCAAAGACGGACGCCAGCAGATCTTGAAAATCCATGTCCGCAAAGTACCGCTGGCCGATGACGTCGATCTGGCTGTCGTCGCCGCCTCGACCATCGGATTCACCGGTGCCGAGTTGAAGAATCTCGTCAACGAAGCCGCGCTCAACGCCGTGCGGGCCGAGCGAAATTCCGTGATCGGCGACGACTTCGAGGTCGCTCGCGATCGTGTCCTGATGGGAGCCAAGCGTGAAGAAGTCCTCAGCGAGCACGAAAAAGCGATGACCGCGTTTCACGAAGCCGGACACGCGCTCATCGCCTGGTTCCTGCCCGACGTCGATCCGGTCCACAAGGTCACGATCATCCCACGCGGTCGAGCACTCGGCGTCACGCAATTGCTCCCGGAAGAGGACCGCTATCACTACGGCGAGAAACGCATGCACTCGCAGATGGCGATGATGCTCGGCGGTCGAGCGGCCGAGAAGCTGGTCTTCGACGAATACTCCGCCGGAGCCGAAGACGATTTGAAACGTGCCACGTCACTCGCGCGCCGCATGGTCAGCCACTGGGGCATGAGCGAGAAGATCGGCCCCGTCGCGTTTCGTCAGGGCGAAGACCATCCGTTCCTCGGCAAGGAACTGCACGAAGCTCGCGAATTCAGCGAAGCGACCGCTCACACGATCGACTTGGAAGTCCAACGCTTCCTCAACGCCGCCGCCGACCGAGCCACTAAGCTGCTGGCCGAGCACCGCCCGCAACTCGATGCCATCTCGAATGCCCTGCTGCAAAAAGAGAGCATCGACCACGCTGACATCGTCACCCTCCTCGGCCCGCCGATCCCACGCACGAGTGGCGAATCGAAGGCGAAGTCAGGCTGATCATCCAACTCGGAAGCCGCCGTTTCTCGGACATCTTTGAATTGTCGGACGGACAACCACCGGACGACGATCCGTCACTTCTCGGCGCGACGATCGAAAGTGAAACCAAGCTCATCGTGGCGAACGCAACCAGCACGAGGCACCGCCCGCTGACCTTCAAGATTCACTGTTCGACATGCGGCATGGGACTTCCTTCGTGGACTCGGATTGTTCGTGGCCGAGGATGCCGCGCCTGATTCTGATTGTGGCAATCAGGGTCGAACCCGAATGGCCTCTCATACGCATTCCGAAAATTAGCCGCGCGGCGCTAGCAGCCTGTTGAAAAAGCCGTCGTTGGCTTGACGTGTGTGACAGGGCACTATGATCTGCGACCTTGAGGGACTCGCGAGCAGGAGGAGCTGGGAATGGCGATGGGACATTGGCAGACGGAGCAGCAGCAAGAGTTTTGGATTGCG
>CAMDPK010000139.1 GCA_945904015.1 Candidatus Kuenenia stuttgartensis | reverse complement strand
AAACGCCGTCTTGTTCCCATCGCGCCCTTTGCCCGAATGCCCGCAGACGTAAAGGACTGCCGGCATTTTCCCGTGGGGTAGGCTTCCAGCCTGCCGTTTCTTCTCGTCTACATTCGTCGTCTTTTTCGATTGAGATGACAGGCTAGAAGCCTGTCCCACGTTTTTCGGCAGATACAAATTCCCGGTGACGTACAGCCCTGGCTTCGATTGGAAATGCACCTTCTCGACGGTGAAGTTTTCGCGAGCCACCGTCCCCGTGACCGTCGCCTTGAGCGGCGTTCGCTCCGGCACCGGCCACAGTCCGAGCATGTCCCAATACTGCCGCTTCAACTCCTCTCGCTTCGCCTCCCAAGCCTCGCGTGAATCCGCCTCCGCCAGCACATTCAGGCTGAGCAGTTTTGTTTCGCCCGTCAGATATTTCTCGATCGCCTCATCGCCGGGATGCGGATCGGCGGCAATGAGCGACGTCGTAAGGCAGCAAGACATCGAGACCACTTGAAGCCATCGCATAAGCCGGTTCTCCTTGTTCTCAGTGCCTCTGTGTTTCAATACACCAGAGATCACAGAGTTGAAACGCGAGTCACTCCAGCACCAGCATGGAGGGAATCACTAGCGGCGGCAACTCTAGCACGGCGACTCAGGGCGATGTCCGCTGCCAGAGTCCCCAGTACTTTCTCAACAGCCGTTGTCCCGGAGCGGAGTTTCGATCGACCCAAGAGAGCGGCGAATACGCTACTTCTAACGCTTGGCGAGATCGTGACGCGATAAAAGCCGAAATCCTCGACGGGGTCGTGGTCGAAGCCAGTGGACCACTGGCGGCAGAACGGGGTCAAGTGAAAACCGGTATCGCGGACGGTGATGACCATGTTGGCGATAGGATCGTTGGCACAAACCTGATCGCAGGACCGCTACTCCCGAAATACAGCATGCTGACCACGACGGTCCAAAGCACAGCACGGCAAAACTTCGTCATCACTCGGCCCTCCGACGTTCAACGGCGTGTGAGCCTACGACATCGCGACCGGAGAGCGTTTGAGACTTCGGATGTTTTGAAGGACTCCGGAACGAGCGTCGCTCATGGCTGACGTTGTTCCTGAGCGATGATCTGGCGTGCTCGCCAGATGGAGTCGAGGACGGCGGAGACGTTTTCCGGTTCGGAGAACGGACTCATGATGTACGACTTGAGGGCGACGATCGGCTCGCCGTAGTCGGACAGGCGGTAGCAGTCGGTCAGCGAGATCACGACGCCTCGGCCTTGCAGGGCTTCGGCGTGGATCAACTCGAAGACGCGGCGGTTGTACGCGTTGTTGGCTTTCAATTGGTCGCGGTAGCTGGCGTCGGTTTGTTCGAGTTTGGGGATTGAGAACGTATCGACGCCGTCCGGGTAGACGCGGAACAACGTGACTGCTCCGAAGTTGTCGGCGTTGAGCACAGTCGTCGAGGCATGAGCCTTCAAGTGCGTTGAAAGCTCCGAGGCCATCGTCACCAAATGGCCGAGCAGCGACCGCAGGCCATCCTTGCCGAACAGCCGCAAGTTGGCGAGCGCGGCCATCGGGCCGCTGCCGCTGCGAGTCGTCTCCAGCGTGTACTTGCCGGGATGATGATGTCCCGATTGGAAGAGGTACGGCGTCGCCGATTGATCGCGCGAGATGAGTTGCAGGTCGGCCGCGTTTCGCAGCAAGAACAGACTGCTGACGTACGGTGCGAAGCCGGTCTTGTGGAAGTCGATCCCCAGCGAGTCGCTTTGGCCGAGATGCTTGATGCGCCGCGCGGTGCCGGCCAAGGCTCGCACGGTGCGCGGTTGGAAGCCGAGCGGGTTGGTCGTGAAGTCGTAGTCGTTGAAGACGCTCCACGCCCAGCCGATCACGGCGTCGGCGTGGATGTGCGGCGTGTAGTCGAGGCTGAACTCATCGCGCAGTCGGTCGCGAATCTCGATGATGCTCGCGAGATCATCGAGGCCGAAGGCGTCGGTCGTCCCCATCGTCGCCACGATCGCGGCCACTTTGCGGCCTTGCTTGAGCACGTCGCGCAGCATCGTCTCGAACAGACACGTTCGCATCTCGTTTTCCGGCGAGGTCGGAATCTGTACGACGTTTTGCTCTCCAAGCCCGAGCCAACTGGCGACGGTCAAACAAGCATAGTGGGCACGCTCGGAACAGATGAGGACCGCCGGTTCGCGCAAGCCAGTTTGAGCAGTGCCGGGACAGGCTTTCTCCAAGCCGATCTTCACTCCGTACAACAGTGTACCGGTGCCGCCGAAAGTGAAGACGCCGCCGGCCTGCTCCGCGGGATAGCCGACCAGTTCGGCGGTCATGGCGGTGACTTCGACTTCGGCGACGGAGACTCGGCGGCCGGATTCGTCGCTGCACAAGTTCGGGTTGTAAATCGACGGCAGCATCCCGCCGATGATACTGGGGATCGTCGGAGCAGGGACGACGTTGACTTGTGCTCGCGGGTGACCAGAGACGAACAGGCCGGAGAGGTGAGCGACCAATTCCTCGGTGACGTGCTCCAGCGTGCTGGGTTCATCAGCGACGCGACATTGCTTCGCGGCGGAGTAATCCAGCGTCTCCGGCTTGCCGAGCAGCGGGCTGACCGACTTCATGCGGTCGACCTGGTCGAGCGCTCGCAGGAACGAGAACACGAAGTACGCATCGTGGACTCGGTCGGAGGTTGGCTGCGGAAACGCTTGCCGCAAAGCGTGGACGATGTCTTGGTACGGTGCGGGCATGAGGTACGCTTCGCTGTGTGGTTCGCGGTGAGTGGAACGTGGCGGTGAATGAGACACGTTTTGTTGGCTCGCGTCCATTTCGGGAGAAAACGGTATCACGGCTGTCGGCATTCGGCTCTCGGTGTTCGGCCGGAAGGTGGGGAAAATCGGCGTTCCGGGAAGTGCCGTGAATCGCTACATCTCCGCCCGCAAAATCCTGGCGGAGTCAGGGATCAATCAAGGTGGAACAAAGTCACAAGGATGTGTCGATGCGGTTTCTCTTCAACGCCTTCGGGCGGTTGCAACGGTTCCGGATTCTGGCGGTGATCACGCTGATCTACCTGTTCGGCTTTCTGCTGACGCGAGTCGCGTTGCTGTTCTGGTTCGCGGATTGGCGGCAACTGCGGTTCGCCGATTGGCTGAACGTGTTTCAGACCGGCTTGCGGTTTGATCTGCTGATCGCGCTGCTGGGGATTCAGACGCAGTTGTGGCACTTCACTTGGATCGGTCGGAGCTGGCTGAAGACTCGGCCGAGCCGCTGGTTCATCGAGTTCTGTTGGCTGTTCGCATTCTGTTTTGTGCCGCAGTTCGCGGTCATCGAGAGCCTGTTTTTTAGCGAGTTTGATGGCCGGCTGAACTACATCGCGTTCGAGTACCTCGTCTATCCAACGGAAGTTTGCTGCAACATTTGGCAGTCGTTTCCAGTCATCGAACTGACAAGCCTCGTGGCCTTGGTCGGCGGCGGAATGTGGTGGGTCATGCGGCGACGCTTCCACCGGATGCTGGATGATCAGATGCCGCTGCGGCAACGAGTCGGGGTGTTTGTCGGCGTGTGGACACTGATTGTCGGCCTGTGGCTGACCAGCGACATGGGTTCTATGAACGTCACGAAGAACCGCCCGGCGAACGAATGTGCGGGGAACGGCGTCTATTCGTTTCTGTATCACGCTTGGACTTGTCAAATCGATTACGACCAGTCCTATCTGACGATCAAGCCGGAGATCGCAGCGGCCGAGGTTCGGAAACGCATTTTCACGGCGGCTGACGAGTGGCACGAGACATCGCAGAATCCGTTCGACCGCACGGTGCGACAAGCCGAGCCGCGGCGCGATTGGAACGTCGTCATCGTCATGGAAGAGAGCCTTGGATCGGATTTCGTCGGAGCACTCGGCGATGATCGCGGGCTGACGCCGTGTCTCGACAAGCTGGCGACTCAGGGCTTGCTGTTCGATAATTTCTACGCGACCGGCAATCGCACGGCGCGGGCGCTCGAAGCGGTGATGACGACACTGCCGCCGATTCCGACCGAGTCGATTCTGAAGCGGGATCACTCAAAGCACGTCTACACGCTGGCTCACGTGCTGGCAGATCGCGGCTACAACCGATTGTTTATGACCACCGGACGAGGCATATTTGACGGCAGGAGGAAGTTCTTGACCGACAATGGTTTCGATCGGTTTATTGAACAGAAGGACTTCGTCAATCCAGTGTTTGTCAACGCATGGGGCGCGTCGGATGAAGACCTCTTCAATAAAGCTCTGACGGAACTCGACGGGCTGCACGACGAAGGCAAGCCGTTTTTCGCGTGCTTGCTGTCGGTCAGCAATCATCGGCCCTTCACCTATCCCGACGGCCGCATCGACCGGCCTTCTTCGCAGCAGAGACGTGACAATGCGGTGAAGTACGCCGACTGGTCGATCGGCATGTTCTTCGACAAGGTGGGCGAGCACGCTTGGAAGAAGAACACGCTGTTCGTCGTCATGGGAGATCACGGCGCTCGCGTTTTTGGCAGCCAACTCTTTCCGATGAAGTCGTATCGCGTACCGGTGTTGATGCTCGGTCCGGATGAAGTCGGCAAGGGGGCACGCTGCTCGACACTGGCCTGTTCCCTCGATATTGCACCGACGATCATGGGACTGCTCGGCGGTGATTACCGCTCGACCTTCTTCGGCCGCGATGTTCGGCACTTGCCGCCGGAGCAAGGCTACGCCCTGATGCAGCACAACCACGATGTCGCGCTGCTCACAGCGGATCAGCGATTGGTGGTGCTCGATGCGCGCCGACAGGCTTGGGTCTACACGCTCGACCCCAAGACGTTCGCCTTGAAGCCGGAACGTCTGCCGCCGAAAGATCGCGTACAGGCCACCGCCGCGTTCTTTCAAACCGCCTACCGGCTGTACTACGACGAGCGACTGTTCCCGACACTGGATGCGGCTTCGATCACGGGCGCTCCTGCGAGCGAGTCATCGGCCATCGTGCCCGCGTCGCACGCGGTTGCGACCAAACGCCCCTGATTTGCGTTGCTCGGCGGCTTTCGTCATTGTGTCTTCCGGTTGCGAAATGGCGACTCGTTGAGGAGACACAAAGATGAGACGACGACTGACAACAGCGATCGCGATCGCGGGATTTGGACTTCTGCGCCTTGTGGCCAACGCAGCGGAGTTTCCGAAGTTCGAGGCCCGGACGCTCGATCCCGATGTCGGCAAAGTCTGCTACGCGGTCACGCTGGCCGATGTCGATGGGGACGGCAAACAGGACATCGTCGCCGTCACCGAAGACCGAGTGCTGTGGTATCAGGCTCCCGATTGGAAGCCGCGAGTCATCATCGATGAACAGACGGAGCGAGATAACGTCTGCATCGCACCGCTCGACATCGACCAAGACGGCAAGATCGACTTCGCGGTCGGAGCCGGCTGGTCGGGCAAGAACACGGGACAGCTCGTGTGGCTGTCGCGCGACGCGTCACTCGACGAGAAATGGCATGTGCATTTGATCGGCCACGAGCCTTGGACGCACCGCATGAGGTTTGCGAAATTCGACCCCGACTCACGTCCGACATTGGTGGTTTCGCCGCTCAACAAGACTCAGGGAGACGGCGTGCGGTTGCTGGCCTTCTCGATTCCAAAGAACCCGAAGTCAGATCCGTGGTCGTCACAGGTGATGAATGCGTCGATGAACCGCATGCACAATCACTGGCATCTCGACTGGGACGGCAACGGGCGCGACGACACGGTGACTTCCAGTCAAGAGGGAGTGCATTTGATCGGGACGACTGTCAATCAAAGTAGTGCCATCAAGATATTTGGCTGGACCGCCAAGAAGCTCGGCAACGGTGCTGTCGGCGACAAGCCGGAAGCCAAAGGAGCCGGCGAGATCAAAGTCGGCAAGTTCAAAGGCGGCCAGCGCTTTATCACGACGGTCGAGCCGATGCACGGCCAAGCTTGCGTCGTGTACATCGAACCGAAGGCCGGAGAGAAGACGGCCGATGGCTTGTGGCCGAGGCACGTCATCGACGCGACTCTGAATCGTGGTCACGCGCTGTGGACGTGCGACATCGACGGTGACGGAGGCGACGAGATCGTACTCGGCTTCAGCGATCCCGGTCCTGGCCCGATCAAAGGGCCGGGCGTGTTCATCTACAAGGCCGACGACGCAACCGCAACCAAATGGACCAAGCACACGATCGACGACGGCGGCATGGCCACCGAAGACCTGATCTGCGCCGACCTGAACGGCGACGGGAAGCTCGACATCGTCGCCGGCGGCCGAGCAACTCATAACGTGAAGCTGTACATCCAAAAGTAATCCCCACGAAAGAAGGCAGTCGGCACAAAGCAGAAGGCAGCTTCCATTCACTCGCCTTCCGCCTTCCGCCTTCTGCCTTCTGCCTTCCCATGCCCAATTTCCTCCAACTCACCGACCGTCGCATCGTGATCTTCGGCATGGCGAACCGAAAGAGCGTCGCCGCGCATGTCGGGCAGGTGCTGACCGAAGCTGGGGCGCAGGTCATCCACGTTGTCCGCAGCGAAGAGCGGCGCGAGCAGATTCGCAGGCTGGTCGGCGACGTGCCAATTCACGTCTGCGATGTCGAGCATCAAGACCAGATCGACCGAGTCCGCGACGAGATCGCCGCTCAACATGGGCCGATTCAAGGCTTCGTGCATTCGCTGGCGTTTGCCGACTACTCGGCCGGCTGGCTGCCGTTTCACGAGACGCCGCGGCGGGCATTCTTGCAAGCGGTCGATGTGTCGTGCTTCTCATTCATCGCGATCGCGAATGCTTTTCGCGAGTTACTCGACAAGGAACAAGGGAGCGTCGTGACAGTCTCGATCTCGACAACGAGGATGGCGGCAGAGAATTACGGCTACATGGCTCCGGTCAAAGCGGCTCTCGATTCGTCAGTTTGTTTTCTGGCGAAGTCATTCGCGAAGTTCTCGACGATTCGGTTTAACTCGGTCTGTCCGGGGTTGCTGAAAACTTCCGCATCGGCGGGAATTCCCGGCTACATCGACAGCTATTTGCACGCCGAAAAGGCAACGCTTCGCAAACGAGCCGTGCAAACGGACGAGGTCGCCAACGCGGTGGCCTTTCTGCTGAGTCCGCGATCATCGGGCATCAATGCTCAGGGTTTGGTCGTCGACGCGGGGATGTCGATCAACTACTTCGACGACAGCTTGGTCCGGCCAACTTGACCGAGCACGTTGTCACTTTCAGAATGCCTCGCCCGCCGCCTCACCAAATCACACATCAACCAAACTGGAGAATCCATGCGTCGTTTCACCCTGACTTTGTCATTGTTGGCTGTGTCGGCGTTGTGCCTGCTTCCGGTGTGGGGCGAGGCTCCGCAAAAGATCGTGGAGATTGCGACCGTCAATGATCTCGTGGCAGAGATCAACGCGAAGATGGAATTGCTCGGCCAGCAAATGGCCAGCGCGGAAGCGTTCGCGAAGACGCTCGAAAAGAAAGAGGTCAATCAAGCGGCTGGCGTCGTCGCTTGCATGGCTCAGGCGATCGTCGAACATCCAGACAAGGCCCAGGCCAAGTTTCACGCCGCCGATTTGCGAGACGCTGCCGTCATGCTGCGTGCGGCAAAGACGTTTGAAGATGCGACCAAGTTGTTTTCTGCCGTGAAGGAAGCACAGGCTGGCAAGTCGGCTGGTTCGGCAAAGCCGGAGGCGGAATGGAACAAGCTCACCAGCCAAGGCCGCATGATGGAAGAGATCAACGGCCGCTCAGCAACGATTCGCCGCGGCTTGCGACGGCTGCAAAAACCAGACGAGACCGCGCGGGACTGCATGACACTTGCGATCCTGGCCCTCGCCATGGAAGCCGATACGCATGAAGTCAAAGACCCGGCTCAACTGCCGCTGTGGAAGGAACTCTCGGTCAAGTACCGCTCCGAAATGATCGCGATGGCGAAGGCCGTCCGAGCCAAAGACACGGCCAAGGCGACCGAGCACTTCACTGCCGCGAACGAAGCCTGCAACAAGTGCCACGAACAGATCCGTGACAAGGGCAAGTAGCGTCGGGAGTTGTCGCGGTCGGTCGTCACCAATGCCCGGCGTCTGCGGAGTCGCCGGGCTTTTTTCAGGTCGGATCGAATGGGCGGCTGACTTTGCCGAACTTTGATCAGCTTCCGCTGTCGAAATGGGGATGGTGGCCGATAGAATCTCGCCAAATCTGGGCATGGCTGGCGTCATCGAATTCTCGAAAGGTGAATTCTCGACCGAGCCATGCAAGAGACGAAAGGAAATCCTCATGTGGACGTCGAACCTTTGGAAACTGACGGTTGCGGTCCTGTTGGTCCAATTGAATGTTGAGCCGACGATGGCTCAAGGCGGCGGGGGTGGAGGCCGCAGTGGTGGCGTGCAAGTTGGTGCCGGCGGCAGCCCGCAGAACCAACAGGCCATGCAGCAGGCGATTCAGCAGATCGGCCAACGTCTTCAGGAAGGCGAAACTGTTCTGGAGGAAGCCAGCGAGAGGGCCACTGAAGTTCGCCTGGTCTGGCAGAAAGTTGATGCCGACCATAAGCAGAACTTGCGCGAGTTGGCGAATGCAAAAGAGGACGCGGAAGAAGAAGCCAAGAACTTGCCGGAGCTGAAGGCGGCCAAAGAAAAACTCGAAGGGCTGCGCGGTGAGTTGGCCGAGATTCGCAAAAAAGTGATCGAAACTCTGGCGAGCGAGAGCGAAAATTATCAAAAGGCTCGCAAGCTTTACGAAGACGCGGTTGCTCAGCAAAAGGCCAACAGCGGTGTCGCCGTGCCATCGGAGACACGCAGAGAATTGGCCAAGAAGACCTCCGAAGCGGACAAGGGCAAGAAGACCATCGAAGACGTCGCGATGGCGGATAACTCGGAAGCGAAAGAGGTTGCCAAGCAGATCAAAGAAGCGACTGCGGAACTCGGAGCCGCCTCCAAAAAGAAGACGGAATCGATCGAGACCGATCCGAAGTTGAGTTCTGCCAAGACCGCCTTTCAGCGAACGCGCGACGAGTTGAAGAAGGCGAAAGCGGACCTCGATCAAGCGGACGGCGAGGCCAATCGGATTCGCTCGGCGATGCGGACGTTGGTTAATCAACGCGCGTCGATTCAAAGCCAAATCAATCTCCAGCAGCGATCGCAGCCGGGTGGTCAAGGCGGTCAAGGTGGTGGTAACGGCTACCAGCAGAAGGGCAGCAAAAAAGGTGGGGCGCGATAGGCTCGCGGGACAAGTCAATGACGATCGGCCCGGCGGCTCATGAGGCGTCGGGCTGTTCTTTTGGTGATGACGAAATCACGGGGGATGTCATGCAGCGGTGGATGTGGTCGATGTTGCTCGGAGTCCTGTTTTTGCCCGCGTGGCTCCTGGCGGCTGATCCGATTTTCGAGCCGAGGGCCAAGCTGAAAGTGGAAGCTGGCCAGGGAGCTGGCGGTGAAGGACCGGCTTGGCACCCGCAGCTCGGCGTGTTGTCGAGCGGCAAAGGACACATTATGCGGCTGACTCGCGACGGCAAGTCGGTCGTGCATCGCGAGGGAGCCGGAACGAACGGCCTGCTGTTCGACGCGAAGGGACGCCTGCTTGCCTGCGAGCCGAAGCTGCGACGAGTCACTCGCACGGAACTCGATGGCAAGCTCACCGTGCTGGCCGACAATTACCTCGGCAAGAAGTTCAATCAGCCGAACGACATCACTGTCGATTCGCGCGGCCGAATCTATTTCTCCGATCCGCGGTACGGCGACCGCGACGACATGCAGATTCGCGACGAACAAAGCCACACCATCGAAGGGGTCTACCGGATCGAGCCGCCCGAAGTGGCCGGCGAACCGCTGGTGACGCGCATCATCGGTCGTGAATTGGATCGCCCCAACGGCGTGCTGGTCTCGGCCGATGATCGGTTTCTGTTTGTCGCGGACAACAACAACGACTCGCACGACGGCGCGCGAAAACTGTGGCGGTTCACTCTGCGTGCCGACGGTACGGTCGATCTCGCCTCGAAGAAGTTGCTTCGAGACTGGGGCAAGGGCCGCGGACCGGACGGACTCAAGCAGGATCAAAAAGGACGACTGTTCGTGGCTGGCGGACTCAACAAACCGAATCCTCCGTTCGAGCCGGCGGAGGATGTCAAAGCGGGCATTTATGTGCTCGATCCCAACAGCGGCAAATTGCTCGACTTCCTGCCGGTGCCGACCGACGAAGTCACCAACTGTGCGTTCGGCGGCCCGGATCGCAAGACGCTGTTCGTCACGGGGGGCGGTGAGCTCTACAGCATCCGAGTGAAAACGCCCGGTCGAGTTGTTTGGCCCAAATGAGCGGTCTCCCACGAAACGGAGCGCGAGATGTTCGGCTGGTTGCGAGCACGTCGCCGTCGACGCTGGTTGGCGGAGCCGTTTCCGGTGGCGTGGGCGGAAACACTGCGGCGGCACGTCAAACAGGCCGAACGAATGCCGGCTGAACTCGCCGCGAAATGGCAACAGCGGATTCAGTTCTTCGTGCGTGAGACCTCGTGGGAAGGTTGCCGTGGTTTGGAAGTCAGTGAGGAAATACGTGTCGTCATTGCCGCGTACGCGACGTTGCTGGTGCTTGGCTTTGAAGACGAATGGTTGAGCCGCGTGAGGCACGTGCTGGTCCACCCCACTCCGTATCAAGGCCGCCGTGCGAGAATTGGCGTCGAGGGGGTCGATTACTCGCACGGCGATTGGATGCAGCAGCTGGAAGACGATGTCGAGGACGAGCATCTCGGCGAGGCGTGGATCGAGGGTGGCACGGTCATCATCGTCTGGAGCGAAGTCCCGACCGCCGAGCACATCGTGCCGCCGGGAACGAACGTCGTGTTGCACGAGTTCGGACATGTGTTGCACGAATTGTTGGCCGGCTGGTTTCCGACCGCTCGCACCGAGCGCGGCGAGTCATGGCTGGAGGCGTTTCAGAACGAGTACGGACGGCAAGTCCGCGATGCCGATCGAGGCCAGCGGTCATTGTTGGACGACTACGCAGCCGAGAGTCCCGAAGAGTTTTTCTGCGTTGCGACCGAATGCTTCTTCGAACGGCCCGGCCGCATGCAATCTCAGTCGCCGACGCTGCTCAGTCTGCTGAAGCAGTGCTTTCGCATCGATCCGACGAACTGGATGACCTGAGGGAGCACCGAGGCTCGGCGTCTCATGGTCATTCCTTGACGAAGCACTGCGGGTGCCGCGCACGAAAGTCTTTGATGGCGGCGAGGCTGACGACCGTATTTTGCAGGTCGAGGTAGGTCAGCTTGGGAAGCAAGTCGAGATGCTTGAGTCCTGCATCGGTGACGGCCGTGCCGTCGAGAGCCAAGAATCGGAGCCGAGGCATCTCGCTGAGGGACAGTAGCCCTTCGTCGGTGATTGGCAGCGCGGTCAGCTTGATCGCCTCCAACTGCGGTAGCTTGGCGAGATGCCGCACAGCCGCGGCGGATAAGTCCGTATCGCCCAGATAAATCAGGCGGAGCGACGGCATTTCTCGGAGGCATTCCAAGCCGTCATCGGTGATGTGAGTGCGATTCAACTTGAGCAACCGCAGATCGCGTGATGCGGCGATCAACTTCAAACCACGGTTTGTCACCTTCGTGTCGGTGGCATTCAACACATGCAAGTTGGGCAACTTGGCCAGTTCCGGCATGGCATCGTCCTTGATGGGCGTACTGGTGACCCCCAAAAACAGCGACTGGATCTCGCGGATCAGTTTCAACACGTCGCCATGTACTTGGCCTTCGATCGTGAAGTGCTCCTTGAACAGAAGCACGTAGGTGCCGCGGTCGTGAGTGACTTCATCTTCGACGTCAAAAACTTCGGCACCCAGATCGATCAGTGCCTTGACGGCCTTCGCGTGCCGCTCTGCCGCAGGATCGACGGTCGCTCCACATCCGGGAAAAATCGTCAGCAAGAAGACGAACAAGAGCCAGGAAATGAATCGCGCGGATTGGAGCTTCGCAGGAGTCACTCGACGGGTGAACGGGACAGGATTCTGCGGGACTCGACGGATCATTCGGAGAGTTCCAAGTTGATGATCTGTTTGCCGGGTTTGACTTCCCGGGTCTCAGATTCGGCATTGGCCTGGAAGTATTTCGGATTAATTCCGGTGGGATCCGTCGTCGGCATGATCTCGACTCGACACTTACCGATGGCCACTCCTCGGAGCTTGTCTTCTTTTTTTCCGTAAAACAGTTCGTAACGACCGGTCGTATCCGTCTCACCGAACGAGGCCGTGATTTTTTTTGATTTGCCCTTTGAATCTTGTTTCCTGTCCGCAGGATGAAAAAAAACGTGTGCTCCGACCAACGGCTTGCCGTTCACGGAGATGGTCCCAGTGACGCTTCCCAACTTCGGAACGTATCCCTTGTCGCCGAACATGGGGGAAACCAGGAAGTAGACCAGCAAGAGGATGACGGCACCGCCTCCCAAAACCGGCAACAATTTGGTGCGGGCCTCGTACCTCAAGCCCTCCCAGTCGAATCCGGGCTCGTCGTTTTTTTTCTCCGCCTCGGCTTCGTTCCAATTCGCCTTTTTCCCTTTCTTGGCGGACTTTGTCAACAAATCGCTGGCAATGTTGGCGGCGGGAGCGTTGGGATTCGTTCCTGGTGGCCGTCGCGAGGGAGTCGGCTGCTCGTCGGACTCGTCGTCCAATCCGTGGATGGGAGCTGTTTTTCCGGGCGCGTCTGGTCCGCGTCGAATTTGAAAAGATTCGCCTTCGTCATCCGCGTCAGGCTGCGATTTCGAGCGCTTCGTTGGAGGTTTCTCGTCCGATTCGTCGAGCGTGGAGCGATCGGCGTCGAGGGCTTTGGCCGGCCGCGAGATCTTGGCGGCTTTCGGTTTCGACGTCACATCCGAATCGTCGTCGCCCGACAAGAAGGCGTCCAAATCGAAATCGGCACCTGAGTCGGAGGGCCGGCTGTCGGCCAGTTTGGGTTCCGCGTCCTCCGAGGATTCCGTCGCGATGATCTCACCGGAACTGGCGGAGTCTCCGTCCGCAGCGGGAACGGTAAACGGGGTCTTGCACTTGGGACACTTGCCCGGCTTGCCTGCCAGATCGTCTTTGATCTTCAGGACCGATCCGCATTCCTCGCACTCGTAGCGAATCGACATGCAGTCTGCTCCGGCAGAATCCGATGGCGAAGACAAAGAGGCAGCTCTCGCAACCCGACGTTTCGAAAGCTGCCTCACGAGAAATCCGCAGTCTCGGGAACGAATCTATTCCCCTTCGTACTCACCGATGGTCAATCCATCGCTGATGCTGGACAAATAGCGGAACGTGTTGAGGTCAAGGTTTTCGTTCATGAAGCTGACTCGGCCATCGACGAACAGGAACCATGCGCCGCTTTCATGATCGCTGCCTGGGCCGTCGTAATGCAGGTTCTTGTTCAGACCGAAGCGGGTGGTAAACAGTGTCGCCATGCCGCCCCACGCCCAACCATCGCTGCTCTGCAACAATTGGTTCGTGGGATGATTCAGACGCGTATTCTCCCCGACCATTAGGGACTGGCTGGTGCCGTCGGTGACGTCCGCGAAACGCACGCTGCTGTTGACGTAGAACACGCCACGATTAATCGGTGACGGCGTGTAAAGTTGCGTGGGATCGTTCAGGATTTGATCGGGAGTCAGAGCAAAGATGGCACGCGGATTCCCGCCGACCCCAATCGGACCGGGATTAGGATTACCAGGAACAGGAACAGGAGGAACTCCTCCACCAGCTCCACCAATCAGTGGGTCGTTGACCAGAAATCCGCGACCAGCGTTTCCGCTGTAGTCATTTCCGCCTTTGGACCAAAGCCCCGTATTCGGCATCGGATTGAGACTATCGATACGTTTGACGTAAGTCAGTTTGGAAGTGTTCATGTCGGCGCGCCGCGTCGGGCAATAGAAGGCGGGTATTTCCGTGTGCGCTGGACGGAACGGATTGAACAATCCTCCGGTAGCGGTTGTCATCCCGTTGTCGTACACATTCAACGTAAACAGCCATTGCTTTGTAAGAGTCGAGAATTCCAATCCTGGAAGAATTTGCAGCATCCAACTTGTGCCGTGATAGCCCAAGGCTGCGGAATTCGACTGGGTGGCTTCGAGGGGATTGGTTTGCCGTTGCGATGTGGAAGGCGTGATGTTTGTGAACAGCGTGGAAATCATTCCCGACGGGAATCTCTTATGGATGTTGGAGTAGTTGTGCAGCGCGAGGCCAATCTGCTTGAGATTGTTTTGGCACTGCGACCGGCGAGCCGCCTCACGAGCTTTCTGCACGGCTGGCAGCAAGATCGCGACGAGGATCGCAATGATGGCGATCACGACCAGCAATTCGATCAGGGTAAACCCACGGCGGTGTTGACGTGGCAACATGGCGACATCCTTTGAACGAGAATGAGTTCGGATGAGAACAGATCACATCACGATCAAAGAAGCGTGAATCCTCGCGGAGTTCGACGCATCTTGGGGAATACTGCTGGAGTTCGGACAAAACTTGGATGGGATGCTAATGGTGGTTGTCGAAGAGCGTCAATCAGATTTTATCAATCGTAGGGATTGTGCGGCCGTTTGACGCTGAGCGTCCCGAAGGCACTCCGCGGACGATTTTGGTTCGGGCGTAACTTTACAACACGATTGTCTGGGGGCGGCAAATTGGCTTGTCTGCCGAACCCATCGCCAGGAAATTCGCGAAGTGTCGGCGAATGACCGGCACGACCAGACGCGGTGCCGCAGCGGGAACAGTCGATTCGCCAAGTTTTCGCGGCAGCGGCCGAATCACCGGACAGAGTGACGATCGCAGATACAATCTGGCAGTTGCGAAATTCGAGATTTTCACAGTCGCGAGGATCGAGGGTGCGGTCAGCAGAGTTGCCGCCAGTCAACCTGTTACGCTTCACCGTCCAGGCGGTTCAGAATTTGACGGTCGTTTTTGAGCGGTCCTATAATCCGCCACGCTGAACGGCCAACGGTGTTTGCAAAGCTTGGGGAGAGTTATCGTGAATTGGTTACGAACCATTGGTTGGGTGAGTGCGTGGGTGGCCGGCATCGGATTTCTGGGCCAGGGCGTATCGACTGGAACATTGTGGTCGCAAGAGGCTGACGACGCTCCAGCGGTGGCAGCCAAGTCGCCGCTCGCGGTGTATCTCAGCGTCGGCAGTCCGATCAGTGACGCCGTTCAGGCCAAAGTGCTCAACGCCGCCAGAAAGGTCCAACAGCAGGCTGAGCAAGAATCGCGGCCCGCGATCTTGGTTTTGGAAATCGGTCCAGGAACCAGTCGCTTCGGTGCGGTGCGCGATTTGGCGAAGGAACTGACGACCGCGAAATTTGGTTCGCTGAGAACGGTCGCGTGGGTGCCGGAACCGAAGGACAAGAAACGGATTGACGGCTACAACGTGATCTTGGCGCTGGCCTGCAAAGAAATCGTGATGCATCCGGATGCCGAACTGGGTGACATCGGCCGAGGTAAGGCGCTGGACGCCGAAGAGCAGCAGTTTGTGCTATCGCTGATCGAGAAACGACTGAATCCCAAGTTGAGCACGGCGCTGGTCACCGGCTTGATGGACCCGCAGAAGACGGTGCTCAAGGTCAAGATCGAGGCAGAAGCGGACGGACGCAAGACGTCCGAGAGTCGCGTGCTGACTGCAGAGGAGCATCGCCGTCTGCTCGACAACAAGGTCGTCGTGCAAGACGTCATCACCATCAAAGAAGCGGGAGTCCTGGGGCTGTTCTCCGGCAGCCGAGCACGAGCCTTGGATGTGCTCGTCACACAAACGGCTGAAACACGCAGCGATTTGGCTGACCTCTACAACTTCCCGAGAGAATTTCTACGCGAGAACGCGACCTCCGGTGAAACGCCGCGAGTCGTCCGCATCAAAATCGACGAGATGATCGAACCGATTCTGCAAGGCTTTGTCGATCGCGAGATTCGCCGTGCGACAAGTTCCGGCGTGAATCTGATCATCTTCGAGATCGATTCGCCCGGCGGGATGCTCGAACCGAGTTTGGAGATCGCTCACGCGATCGCCGACCTGGACACCAAAAAGATTCGGACCGTCGCGTATGTGCCCAAGATGGCACTCAGCGGCGCGGCGATCATCGCGCTGGGTTGTGACGAAATCGTCCTGCAACAACACGCCAAGATTGGTGACGCAGCCCCAATTACGATTCGAGCCGGACAACAATTTGAACGAGCGCCCGAAAAAATCCTCAGCTTCCTGCGGGAAGAACTGAAGACGTTGGCCGAGAAGAAAGGGCGGCCGTCCGGTTTGTGCCAAGCGATGGCGGACAAAGACCTCGACGTCTTTCAAGTCACGCATCGCGAGAACGGTCGAGTGTCGTACCTGACGGATGAAGAGATTGCCGTCTCCAACGGCGAGTGGATCAAAGGCCGCATCGTCCCGGAATGCCAAGGCGAGAATCTGCTCACCGTCGATGCGCAGCGCGCTCACGAATTGAAACTCGCCGAAGCTCCGGTTGCCGACGAAGACGAATTGCGGCAACGACTGGGCATCCCGGAAGGCGAAATCCCACAAGCCAAGGGCCGCACCTGGGTCGATACGCTCGTCTGGACGCTCAACACGCCGGGCATGACGGTGCTATTGCTGCTGGCCGGCAGCGTGCTGATTTATCTCGAACTGCACACGATGACGTCGTTCTTCGGCGTCGCGTCGGCCTTCTGCTTCATGCTGTTCTTCTGGGCCAAATTCCTGGGAGGCACCGCCGACGTGTTGGAGATCGTGCTGTTCCTGTTCGGTGTGGGCCTGATCCTGATGGAGATTTTTGTCGTTCCCGGCTTCGGCATCTTCGGCATCGCCGGAGCCTTGGCGATGCTCGCGTCGCTGGTTCTGGCGAGTCAAACGTTCGTGCTGCCGACGACCGGTTCCGAGGTGACTCAGATGACCAAGTCGCTGGGCACGTTGAGCATCGCGTTGGTCAGCGTCATCGGCGTGGCGGTGATCATCAGCAAGTATCTGCCAGAGATGCCTCTGCTCAAGCACTTGATCCTCTCGCCGCCCGATCCGACTGCCGCAACCGACGTGGATGCGCCGCGTCTTCGACCAGACATGCTTGGGGGCGCGATGGCCACCGGAATCGAGTGGCTGCTGCATCAAGAGGGAGAAGCCTTCACCACGCTGCGTCCCGCCGGCAAAGCCCGCTTTGGGGAACAAGTTTTCGATGTGCAGAGCCAAGGCGACTTCATCGACCCCGGCCAACGAGTGGTCGTCACAGAAGTCTCCGGCAACCGCATCGTCGTGAGGCTCGCGTGACATGGCGAAACGGTTTCGCAGTCTGCAACCGGACAAGGTCGTCGAAACGGTCGAGCGATTGGAACGCCGCATCGCGGAACGGTTCCCAGAAGTGAACCTGCGGCAGGTCGCGGCCGAGCTGGTCGTGATGGCTCGCGAAGCGGCCGAGCGTGCTCAAGCCATCGGCCGGCCGAATATCCCGTTGCGAATCCTCGAAGGCGTGTTGATCGTCTGCTGCCTGGCGGCGGTCACTTGGATCATGCGACAGGTGCGACTGAGCGGCAACAACGAGGTCTTCAATCTGGAAGTCTTCGCACAAACCGCCGATGGCCTGATGGCCAGCATCGTCGGCATCGGCGCGCTCATTCTGTTCGTCGCCTCGTGGGAGTTGCGATTGAAACGCCGCAAGGCACTGATCGCGATCCATGAATTGCGTTCGATGGCGCACATCGTCGACATGCACCAGCTCACGAAAGACCCCGAACGCATGCTGCACGGCGGCCCGGCGACACCCTCGTCCCCAAAACGCACGATGACGCCGTTCGAGCTGGGCCGCTATCTCGACTACTCCAGCGAGATGCTGTCGATGATCAGCAAAACGGCAGCGATCTACGTGCAAGAATTCCCGGACTCGGTCGCCTTGGACGCGGTCAACGAGATCACGTCGCTGACCAATGGCCTGTCGCGCAGCATCTGGCAAAAGATCATGCTGCTCGACCGCATGGAATCCTCGCGAGACGACTCGCACGAGAGTGCGCCGACACCGATCTCCATGCCTCCGAATCTCCCGCTGACAACCAGTCCGCCACCAGAAACGGCGGCCAAGTCGTGACCGAGTTCAAAGAGGGCACGAGGACAACAATCTTTGGCTCGCGTGCCGGCTGTGCAATAACGCCAAGTCCGCTCAAACCGAGTGTCGCGACCCCATCACGGGGCAATTGGTGCCGTTGTTCAATCCGCGCCGCCAAAGTTGGTCGGAGCATTTTGTCTGGAGCGATGACGGCACACGCATCCTCGGCAAGACGCCGATGGGTCGCGCGACCATCGTGGCACTGCAACTCAACAATCTGATCTCCGTCGTCGTTCGCCGCCACTGGGTTGCCGCTGGTTGGCATCCGCCGGATGTGAATTCTGGATAGGCCCGATACAACGCTCGCAAGCCGAGTTCTCGGCCTACCCCGAGAAGCACGGCTTCGAGAGTCTCTGCCGGGTGCTGGTCAACGTGAGCGAGTTTGTGTTCGTGGATTGAGTGTGTGCGAGTTCCTGGTTCACGAGTCTTTGATCGGGAGGTATAGTGTCGCCCATGCCAACGAAAACTCCGATTCAAGTGGAAGCATCAATCTTGTCGCGGGTCATCCGTCCGGATCAGCCCACCTTGTCGCGTGCCGTCGCGCGAGAGTGGCTGCGGCTGGGGTTTGATGAAACTGACCAGCGGCGCATGCGCAAGCTGGCCGACAAAGCGCGGCAGGGAACATTGTCGGAGACCGAGCAAGTGGAAGCGGACGGCTACGGACGCGTCAGCAGTTGGTTGGGGATTTTGCAGTCCAAGGCTCGGCGTTCGTTGCGGCAATCCTCGGTGGGCCAATCAAACCCTGTATGAAACGAGTCCCACGCCATGTCATTGACCGTCGAAGTTTCTTCAGAAGTGGAAGAACAAGTCGTGCGAGAAGCGGCACGTCGCGGCGTTGAGCCAAGCAATCTCGTCGCGGAAGTTCTGGGGCGAGAGTTTCGGCCGCGGCCGAATGTGCTGAGCGCCGAAGAAACGAAACTTTACGCGCAGATCAATGCCGCTCCGTCAGACAAGACGAGGCGACGCTATCGCCAATTGATCAAGAAACGCCGAGCCGAAACCATCACGAAGGCCGAGTACCAGGAATTGCTGGACCTGACCAACGTGGTGGAAGTGGCACACGCCAAGCGATTGGAGGCGGTCATCGAGTTGGCCAAACTGCGCGGCATTTCCTTTGACGAAATGCTCGATGAGGTCGGTCTGAGGACTCAAGGCTATGAGTAGCCGGGTGCCGCGCGAGGTGAAAGAGTTCGTTGCCGAGCGGGCCGGATACCGCTGCGAATACTGTCACTCGCCGATGCACTGCAAGTCCGCTCAAACCGAATGTCGCGATCCCATCACGGGGCAATTGGTGCCGTTGTTCAATCCGCGCCGCCAAAGTTGGTCGGAGCATTTTGTCTGGAGCGATGACGGCACACGCATCCTCGGCAAGACGCCGATGGGTCGCGCGACCATCGTGGCTCTGCAACTCAACAATCTGATCTCCGTCGTCGTTCGCCGCCACTGGGTTGCCGCGGGTTGGCATCCGCCGGATGTGAATTCTGGATAGGCCCGATGCAACGCTCGCGAGCCGAGTTCGCGGCCTACGCCGAGAAGCACGGCTTCGAGAATCTTTTCCGGGTGCTGTTCAACGTGAGCAAGTTTGGGTTCGTGGATTAACACTCGCGGACGATTGGAGGTATAGTTTTTCCATGCCTACGAAAACTCCGATCCAAGTGGAAGCGTCGATCTTGTCGCGAGTCATTCGACCCGATCAGCCGACATTGCCGCGTACCGTCGCGCGAGAGTGGTTGCGGCTCGGATTTGATGAATCCGACAAGCGACGGATGCGCGAGTTGGCCGAAAAGGCCCGGCGAGGCGTCTTGACTGTCAACGAGCAGGCGGAAGCGGACGGTTACGAGCGAGTCGGGAGTTGGCTGGGGATCTTGCAGTCCAAGGCTCGGCGTTCGTTGCGGCAATCCTCGGTGGGCAAACGCTGATGCGAAAATCGTTGCGTGATCGCGTTTGGAGCCGAGCGCGCGGACGCTGCGAATACTGCCAAGTCCCGCAGGAGTGTGATCCCATTTCCTTCGAGATCGACCACGTCATTGCCGAAAAACATCACGGCCTCACGGAACTCGAAAACCTCGCGCTGGCCTGCTTCGCGTGCAACAACCATAAGGGAGCCAACCTCTCCGGCCGAGATCAACTGACGCGCCGTGTGGTGCGATTGTTTGATCCACGCCGTGATGAGTGGTCCGTCCATTTTCGATGGAAGGGAGCCGTGCTCGTCGGCAAGACACCGCGTGGCCGAGCCACCGTCGATGTGCTGGCCATCAATCTTCCGCATCGCGTGGTGCATCGTCTGGAACTCATCGAAGAAGGTGAGTTTCCGCCGAAAGCGAGTTTGCGTCGTCGGCGTTAGGTGGCCTTTGCTTGGGGATGACTTATGACAATCCGGCTCCTGTATCACGATCCAAATTCGCCTGGTGGCGTATCGCCGTTCGATGACGCGATCCGTTCGATTGCACGCGAAGGTCAACTGAGTTTGGCCTGCCCGTACATCTCACTCCACTATCTGAAACAGATCATCGAGGGAACTTCTTGGCGTCTGTTGACTGACATCGAAGGGTGGCTGCCTACTCAATCCGCCACCAAACGCAAATTGGTCGTCGAGTTCTTGCGAACACATCATGCCAGCGTGCGAAATTATCCGCAGTTGCACGCAAAGGTCGTCATCGGCTTGCGGACATTTCTGTTTGGATCAGCTAACTTCACGAAAAAGGGAATCCATGAACGAGCCGAAGTGAGTGCAATTGTTGATGACGACGCACAAGTCCAAGAGTTGACGAGGTGGTTTCAGGCTTGTTGGGATGATGCCTACGAACTGCTGCCCCGGCTTGACGCAATTGCTGAGTACTCCAACGCATTGCCAGAAAGACCTGCGTCAGGGGAAGACGGCAAGCCAAGGCTTTTCCCTCCAATTGCGCCCAAGCAAGCGGCTCCTGCCGTTCTTGAAGTTCAACAAGCAGCGGCAGACCAAGCTACGGAGCAACTGCAGGATCAAGCGTCGGAACAGTCTCCAACGGAAGATATAGACGATGTTGTATTTCACTTTCCGCCGTCATCAGCCAAAGCGTCGCCCAAAGCAAAACAGAGCAATTCCCAAAAAGACGTGCGGAGATACCTGTTTCGTGTGATTCGAATCGGCAGAACTGCGCAGGCAAAGGACATTCCGTTCTTGCATGCGCTCGCTACCGAAACAGCAATTCGGAGTCCCGACCGATTTGGGCCGAACGCAAGCAATGCTGGAATCCGCGACAACGAAAGGCAACATCGGACGGCAGTTCGTTTGGCACGCACGGTCAGCGACATTTCTCTGCCAGCACTACGCGATGCCGCGAGAGACGTGAGGCTGAACAATTTGTCAAATCTGCCTCAATACTCCGAAGACTACGATGACGAGGTTCGCAAGGAACTTGGAGTTAAGTAGGTCTCAAGCCGAATGATCTAGTCAACAACACAGCGGTTATTGGAAATCGTGATGACCTCATTCAATCGACGCGACTTCCTCACTCACTCCGGCCAAGGCTTCGGCGCATTGGCGTTGGCAGCGATGCTCGCTCAAGATGAAGCCGCTCGCGCCGAGACCCAAGGCGTCGGCCGTGGCGGAGTCCTCAAGGCGTTGCATCATCCGGCGAAGGCCAAGCGGGTCGTGCAGCTCTTCATGGGTGGGGCGGCTTCGCATATCGACCTCTTCGATCACAAGCCGGAGTTGGAGAAGCATCACGGCGAGCCGTCGGACTTTGGCGAGTATGTCGAGGCGTTTCAGAATGGGCTGGGGCCGTGGATGAAGTCGCCGTTTGCGTTTCAGAAGTACGGCGAGTGCGGCAAGGCGATCAGTGAGGTGGTCGCGCCGCTCGGCGAGTGTGTGGATGACAT
>CAMDPK010000138.1 GCA_945904015.1 Candidatus Kuenenia stuttgartensis | reverse complement strand
TACGTCAGCATGTTGTCGATCGGGCGGATCAATCCGCGGCCGAACATCACGATCGTGCGCGAGTCCCCCAGCACAGCAACGGTCGACGGTGACAACGGCCTCGGACTGGTTGTTGGGCCGCAGGCGAATGCGATCGCGATGGAGAAGGCCGATCGCGTCGGCACCGGCTGGGTCGCGGTGCGACACACGAACCACTACGGCATCGCCGGCTGGTATGTGCTCGAAGCGTTGAAACGAGACATGATTGGCTGGGCAATGACGAACACGACGAAGATCGTCGCGCCGTTGTGGGGAGCCGAGAAAATGCTCGGCACGAATCCGCTGGCGATCGCGTTTCCTGGATTGGAAGAGCCTCCGGTTGTGATTGACATGGCGACCCCGGCCGCCGCATTCGGCAAAGTCGAGATGGCGATTCGCACCGACAAGCCGATCCCCGATGGCTGGGCCATCGACCGCGACGGCAACCCAACGACGGATCCGCAAGCAATGGTCGATGGCGGAGCGATGCTGCCACTGGGCGCCGATCGCGAACACGGTGGCCACAAAGGCTATTGTCTGGGAGCAATGGTCGATCTGTTGTGTGGCCCGCTGAGCGGTGCGAATTGGGGGCCGTTCACTCCGCCATTCACGCTCGATCATGCCGAGCCGCCGCGCCGGGTGGGGCAGGGGATCGGTCACTTTTTCGGGGCGATGCGGATTGACGCCTTCATCGACCCGACCGAATTCAAACGTCAGATCGACGACTGGATTCGCACGTTCCGAGCGACTCGCCCTGCGCCGGGCACGACCGGCCCGTTGATTCCCGGCGATCCCGAACGCTTGGCCGAAGCCGAACGTCGCACGGCAGGAGTCCCGTTGGTCCCAGCCGTGGTCGAAGACCTGCGATTCGTCGCGAAGCAAACCGGCGTCGCGTGGGAGTAACCCTGGAGTGCGGTGGCTCGACACCGCCCTCCATTGATTGCGGCATGAATGCCTGAACGTCGTGCGATGTTGCCGTGACGAGCGGCACTCGCCGTCTGCTGTCACGACGACGTCCAACCAACTTCGTTGCCGTCCCGCCGCGAATAACGGAAGGCTCCGTCAAGCCGGAGCACTCCAGGGAGCTACGACATCGCCGGCATCAGGCCCTCAAGGAATCCTTTGAGCTGCTTGCTGCGAACCGGATGTTGCAATTTGCGGACGGCCTTGGCTTCGATCTGCCGGACACGCTCGCGAGTCACTTTGAAGATGCGGCCGACCTCTTCGAGCGTGTAGGTGTAGCCGTCACCCAGACCGTATCGCAGTTTGATGATCTCGCGTTCGCGATACGTCAGCGTCTTCAGGACGTTGTCGATCTTGTCCTTGAGCATCTCGGTCGCTGCCGTGTTGACCGGGCTGTCAGTGCTGTGATCTTCGATGAACTCGCCGAAGAAACTGTCTTCGCTTTCGCCGACGGGACGATCGAGGCTGATCGGGTGCCGCGAAATTTTCATCACGCGGCGAGCCTCTTCCAAACTGACACCGGCGGCGTCAGCGGTTTCCTCGATGGTCGGCTCGTAGCCGTTCTCTTGGAGTAACCGCTTGTTGACACGTCGCAGCTTGGACATCGTCTCGATCATGTGAACCGGGATGCGGATCGTGCGAGCCTGATCGGCGATGGCTCGCGTGATCGCCTGCCGAATCCACCAAGTCGCGTACGTCGAGAACTTGTAACCTCGGCGATACTCATATTTGTCGACCGCCCGCATGAGGCCGGTGTTTCCCTCTTGGATCAGGTCCAAGAAAGACAGGCCGCGGTTGCGGTACTTCTTCGCGATGCTGACCACAAGCCGCAAGTTGCCGCCGGACAGGTCACGCATGGCTTGTTCGTATTCGCCGTAGCGTTTGGCGATGAGTTTCAGCTTTGTCCGCAATGTCGCGGGTGATTCGAGCGTCACCTGCATCAGATCGTTGAGTTCCTTCTGCAGATTGGCGCGGTCGTCCTTCAAGTTCTTCATGCGCGGATCGCGCAGGTACTTTTCGAGTTGGTTCATTCGCAACGAGATCTGCTCCAACTTCTTCAGAGCCGGTTGCAAACGCTGCGTGCGCACCGACAGTTCCTCGACGAGCGTGACGATCTTGCGACGTCGGGCCGTCATTGTCCGTTCCGCTTCTTTCCGTTTGTCGGACACTGAGTCGAGGGCGAGCCACTTCTGAGCGTCGACGAGGTATTGCTTGCGGAGCACTTCGATGGTCCGCAGGTTGAATGGCATGCGGCCGAGGATTTGGTTTTTCTCCAAACCTTCGGTCATCGATACCTTGATCGTGCGATCGAATGGCATCTCACTTTTGCTGACCTTGGTGAGAATCTCGACTGCCGTCACGAGCGCGAATTCCGTGTCCAGCAAAGTTCGGCGGAAGCGACGGCGAGTGATTTCGATCTGCTTCGCCAGCGAAATCTCCTGATGCCGCGTCAGCAGCGGGATCTCACCCATCTGCGACAAGTACATGCGGACGGGATCATCGACTTTGCGATCCCGCATTTCCTCTTTGATCTTCGGTTTGAGCTTCTTGGCCTCGGCCGGAGTCAGCGGCGGGACGTAGTCGTCTTGCACGATGTCCAACCCATGTTCTTCCAGCAGCATCAACAGGTCGTCCAGCTTCTCTGGATTGACCGCTTCGTCCGGGAGATAGGCGTTGATTTGCGTGTAGGTGAGGCAGCCGCGTTTGCGACCTTCGGCGACCAACTTCGTCAGGGCTTCGTCGAGCTTGTGCACAGGCAGTTCCTTCGCGTTCGGTAGGAATCGGCAAGGGTGTGGGAACTGTGCTGGAGTCCCGTTTTCAGGCGGTTCGATCCGTCTGAAGGCGGGACACCAACGTCTTCTATTGCCAAGTTGTCTTGGCGGCACGTTTCTGGTGAAACGCTGTGGCCTGCTCGAGCAGGGCTTTCGCGTTGGGATTTAGACCGGCACGCGCATCCGGTTGTTGGGCGAGTCGCCCGGTGTTTCGCTGATGCTGTTGCTCGGCACGGCGGAACCGGATCGGTTGCAGTGCGAGCGTCAAATACGGCGGCACGGACGTGCCGCTGGGAGCCATCAAATTGTCTTTCAGCTTGGCTGCGATCTCCTTTAATCGAGCTTGTTCGTCGATCCACACCAACAGTCGCATGAGGGCCGCGTCTTCGATCGCCGAGCTGATCCGTTCAAATGTCGGCATCTCGTCGTGGTCCAACAGATCGAAACAGGCTTGCAACAATGCGCGAGTCTGTTCGTTGTCAAAGTCCTCGTCACCGATCTCCCGCCGGATCACGTCCAGCGTGGAAGGGTCGGTGAAGATGATCTCCAACAATTCGCATTCCATTCGGTCTCCCTTGGAGAGAGGTCGATCGAAGAAACATAGACCGCGAATGGTTGGAACACCGTCTACTCGCAGTGATTTGTGGCCAAGTGGTGCAGTCGGCGCACTCATTGTCCGAGCCGTTGTCTCTGAGCCACCTTGAGGCATTCCCGCAGCGCTCTTGTTGCCATTCGGCAACGGATTGTTCTGAGCTGCACGCGACGGCTGAGACGCGGCGGCCGATCGTGCCTCGCTTAATCGCTGTCGCACGACCTGCTCAGACAGCAACGTGCGTGACGCCAGCCGATTGAGGATCACATCCTCTTTCGCCGATCCGCGCAGCTTCGGCACTTTTCCGAGCAACTCCAACATGCTGGTCAGCACGCGATGCCGAGCGTCGATCGACTCCAGCCCATGCCGGTTGATTTCCGTTTGCAGCTTGAAGTCCCACGCCTCGGCCGCGATGTCGATCTGCCGGCGAAACTCGTCCGCTCCGTGTGCGAACAGAAATTCGTCCGGGTCTTGATCGTTCGGCAAAACGAGGACTCGCAAGTCGATGTTTTCCCCCAGGAAGTTGGTGAGAGCCTTCTCGGCGGCGTTCCGTCCCGCTTCATCGCCGTCGAACATCAGCACGATTCGCTGAGCAAATCGCTTCAGACGATCAACGTGAGCCTGCGTCAGTGCGGTTCCGCAGACGCCGACGACGTTGGTCACTCCGAATTGATGTGGGATCAACACGTCCGTGTAGCCTTCGACGATGACCGCAGTTTGAGCCTTGCGAATCCCCTCGCGAGCAGCGTCGAAGCCGAACAGCAAGTTGCTCTTCGAATACACGTCGCTTTCGGGACCGTTGATGTACTTGCCGACTCCTGGCTGAGCGAACTGCGGCAGCACTCGGCCACCGAACGACACGCAGTGGCCTTTGTCGTTCCGAATCGGGAACAACACCCGGTTGCGGAAGAACTGGTAATAGCCGTCCCCTTCGTCGCTCTTCTTGATGAGCCGCGCCGTTTCCATCGGCTCGAGCGAAATCTTCCCGCGTCCACGAGCGATGATCCATTGCCCGTCGTTCGGCGCGAAACCGAGCTTGAACCTGGCAATCGTCTCGGCGGTGAAACCGCGTTCCTTCAAATACTCGCGAGCCGGCGCGGCCATTTGGGATTCGAGCAGGCAGCGATGAAACTCGTTCTCCGCCCAAGCCAGCACGTCGAGCACGTCGGTCTTCGCAATGGCGTTCTCCTGGCGACGACCGGTGAAGGTCGGCATTTCCAAACCGGCTCGCTTGGCAAGCGATTCGAGAGCTTCGCGGAACTCGACTTTGTCGAACTCCATCGCCCAAGTGAAGCAATCGCCGCCAGTGCTGCACGCCCAGCAGCGGAATGTCTGCCGGTCGGGATACACAACCAGCGACGGTGAGTGATCGTCGTGGAACGGGCAGAGGCATTTGAACTCGGCCCCGCCTCGTGAGGGTGTCAGCGCCACCGACTCACCGACCAGCGCGACAAGGTCGGTTCGCGAGCGAACCAATTCCTTGAAGTCGTTGTTGGCAAAGTCTGTGGACACGATCTCTCCCTGGTGGGTGCGTTGGCATCGAAGCAACCGGGCAAAGCGACCTTGGGGGGAACAACGGCTGGAGCGATCATTCGGCCGTGAGGCAACGGCCTTTGGAAAGCAGATTGCTGAACTCGACAAGTCCTCAAGCGTTCAGACTCGGAGGCACGTCCCTGCGTCTCCCGGCAACGGGCGAAGCATACCCGACGCCCCCCTTCGGTCAAGGAGTTCCCGACTGCGTCGACTTGATCGAACCTGTGCGCAACTTCAAAACCGGTACATCGTTGGCTCTTTGCCGGACCGGCCAGGTCACCGAATGTCAGTACCGTTCCCGCGATCCGAGCGGCCCTTGCGATTGGTGCCGATGGAAAAATCGGAGGAGTCGCAGTCGGCAAAACTAGACACTTGGTGGGCAAGACTAATCCTCGGCTGGTAGTGGGGTACTTTGAAAAGTTGGCAAACGACCCCAGTCGGAATGTATTGGCAGTCGGACGGGGCGTCCTAATCTTGAGGGGTGATGTGATGTCTTACGAGCCTAGTTTGAAGCATTCCTGTTTGCCGGATACGGTGCTGTGGGATTGTCGTCTTGGTGGCAATCCTCAAATGGTCGTGACCACATCACCCGATCTCGGTGCGTACATGCAAGTCCCATCTGTGATGCGCAAGTGTGTGGCATTTTTGTGTTTTCAAAAGAGCGGCAATGTCCATATCGTCGGAACCGCATTTTTCGTGGGGGTCGCACTAGATGATACGCGATCGGCCTCCTACGTCGTGACGGCTAGGCACAACTTATTGGCGATTGACGCTCGCAATTTTGACGATCCGCAACACGTCATGCTTCGCATCAACATGACGGACGGAACATCCAAATTCGCAAAGATTGTCCGCAAGGCTTGGTTGTTCCCGGAGGAAAATTCCGACGTGGCGGTTGCCCCATTTGCCATCCCGGAAGAGTTCGACCAAGAGGTTTTCCCTGTCGAGAGTTTTGCGACAGAGGAAGTCATCGAACGTGAGGCAATTGGAATCGGTGAGGAAGTCTTCCTCATCGGCCTTTTCGTCAAGCATTTTGGTAAGCACAAAAACAACCCAATCCTTCGAGTTGGCAATATCGCGGCAATGCCAGACGAACCGGTTGATGCCGGGTCACTGGGGCACATTGACGCCTATCTGGTTGAGGCCCGGTCTATCGGAGGGATCAGTGGTTCGCCGGTCTTTGTGTGCTTGGCTGGTGTCCGAAAAAATCCTTCTGGCACACAAATCGGAGGGACTCCTCGGTATTTCCTTCTCGGATTGATGCACGGTCACTGGAACTGGGATCACTCGAAAGACAACCCCGTCTTCGATTCGGATGAGCCGCGAATGGACTCCAGCGGACTAGACCACATCAACACGGGCATCGCGGTAGTTATCCCAGCATCGAAAATTCTGAGCGTTCTTAACGCCAAAAGATTTGAGGAAGCCCGACAGGCCATGAAGAAATCCTTGGAATTGCAAAATGCTCCCGAACCTGACAGACACGAATAGGGTATGAGTGTCTCCAAAACTTCACGGATGCTCTGGTGATATCATGCGACACCAATTAACCACGATCTAACAGGCCGTCTCTCGCTCGGAGAACGGCCCGCGTCTTGGTGGCGCAGCAGCTTTATATCCTGCCGGGATCGGCGTACGCGCCGAGGGGTTCGATTCCCACTTTCTCCGCTCACGACGAGCGTGACGGACTCAGCACTCGCTTTGCCGCTTTGACGGCAACTTGGCGAAGCCATGCAGCAACAGAGAGTTCCTCTTTCGCTGCGGCTTGCTCAAACAATTCCCATTCGTCGTCAGGACAACGGAATTGATGCTGTGGTGTCTGGCCCGTTGCTGGGCGTCCTCGTCCACGCGGCTCGTCTTGTTTGGCTTTCATGCCGCCAGTTTACTGGTTGACAATTATTTTGCAATCGCGGTTATTTATTGGTTGACAATAAAGTGCCCGCGTAGTTACCGTGTGACCAATGAAAAACCCCGGCTCAACGCTAATTGAGTCGGGGCAACTAAACCCGGTGACTTGCACCGAATCCAGCCTAGAGAACCGGATTCTACCGCGAGTTGCCCAAACCAAAAGGGCGATTCCGATGGCCAACAATCTTCCGCGAGACAAACAACTGTCCGTTCTGCATTTGCTGCTTGAAGGGAATTCAATCCGATCCGTGGAAAGACTCACGGGCGTCGCGCTCAAGACGATCCTGCGAGTGATGGTGCGATTCGGCGAGGGGTGCCAAGACTTCCTCGACAGCGCCTTCCATAACCTCAAACTCCGCCACGTCCAAGTGGATGAAATTTGGACCTTCGTGCATACCAAACAGGGCCATCTCAAGCCGCAAGAGAAGCACAACGAAGAGATTGGCGACCAGTATTTGTTCCTCGCCCTCGATACGGACACGAAGTTGATTCCCGCCCACATGCTCGGCAAGCGAACGGGTGAGAACGCCTACTGTCTGCTCGACAACCTGCGTCAACGCTGCGACGTCGTCTCGCAGATTTCGACCGATGGTTTCGGTCCCTATCCCCAAACCGTTCAGAACACATTCGGCAACGACACCAGCCACGGAGTCCTGATCAAGAACTACGCCGACCCCAAAATGGGCCGCTACGCTCCGCCGAAGCTGATAAGCACGAATCGGTTCGACCTCGGCGGGATAAGCGATACGCGAACGATCTGCACGTCACACGTTGAACGCTGCAACCTCACGATCCGCACGTTTATGAAGCGGTTCACCCGCTTGGCTCTCGGCTTCTCAAAGAAGCGACAGAACCTCGCGGCTGCTGTGGCCATGCACATTGCCCATTACAATTTCTGCCGCATCCACGGCTCGCTGCGGATGACGCCGGCCATGAAAGCCAACGTGACACCACGGCTCTGGTCACTGGCCGATCTGTTCGACGCGATTGAGCAAGCTGTGTGGAAGAAGAAACGAGCGGCTCGCATCGACAAGATGCTGGCTCGGATGCGCAGCGTGTTGAATTGAGATTGCGAACCAAAAGAAAAGGCCGCTGGCGAAAACCAGCGGCCTTTTTTCGTTTGAGACAAAAACTTACGTTCTCTCTCAGAAACGCCCGTTGACTGATTGGCGAAACTTGTGCTATCAGTCATTCTTGATTGAAGGTGGTGGACTGCCCGGAAAAGTAGACCATCACTGCTCTGTCAGGCCCACCTGCCCAGGCCGGAATCCCCGGCACAGCAGCCCAACCCGCCGGTATCATTAGCCGGTTGGAAAGGGACTTGGGGTCTGCTCTGAAACTCTCTCTTTCACTCGGCCCTGTTGCAAGTTGGCTCTTGCAGCGGGGCTTTTTTGTTGCGCTGACCGGCAGGTTATCGAGCCACCTGACTGACCTCAACCAACCGACGTCAACGAGAGATGACTCGGTCGCTGTGAGTCATCTAGGCGGACCATACCGGTAATCGGCATTTTCTGGAACAGCAGTTTGTAGATTTTTTCGGTGATTTTTGATGCACTATCAAAGGGCTAGGTGACGCATACCGGAATTCGACCGATGGGAACATACGAGCTAGCAACGATTCCCAACGACAAGCGGCTTCAGATCCCCTTGCCAGTTTGCCGCGAACTGACTTGGATCAAGCACGAAAAAGGCCAGAAAATTGAGTGTTTCTGGATAGCTGGCCCGTCTGGAGGCGTGCAAATCTTTCCGATTTCTGGCGGCCTTGATAAGCAGCGTGGAGAGCTGGCGAAAGCGATTGACCCGGTCCCATTTGACTTCGATTCGGACGCTGAATGGGTCGAATTGCTGAGGCTCTATAGCGCTTCGCGGCCAATACAACTCACTCGGAATGGAGAGCACTTTAGGCTCTATGTACCGGCAGAAGCCGAAGAGCTTGGCCTCATAACTTCCCAGCCTGAGAAAGAACTCGCCGTGTTCTGTGCGGGAGAAATCCTAGAGCTTTGGGATAAGAGTCAGTGGCAACAACACATTTCTCAGGTGGCAAAGAATCGGACGGCGATCCACCAACGCAGCCAGCAGGCTCTAAAAACGCGAAAGGCAACCTACAAAAAGAATTGAACTCGCGTGCCAAACGTCAGAAATCACTTTTCAAACGACATCACTGCCCCTCGGCTGCACCACCGAGAGTGACGTTGATCTTGTAGACCGTCTGCAAATGGGCGTGAGCCTGTGCGGCATGGCCGTCCTTTGGGAATTTCTTGCAAACGGTTTGATAGGCCTTGATGGCGGCCTCCTTGTCGCCGGAGGCCTCGCGGACCTGAGCGATTTGGTACAGCGCCCACGGAGCATCCGGGGCACTCGACGTGACTTGGCCGTAAAGGATGATCGACTCGTTCCAATCCTTGAGATGCCGATGGCACCACGCCATCTGCTTGGTGTTCTCTGGGAAGTTCGTGCATTGGCGAAACGTCCCGATCGCCTCCTTGTACAAGCCGCCGTCGCGCTGCGTGATGGCGATCCACCACAACCATTTCTCCGTGTTGGCGGCGTCGATCTTGAGGTTCTCGGTGAAGGCATCGATGGCCTCCTTCCAACGGCCGCCGTGGCGAAACGCGACGGCGATCGCTTCGTTCCATTTCGGCTGATTCTGGCTTTCCAGTCCGGCCGCTTGGCGGTAATGAGCGACCGCGTCATCGTATTTTTGCTGTTGGACGAAGCTCCAAGCGATCTGGCTCAGCCCTTCAGGTCGATTGGCGAACTGGCCATAGAGCTTCCGAGCGTCGTCGTATTTCTGCACCGACTTGTACCAATCGGCGAAGCGTTGCAACGTCGGGTCATCGACTCCGTACTGCTTGATGATGGCTTGATACGCTTCGACGACCTTGTCATCGCGGCGCGAGTAGGCGTGGATGTCGGCGATGTAGTACGACCACTCGCGAGCGTTCTTCTTGTCCTCTTCCTTGGTGAGGTCGGTCGGAATCCGTTCGCGAATCGCGGCCACGCAGCCGTCGGCCGACTTGTCCGCTTTGTCTTTGGTCTTCACATCCGCGGCGAGTTGGCCGATCGGTGTCCGGCAGTAATACCACAAGTGATACGCGAATTGATTGTCTTTGTAGGTTGTGGCGATCGAAGCCACGCCGTCCACCGGCTGCCCGACAGAGAAGTAATAGTTTGCGAGTTGAATCGACGCTTGCACGCAGAGGTTGTTGGCGTCCCCCGGAATCCGTTTGATCTCGTAGACGAGCTTCCTCCAGGTGGCGACCTTGCCGGGAATGTCCATTTCCACGTCGGCGATGTCGATCAAGTCGGACAGCGAATACACCGCCGCCAGCGACGACTCGTACTTGGAGACCACCTGCAGATACGACTTCTTGGCCTTCTTCGGCTCCCCCATCTCTTTCTGACAGCGGCCGATGTAGTACGCCGCATTCGGAGCATCCTTTGAATCGGGCCAGTAGTCGATGACCGTCTGAAAGCCGTCGCTGATCGCCGTGTTGAGTTTCTTCAAATGAATCTGGCAGATCGCCCATTTGAACTGCGCGAACGATGAACCTTCGCTTTTCTCGTACAGCGTCACGAACTTTTCGTACTCGCCGAGAGCGATTTTGTATTGGCGCTCGCGGTAGTACTTCTCGGCGACGTTGAGCTGATGCCGCTCGGCTTCACGGAGTAGCTTCCAGCGGTCGAGCGACAGCTCGTCGATCTTGTTCTGCGCGAACGCAGAGTTGGCAAACATGCTGATGGTGAGAGCGACACCAAAAATCAGGCGGGCTGTCATGTGGGCACCTCGGTCGGCGGGAAGTCGTAGAAGGTGATGATGTCAAATCGCGGGGCCGATTTTCAACCAGCCCGTCAAAATAACCCGAAGCGTCAGCGAGGGCGAGCGCTTCGATTGACAACAATTCGCGAGCCGAGATTCTGTGAAGCGTTCGCCCTCGCTGACGCTTCGGGTTAGTGTGGGCCTAATTCGAGTAAACGAACTCATTCAGATTCAGAATCACACGGCAGAGTTGTTCGAGCGCCAGTCGGCGATCCTCCGCACTGGCCGCGTCTGCGAGAAAGCGTTGCATGGCTCCGAGTTCGGAGAGCGTTACCGGTCGGCAGAGTGTCAAATGATAGGCCAGTTCGATCTGCCGGGCGGAATCGTCGCCCGCTTCGCGTTGCAGCCGCTCGGCGAGGTGTCGAGCTTGCCGATTCACGAAGTCTCCGTTGAAGAGCGTCAGCGCTTGGGTCGAGATCGTTGTCCGATTCCGCAGCTCCGTCGAACGGGTCGTGTCGCAGACATCGAGAACTTCAAGGAACGGGACAACGAGTGCTCGCTTCACGAAGGCGTACACGGTGCGACGTGACGAGGCGGCCTCATCGAACTTCGGCCAGACGACGTTCGGGTCGCTGTTGCCGGCGAGCACCTCCGGCGGGATTTCGAGATACACGCCGGGACCGCCTATCGCGCGTCGCAACTGACCGCTGGCCGACAGCATCGAGTCGCGGATCGCTTCGACCTCCAGCCGTTGATACGGGAACCGCCAGAACTTGACGTTGCGCGGGTCTTGCTCGCCGTAGATCGGGTGATCGGCTTTGCTCATCTGGTAGGTGTTGCTCGACAGGATCAACCGATGCAGCTTCTTGATCGACCAGTTTGCGTCGTGGACAAACCAATGAGCCAGCCAATCGAGCAATTCGGGATGCGTGGGAGCTTCACCGATGATTCCGAAGTCGCTGGGAGTGCGGACGAGTCCCTCGCCGAAGTGGTACTGCCAGACACGATTGACGATCACTCGTGCGGTCAGCGGGTTGCCGGCGCTTGCCATCCAGCGAGCGAATGCGAATCGACGGCCACTTGTGCCGTGGCTGCTGAGTGGACTGGAAATTGTGGCGGACTCGCGTGTCAGTACGACAGGCACCGCCGGCGGAACTTCCGGGCCGCGAGCGGCGGCTTGTCCGCGAAAGAGCAGAAACGATTTCGGTGGCGGTTCGGTCGATTCGGTCATGAAGTAGCCGCGCGGCAAATCGGGAGTCGCCTCGCGCAAGCCCGTGATTTGGCGTTCGAGGTCAGCCACTCGTTCACGCTTGTCGTTCGGCAAGGCGGCCAGCAACTCGGCTTCAAGCTGCGACGAGTGTCTCGCAACAAGGTCTTTCTGAGGCTGCGTTCGCTTGTTCAGCTCGACGCCGAATGCGGCGGCGGCTTCGGCCGACAGAGAACTCTTGCCGGACGAAAGGAACTCTGAGCGGATCGAATCGCGGACCTCGCCGATTTGCTTTCGCAGTTCGTCGATGCGGCGATCACGTTCCATCAGCGCGGCTCGTTGCGCCAATGTGCCGGCGGGCAGGTCGAGTTCCGTGCGACCATTCAGCGGTCGCTTGAGCGGATTGAGCACGGCCGCGACTCGGTAGTAATCGTGATTCGTCAGCGGGTCGAACTTGTGGTTGTGGCAGCGAGCACATCCCAGCGTGATGCCGAGAAACGCTTGCGACGTCGTGCGAATGATGTCGTCGAGTTGGTCGTAGCGGTCTTGCTCGAAGTCGGCCGGCTCGTCGTCGAACGGGCCGAGCCGATGAAAACCGGTGGCAATGACGGTCTCGGTCGAGGCGTCCGGAAGCTCGTCGCCGGCAAACTGCTCGACAATGAATCGGTCGTATGGCTTGTCGGCATTGAAGGCGTCAATGACGTAGTCGCGATATCGCCAGACGCTCGGTTTGGCCCCGTCTCGCTCGTAGCCGTTCGTCTCCGCGTACCGCACGAGGTCCAGCCAGTGGCGTCCCCAACGCTCGCCATAGCTGGGCCGCGCGAGCAGATCGTCGATCAATCGCTCGAAGGCGATGGGCGAATCGTCCGCGAGGAATCGGTCTTGCTCGTCGATCGTCGGCGGCAAGCCGGTCAGATCGAGAAATGTTCGTCGCAGCAGATCACGCTTCGCCGTTGGCGGGTTCGGTTGCCAATCCGCTTGTTCGAGCTTCGCGAGGATGAACGCATCAATCGGAGTGCGCACCCAATCGCGACTCTTCACCGTCGGCACTTCTGAACGAGCGATTGGCTTGAACGACCAGTGCTCGCGATCGGCGTCGGTGATTTCGTACTCCGTTGGCTCGTCGCCAAAGACCGAAATGCTCAACGCGATTGTCCCGATCACCATCGCGAAACAGGCGAGCCGGAGGGCGTCAGCCCTCGGACTCTTTGAGATTTCAGATTTCAAATTTGAGATTTGAGATGTCCGGGGGCTGACGCCCTCCGGCTCGCCTGTGGAGTTTTCTCTGCGGGTCCGTTGAGCAGCCATTTCCAATGAACCTCCCGTGCGAACGGTCACGAACGCGCACACTTTACGCGCAACGTTCGAGCATTCCCACCGGGATGTAAAATTTCGCGTAGCGTTTGCCGTCGGAGTATCGCGGGCCGCGCGAGTCTTCGACGAGGATCGTGGCTCGTTTGGTGACGCGGTTGACGACTCCGGTGTAAGGCAGGCCGTCCATCTCGAACTTCACACGGTCTCCGGGGCGGATGCCGAATTTCTCGCGAGCACGCTCGTCGGGCGTGATGAGCTGATGATTCGATTCCTTGTGCCCGAAGAAGCGGCCGGCGATGTCCTTGAATCTCGGAGCTCCGCAGCAAGATGCCTGCCACAGCAGCATCTCGACGAGGTGAATTAGCTCGTGCTCGAAGATGCGCTGCAACGCTTCGAGCCGATTGTGGCAGAGGACTCCGGTGACTTTGATCGGCCGCTCAACATCGGCAAACGTTTGAAACAGCAGTGTGGACGAGACCGCGATCTCGAATCGAGGCACAGGCGACAATCCGCGAGCGACTCGCGGCAGCACGCGAGTCGTTTTGCCTCCCGCTCGAGTCATCCTCGGCGAAACACGAAAGTCGATCGGGCTACCCATTGCGTCGAGCGTGCGCCGGCAGGCTCCGTGAAGGAAGCGATGATCGTACTGATCGAACAGGTGAGCCAAATCCTCGTTGCAAAGGGCCGAGAAGTTCGGTTGGTCGATGAACGGCGACGAATTCAAAACGGAATCGAAGATCGTCGCCAAACGGAGTTCGGCATCCCGCTCCAGCACGAGCGTCGCTTCGATCAGCCGACGTAATTCCAGCGACATCACTAGCTCCTCCCTGAGTCCTTTCAGGTCGCGGGGGATTGTGTCGGCAGACGTCCGTCTTGTGAAGACAAAAGTAGGGTGGGACCAGCGCAGCGCCGGCCCACCATAATCGACCATCAACCAATGGTGGGCCGCCGCATGGCTTGTCCCTCCCTACTTGGCGACCGCTTGGCGAATCCGCTTGACGGTTAGCTCGGCTCGAAAGTCGATGATCTTCTTGCCCAACTCGATGGTCTTCTCAATCGGGGCGAGGTCCACGCCGTTGATCTTGAACTTGCCCGCCTTGACTCGCTGCTTCATGCGGATGCTGGCGGGGTCGATGCTCAGCATCATCGCCTCCATTGCGAAGTCGTCGTGCAGGCCCTCGTCGGTTTGTTTGATGCCACGCTCCTCCAACCAGCCTTTGAGATCACCGTAGTTGTAGTACTCCAGGACGAAATGGAACTTCGTCTTGCCGTCTTTCCATTTCGCGTTGAGCTCTTCGGCGACCGCCTTCATGCCATCTTGATTGCCGCCGCTGTCGCCGATCAGCACGACGTGCTTGAAACCGTGCGTCCGAAAGCACGAGCAGACATCGACCAGCAGCCGATGATAAGTGTCCTCGGTCAAGCTGACGGTCGAGGGATACTTCATGTGAACGGTCGGCGGGTCGATGTCCCCTTCCGGAACAAAGCCAATGATCGGAGCGACCAGCGTGTTGCCCAGCTTGCGAGCGATCGCGTCGGTCGTCCCGCGCAGCACGACGTTGTGTTTGTTCGCCGCGAGATACGGTCCGTTCTGTTCGATCCCCCCGGTCGCGACGAGGACCGTGTCCTTGCCTGCCTTCATCGCATCGCGGACTTCCATCCACGTCATGTCCTCGATGAAAACAGTGTCCACCGCGTCAATCGGACGGACTCCGTTCGGGTCAGGATTCACGGGGCCGAACTTCGCCGTCTGAAAGCCGACTGCGGTCCCCACAACCAGCGACAGGCCGAGCAACACCAATGTCTTTCGCATGAGATGCCTTTCGTGAAAAGAGGTCGTTCAACGCGAGACATCTTGGATGCGAAGCCGTGCAGACGCAAAGGATCGCCCTGACCGAACTGGCTCCGCTGTCCCCGCAGGCGGGATGCTCGGCGGCAGTCATCGTCGTGAGTCGCTGATTGACTCCCGCGAATCATCGGGATAAACCGCTCGGCCAGCGTACTTCCCCGTGCAAGCGGGACACCGTCACGTTGGGCGACGCGCCGGATTAGTCGCAGGGAGATGAAACCCATGCAAACTTTGCGGAGGATGTTTTCGTTTGTCCTGGCCGCGTTGGTCCTTTTGAGCGTGTTCTCGACGGTGATTTTCCATTCGGCCGGCAACCCGTCGTCCGCGGCGCAAAAGCCGGCGGTGGACTTGATTCGATCGATTCGAAGCGGGCCGTGGTCGGCGACCGCAACGTGGGACGGTGGCAAGGTTCCCGGAGCCGGAGCGCGAGTGCAGGTTCACGAGGGACACACTGTTGTCTACGACGTGAAATCGGAGCAGCCGATCCGGTTGGTTCACGTGGCCGGGACGCTGACGTTCGCTCACGACAAAGACACGCAGCTCGATGTGGGCTTGATCAAGATTCAGGCGGGCGATGATGCGAGCGAAGACGGATTTGATTGCGAAGTTCATCTGCCGGACGCTGCGGCGAGCGGGCTGCGACCGGCGCTGTTGGTCGGGACGCCAGAGCAGCCGATTGAGCCGAATCGCACGGCGATCATTCGGCTGATTGATTGCGAAGCCGTCGACAAGAACTCGTGGCCGGCGATCGTATGCTGCGGCGGGCGGATGGACTTTCACGGTACGCCGTTGAATCGCACGTGGGTCAAGCTCGGCAAGACGGCGAAGCAGGATGACGCGACCGTCACGCTCGGCGAACCCGTGCCGGATTGGCGTGTGGGCGATCGCGTCATTCTCACCGGAACGAAGGAGCGAAAATCCGGCGAGTATCGGCGGACTAACGTCGAGACCGAAGAGCGGATCGTGACGGTGATCGAGGGGACGAAGCTCACGCTCGATAAACCGCTGGAGTACGAGCATTTCGCGGACGGTGATTATCGTGGCGAGGTCGCGAACCTCAGCCGCAACGTCGTGGTCGAGTCGGCTGAGCCGGACAAAGCTCGCGGGCACACGATGTATCATCGCGGATCGGCTGGGTCGATCAGCTATGCCGAGTTCCGGCATCTCGGCAAAGAGAACACGCTCGGCCGATACAGCCTGCACTTCCATCTGGTCGGCGACACGATGCGCGGCAGTTCGGTCATCGGAGCGTCGATCTGGGACAGCGGCAATCGCTGGCTGACGATTCATGGGACGAATGATCTCATCGTCCGCGACTGCGTCGGCTATCGCAGCATCGGCCACGGATTCTTTCTGGAAGACGGGACCGAGGTGAACAACGTCCTCGACCACAACCTCGCCGTGCAAGCGTTCGCGGGAAAGTCGCTGAAGGGGCAGGCACTGCCGTTCGATCGAAACGATGGCGCTGGGTTCTGGTGGGCCAACAGTCTCAACACGTTCACTCGCAACGTCGCTTGTGAGAACGAGAAATACGGCTATCGATTCGATGCGATGAAAACCAATCGCTTCGATCTGACGTTGAACGTCCAACAACCCGATGGCTCGCGGCAGAAGGTTGATATCCGCACGTTGCCATTCGTCCGCTTCGAGGACAACGAATGCCACAGCGACGGGCTGTACGGGTTCAATCTTGGCGAAGGAGTCGATCGCGTCGGTCCCGACGAGCGACATCCGTTCGTCGTCCGCAACATGAAAATTTGGGCGACGCACTACGCCTTCCGCGTGCAATCTCCCAGCGTCCTGTTGGAGCACCTGCGGATTCACCGGTGCCGCTACGGGATGTATTTCCTCGATCCTGACCGCCACGTCTATCGCGATCTCGTCATCAGCGAGACGCCGGACGAACCGTGGAGCAGCAGCCACGGCGATGCCAGCATTCAGCACGGTGTGGTGACGGTCGATGGTCTTGTCTTCGAGAACATCCGCTCGACTTACAACAACTTGATTCCTCTCACGCACTACAACGCGAGTGGCTCGGCAGAGTCGCACTTTCGCAACGTCAAGCTGGTCAACTGGAGCGGCAGCAACAAGCGGGCTTTGATCAACATGTACGACGACAAGTCACTGAAGCCGACGCCCAAGGGAGTGCCGATGTACTTCCACGACTACTTCGGCCCGAACCGCCACGCCAAATTCGTGAGCACGCGAGCGGACGATCTGCTTGGCGACGGTAACGCCTATCGTGAAATCCCGCTCGTCACCGGCGAACGAACACGAGTCGCCGAAGTGCGGGACATCGAGTTCCCCGATCTCCTCGCCCCGGTGGACGACCGACCGCCCACGACGGTCATCACCCGCGTCTCTCGACGAATCGCGCCGGGGAATAAATTCCTCTTGCGCGGTACGACCTCCGACAACGGCCCGGTGAAAAAAGTCCTCGTCAACGGCCGCGAAGCGAAAGCAACCGCCAGCAACTTCTCCGAATGGGAGATTGTGTTGGAAGGCGTGAAGCCGGGCGAAACAAAATTTACTGCGCACGCCGAAGACGCGGCTGGCAATGTTGAGAAGCGACCGCACACTTGGGCGACCAAATAGGAGGCGATCACAAATGCTCTACTCCCCAAAGATGCTCCGGGCGATCGCACTCATCCTGCCGTTGTTGCTGTCTGCGGCGATGCGGGCAGAAGATTGGCCGCAGTGGCGCGGGCTGAACCGCGATGGCGTGTGCGCTGAAACCGGCCTGCTGCAAACGTTCCCGGCCGAAGGGTTGAAGGTCCGCTGGCGTACACCGGTCGGTTGGGGATTTGCCAGTCCGGTGGTGGCTCAGGGCTGGGTCTTCCTGCACGATTCCGACTTATCGGACTATCCGGGCAAGGAACAAATCCACTGCTGGGACGAAACGACCGGCAAGGTGAATTGGACTCACATCTATGAAGTCGCCTACGAGGACTGGGCCTTCGAGCCGACGCAGGAGATTGGTCCAGTCGCGACGCCGATCGTGCAGAACGGCAAGATTTATTGTCTGGGACGGCTCAACAATCTCTTCTGCATGGATGTTCGCAACGGCGAAGTGCTGTGGAAGCGGGACTTGGTGAAGGATTACGAGGTCGCGTTTTCTCCAGGGATGCCGTCGCCGTTGATTGAAGGCGACCTGCTGATTCTGTTCATCGGCGTGAAAGCCGGTGCGAGCGTCCTCGCTTTGAACAAGGACACCGGCCAAGAAGTCTGGAGGTCGCTCGATGAAAGGCTGACCTTCAGTTCGCCGATCGTGATGACCTCCGGTGGAAAAAAACAACTCGTTGTTTGGACGCAAGAGTCGGTGACTTCCTTGGACCCGGCGGCGGGCACGACCTACTGGCGGCAACGGCTGCTGACCGGCAGCGATTATGCGGTCTCCACTCCGGTCTTTTACAAAGACCGGTTGCTGATCGGCGGCTTGATGTTCCAACTGAATGCCGACAAGCCCGGTGCGACGGTGCTCTGGCCGGCGTCGAAAGCTCCCGCGCGCAGAATCTACAGCCATACGTCAACCGCGCTGTTCCGAGGCGACCATCTCTTCTCCGCCAAATCGACGGGCGAATTGGTCTGCGTCGAGGCCAACACTGGCGAGCAGGTTTGGGAAACCGACAAGGTCACCGACCTGAGAAACGGAGCGAGCATCCACCTGACTCCGAACGGCGATTCGGTCCTGCTCTACACGAACAAAGGGGAACTGATTCGCGCACAGCTCACTTCCGAGGGTTACAAAGAGCTCAGCCGCGCCGCAGTGATCGAACCGACGATGCCATTCGGAGGCAGGAAAGTCGTCTGGGCTCCTCCGGCTTATGCCAACCGTCACATCTTCGCCCGCAGCGGCAAAGAACTGGTCTGTGCTTCCTTGGAGGCGAATCCCTGAAGAGCGAGCCATCAAGCAGCACGACGCGCAAGCGAGTGGTCATTCACGAACAACCACTCGCTTGCGCGTCGTGCTAAAGAGGAGACAGCATGACACCAAGTGATTCCTTCGATCGACGTCCCTACGAAATGCACTCGCGGAGGCAGTTTCTCGGCGCGGCGGGTGTCGGGAGTTTGTCTCTGCTTTCGGGAGTCTGGAGTGCGGCGGAGGACAAGAGCGACAATGAAAAACTGCCGCCGCCAAAGTTCCTGCTGGAGTGGGGGCAGCACGGCAAGGGCGAGGGGGAGTTCGACGCCTGCGTGGGCATCGCGATCGGAAAGAACGACGAGGTCTACACCGCCGAGTTCCGCAACCAGCGCGTTCAGAGATTTACCTCGGACGGAAAATTCCTGAGCACGTTTGCCGTGCAGCCACATGCGGGCGGTCTCGCCGTGGATGCGGACGGAAACGTCTACGTCGCTCACTGGAACAGCAACAAAGTGGCGGCCTATTCGCCGACCGGAGAACTCCTGCGGGAATGGGGCCAGAAGGGGACGGCGGACGGCGAGTTCCGGCTGCCGGGGTCCATTGCCATCGGGCCGGACGGTTTGATTTATGTGCCCGATCAAGGCAACAGCCGAGTCCAGAAATTTACGCGCGATGGAAAGTTCGTCGGCAAGTGGGGTGAGCTTGGCAAAGAGCCGGGCCAATTCGGAGGCGGTCAACCTGCCGGGGGCCGCTTCGCCGGGCCGCAGTTCGTGGCCTTCGACCGAGCCGGCAACGTCTACACGACGGACGCGGCGCTGGATCGCGTCCAAAAATTCTCGTCAGACGGAAAACTGCTCGCGTTCTGGGGCAGCGAGAGTGCCGATCCCGGCGGCTTCGGACCTCCCCCGCCGAACAAGGACGGATCGCTGGGCATGGGCGGCCCGATCTCGCTGTGCGTGGACCGGCAGGACCGAGTCTGGGTCAGTGCCACCAACAACCGCGTCCAGCAATTCACGAACGCTGGCAAGTACCTGCGCGGCGTGGGTGGCGAGGGGACAGAACCCGGCCACTTCGACCTGCCGCATGGGATCGTCTTGGACAGCCGCGACTGCCTCTACGTCGCGGATACGATGAACACTCGGATCCAGAAGTTCGCGGTCGTCTGAAGCCAGAGCCGGTGGGGTTCACCGGTGGAGGTCTTTCATCACAGGCTCCTTGATTTCCTGAACTCACCAGGGCAATCTGTTCGCCGATGGAACGCAACGCCGTCAGCGCGACCGTCGTAATAGACCGCGCGGTTCACTTAACTGTTAGGCACTGAGGTTCGCTGTGGACGAGGATCTGCCAGACCGCGTTACGGGACACCGTCAACAATCCGAGGGCGTAGTTGATCCTGCGCTCCGTGAATTCTTCGCAGAGCTAAATGCTGCAAATACCAGACAGGCAACAGGCACTCGCCTCGAAACTCGCGCGACGACAAACTCCAAACTCATCACCCTCAGGGGCCTGGGTGGTGCTGCGCTCATTTTCGTGGTCATCGCGGCTGCTAGCGTTCTCGTTGGTGCGGTATTCGTGTATGTAATGGACGCTAGCGGTCTCACCAAGAAGATGCTCAAGCGCGAAGAGAATATCAGCAAGTTGGAGAAGACTTTTGGTGGGGACGTGGCAAGACTGCGCTCGAAGCTCATCTATGCCCTAAACTCTCCCGATTCCGGCACTAATATGCAGGGAAAGGATCGCTCCGAACTGCTGGAGCACAGGAATGAAGTCGCACAAGAGGCCAGAAGCCTGTTGGATGAAGTCGAACGCTTTTGGGGAAAGAAGAACTCCCGTTCTCTCGACGAATTGCTGAATCTTCACAAGAAAGTAATCGCAATGACCGCCGAATTAGAGGACATTGTAGAAACTGCTCGCTGAGTTTTAGCTTTTTGAAACTGCTCGGAAGCCTCAAAAATGAAGCGGGAGATTCAAATCCGAACTCGTGATGCGCCGCAATAACAAGGCGGTGAAGCCGGTCGGGAAATGCGACGGCAGAATTGCAACACAAACCAATGTCAGTTCATCTCTCTTGCGATTGATGACCGCCGACTCGCCACGCACCGACGGCTGAGACGTACTACCTGAGTGCTGGAAAATAGGTTCTGATGCATATCAACAAGCGAACCCGTTACGAAACCGGCCTGTGCCCGCAGGTCGAATGGATCTCGATTGCCATAATGTTTGTGGCATTCACGCTGTTTGCGACCATTGCAGGTGCGGGCCTGTTTGGATTCGTCGTTGGTCCCCTTGTGATGCTCTTTAGTGGATCAACTGACGGTGTCAGCCTCGGTATGCACATCGTCGGGCTTGTCGTTTGCATCGCATCGACGGTGCTCCCAACATGGCATTGGGGATTGGACCGCAACAGGCTCTGGACGGGTGTTGAAATTGATTCCGACGGAGTCATATTCATTGCGAGTGTGTTTTCTTCGCGAGCCAAGCATAAGAACATCACGTTGTGTGAATTCGCCTACGCTCAGTTGAGTCAAGACGGTCCAAAGTCGGCGGCGAGTGGCAAGGTGGCAGAGAATTTCCTCGTGCGGTGTCGAATCTTCGCAACGCGGCGTTCCCGACCATTTGCGATATTCCTGCGACACACTGATGCGGAAGCGGTTCGGAGCATCCTAGAGGAACGATGCGCGCATGCCACGTTTCGAACACAAACACTGCCATCTTGGCTCGAAGAAAAATCACCGGAAGCTAAATCGTTGGAAAATCACGTTGCCGAAACGCCAACAATAGATTCATCGCAGCCGAAAGCACTTCAGGAATCATTCCGGACGAGTGCCTTGAGCGACGAGGAATCTGCGAAGGCGAGCGCACCGGTGATCGCGGTCCAACCGTCAGCCAGTCCGGCACTGTCCACCGCACAAGCGGAACCACCAAGGCGTCGAAAGATTGCCTTCATTATGACATGCCTCTCATTGTCTGGAGTCGGAGTTTATGCACTGTTTGTCTCGCTTCGTCCCTATTCGCTTGTAGGAATCAAAGACAAAGTAAGGCCAATGTTTGACACCATCCCTCCTTTTGGCCTTTGGCCTATCGCAGCCGTCCTAATTGGTAGTTTTGCTGCCGGAGTGGCCTG
>CAMDPK010000137.1 GCA_945904015.1 Candidatus Kuenenia stuttgartensis | reverse complement strand
CCGCACCATCACCGCCGCCGGACACCGCTCAATGAACTTGTCCAAGACGCCACTCGGCAACATCCCTGTGCCCTCCCGGTTCGTGACAAATCCCTGTCATCGAAATGGTTGTAGCAATTATCAAAGACCTTGAAAGGGGTGGCAGCGTGTAACCGATCTCGGTGGGGGGCATTTGGTGCTGACGTCGTGACGGCGCATCGAGTTTCAGGGACGGGCAAGAGTGCCCATCCTCCGGCCGTTAGGAATGGGGACGCAATAACTTCCCGATTGCACCGGAGTGTTAGCACGACGCGCAAGCGAGTGGTTCCGGCGATGACCACTCGCTTGCGCGTCGTGCTAAAAAGACATCGGGAACTTATTGCGCCCCGTTTCTTAGGCCAGCGGCACACCGACGCCGTGCTTCGTCGGAGCGGCTTGGTATTCCTCGACGGCCTGCGGCAGCAAGGCTCGCAGTGCGGCGGCGCGGCTTGCGTCGGATGGGTGCGTCGAGGAGAACTCCGGCGGAGCATCGCCGCTCTTGGCGGCTCCGAAGCGTTCCCAGAACTTCGGAGCCTCGTTCGGGTCGTAGCCGGCTTGAGACATGATGTGGATGCCCATTTCGTCCGCTTCGGATTCGTGCGCGCGGCTGTAGGGCAGGACGAAACCGTATTTGGTTCCAGTGTTGTACACGGCCATGAAAGCCTGCTCTTTGTCGGCGGCTTTCTTTTTGACGACGGCTTGCAGAATTTTTCCGGTTCCATCGACTCCCATTTGCTGAGTCATTCGTTCGCCGCCGTGACGAGCGAGCGCGTGTGAGATTTCGTGCGACATCACGACCGCGACGCCCGCCTCGTTCTGGCAGACCGGCAGGATGCCTTCGTAGAACGCGACCTTGCCGCCTGGCAGGCAGAAGGCGTTCTGAGTTTGATCGGCGATGACGGTGAACTCCCAATCGAAGTTCGTGCCGAGGTTCTGCTGTTTTGCAGCGTCGGCCAATCGTTGGCCGACGCGCGTCACGACTTCGTTGTACTTGGCGTTGGTCGAAATCTTGTTCTTGGTTTTGACCTCGTCGTAGGCGGCGACGCCCATCTGTACCTCTTGTGATTCCGGGATGAGCAGCAGTTGGCGACGCTGCGTGATTGGTGTCGTGCGGCAACCACCGCAGGCGCACAGGCCGAAGCCGGCGGGGATCATCCAGTTCAGGAATTCGCGGCGGTCGAGTTCGCGATTGGTCATGGTCACATCCTTTTGATGGTGTCTTGGAGGATGGGCACTTCTGCCCGTCCATCTTTGTCGAACAACGGGTCGGGCAGGAGTGCCCAACCTACTTCTTGGCTTCGGCTGGTTGAACGATCTTCGGAGCGGTTTTTTTCTTCTTGCCGAAGAGTCCACCGAGGTCTTCGATCGTGTGATCGATGTCACTGGCTTGTCGGACGCCGGGGGTTGGTTCGATGTCGGGTTGCAGTCCGAACTTCGGCAGCTTGGCGTTCGGTTTGGGTAGTGGCAGCGCCTTGCCGAGCCCCTTCAAGTCGAGTGGCTTGTTGGGGTCGATCGGCAATCCGCCGAGACCTTTGATGTCGAGTTTGCCCGGCAGTTTGATTCCGAACGACTGGGCGATCTCTTGGACTTCGCCCTTGTTGAGATTCAGTTGCCCGGTGAGCTTCTGGATTTGCTCGTCATACAGTGCCGTCAGTTTTTCGGATCGTTTCGCGGCTTCTTGCTGGAATCGGACGAGCAGATCGCGACGGCCGTTTTCCAGTTCGCGAGCGAACGCCGTGTTGATGCCGGACGAGAGATCGTGGCCGAGGTTCGATCGCAACTTGAACTGCGGCTTGAGCGCCGTCCCGGAAAGTTGCATTTGTGCGTCGATCTTGTGGATGCCACTGACGACTTCTTCAATCACGGTGCGAACTCGCTCATCCCCTTTGAATCGCTTCGTGCCGAGCTTCACCGTGATCGATTCGAGAGCTTGCCGGTAGTCGATCTTCCCTTCGAGGTCATCACCGACGAGCTTGAGGTTCGCGATGCACTCCGACGCACGGCTGGCCATCGCCAGTTGAATCGACTCCGGCTTGCCGATGTCGCGCTCGTCAGGACGCGGCTCCTTGTACGACAGCAGCAGTTGGTGCTCCGGAGGATTCTTCGCGTAGTCGAGCACAGCTTTGAGCTGCACGGCCAGTAGGTCAGGCTTTCCAGCCTGACCCGATACGAGTTGGACGCCGTTCGCACTCGGAGTCGAGGGAGCGTTCGGGGCAGCCTGGAAAGGCTGACCTACGGCGTCGATGCGGACGATGATCGGCTTGCCGTGAATCTTCGGATTGCTGGTGATGCCGGAGATCGAGCCTTTGAACGCCAACCGCTCGCCGCTGAAGTCCCCTTCGCCGTCGACGTTGAGTAATCGGATCAGCAGTAGCGGCAGTTCAACTTTGCGAGCGAACAGAATCGTTTCGCCACGAAACCGTTCCGGCTTCGGTTCGTCGGTCGCGAGCTGAACTCGCTCGCGAATGAACTTCACCCATCCGATCGCGGTTTCGAGCCGGTTCGTCAATTCCGGGCCGAGCAGCAATTCCGTGACTTCGTTCGGATCGAGGTGCAGCAGGTCGGCCTTTTCTTTGATCTTATTCAGGTCGTGCGACTTGGCTTCGTCGAGGACGTGCAAGTCATCTTGAGCCTGTCGCATCGTGCGTGCGAGTTGTTGTTTGAGCTGTTCGAGTTCTTTCAAGAGCTGTTCGACGTCTTTGGCGGCTTGGCCGTAGCGTTCGATCTTTTCGAGTTCGTTGCCCCCCTTGACCTTCACCGACTTGCGCAGTTCGTCGATTCGCTGCTTGAGGGCCTTGAATTCGTCTTCGTATCGACCGAACTCTTTCGGCCAGCGTTCTTCGAGCTCTTGACCCAGCCGCACCGTCTCGAACTGATTCGGATCGAAGTCGAGCTTGGCTCGATCTACGAGTCCCGCCAACCAATCCTTGCCGCGTACCAGCAACTCGTGCTTGATGTTCTCCAGCATCTTGCTGTCGGAATCCTCGGACAGGTCCGGCTCTTCGCCCGGCAGCAGTCCGGAGTCGGCTCGCTTGGTGCCCCACTGCAAGCCGCTGACGCTCGCTTCTTCGAGGATGTAGGACTTTTTCAGCAGTGGCTGCAATTCGATTTTCGCGTGCAGATCGGTGAACTCGACGAGGTTCGTCCCCGGATGTTTGCGGTCGGCGACTTGTACATTCGCCGCTTTGATCGTCGGCGCGAAGAAGGTCGTGTCGAGACCAGCGATTTCAACCTTCGCGCGAGCCGCTCGCTGGCCGGAGTAGATCATGCCGCGCCGCAACACCGGATCGAAGCCGTAATGAAAAAACGCCCACACGAGTCCGATCAGAATCGCTCGCGGCAGCAAGTAAGTCCAACGCATGAGTTCGTCCTTGAACGCTGCGAGATTTCAAATCTCAAATTTCAAATCTCAAAATTCAGCACACCTTGCCGGTCAGTTCTCCGCCCCAGAGCAGTGAGACCAATCGGAAACGTTGTGCCCACGCCACCAACCGGGGTGTCAGCAATCCGAAGATCGGTCGGCTGAGAAAATACAGCGGCATGAACGCAACGAGTCCCAGCGAAAAACTGCCGAGCACGACGGTGTTGTTGAAGTCGGTCCACGGCAGCAGCGCCGTGTCGTTCATCGTTTCCCAGAGTGGCCGGAGGCTTTCGTTCTTCAGCAGATACTCGCCGATGCGATGCGTGATCGGGTCGAGCAACATGCCGGCCCACGAGGTCGCGAAGACCGTGGCCAAGCCAACGCCGAGGTTCACTCGCAGCGAGCACATCAGCATCATCAAGCTGATCGCCAGCAGATTGCCTTTCGGCACGAGGCCCACAAGCACGCCCAAAGCAAAACCAAACGCCATTTGTCGCGGCGTGGCGTCCACGACCAATGCCTTGAAAAACAGCCGAAACGGCCTGAGCATGAACATGCGCAGTCTCCGAAAGGAAGGTTGAGCGAGGGGATGGGCAACTCTCGCCAGGTCGGCGAAAGGCGATGTTCAGAGGGGAGGGGAACGATCGAGGATCAGGACGATCCGCAGGCAGGGGCAGGACGGTATCGAAGAATCGGCTGTCGGGGCAACAGGAGTTGAATCGAGTTGCGGGGCTGATTCACGAGGGTGGCACAGCTTGCTTCAAGCTGCGTGCCGAAGGCATTGGAAACAGTAAGTTGAAGCGGATTCCAGGAGGAGCGCCCGATGTTCATTGAGCGTCCTCTCCAGAGTTTCCGATGCTACGCACACAGCTTGAAGCAAGCTGTGCCACCCAATTCTCATCGGGCACGCTTTTGGTCTCCAAATTTCATGCTGACTGCCTCACGCGGCTTTGTGATTCGAGGTGTTGGCGGGTTGCGAGACGCTGACGGTCGCTGGTCCGCGCAGGTTCACATCCATTTGCGGGAACGGGATTTCGATACCCGCTTGATCCAGCGCCAGCTTCACGGCTCGGAGCGTGCGCTGTTTGACCAGTCCAAAGTCGGCGGTGGTCGTCCACGCGCGAACCGACCAGTTCACCGACGAGTTGCCGAGTTCCAGCAGCACAACTTCGGGAGCTGGGTCCGACAAGATGCCGGGGACCGCGCAGACGGTTCGCATCAAGACTTCGTAAGTTTGATCGATGTCGGCGGCGTAGCCAGCTCCGACGGTGATTTCGACTCGGCGAGTCAGATGGAATGACGTGTTCTCGATCGTGTTGCCGAAGATCGAGGCGTTGGGAATCATGATCCGCCGGTTGTCCGGCGTGTCGAGCGTTGTCGTGAGCAAGTCAATTTCATCGACCTTACCCGTCTGGCCTCCGACGACAATCACGTCGCCGACTTTGTACGGTCGAAACATCAACAGCATGATCCCCGCCGAGAAATTGCTGAGCGCTCCTTGAAATGCCAAACCGATGGCGAAACCGACCGCACCGATGGCCGCCGCGAAGCTGGTTGTCTCGACTTTGAAGATGCCCAGGCAAACGACGACGGCCAAGACTAACACGCTCCACCAGGCGAACTTGGTCAGGAAGCGGGACAGCGTCTCGTCGATCTTGGCCAGCTTGAGGCTGCGATAGGTGATGCGACTCACCCAGCCTGCCAGCATCCAGCCGGCAAACAACACGCACAACGCTCCGACAACTTTTCCCGCGTGATCGTCGAGTTGGTCGTGGCTGAGCCATTTGCTCCAATCTCCAAACGACTCGTTGACGGGTGGCTTGTCGGTGAGGTTGGGAACCGGAGTTGCCTGAGCGGCATTTGTCGTGGCGGGCAGCGTGTCATCCATCGCGTTCCATCGACTCCTTTCGAGACGTAAACGAAGTTTGCGGACGATAGCACTCGGCCTCGCGATGCTGGAAGACGATTTGCCGGGCGGAGCGACCGGCAAATTTTGCCGAGAGCGCAGCCAGTGACAGCGAATGAACGAGCCGAGGTAGATGACGGGAGATTCTTCGCGGACGGAGTCTGAGCTTGTCCGATGAAAGAGGGACGGTTCGTCGCGGCAGCCCATCTGTGGCCGCTGGTGGACGGCAAACGCTTCCCCCAATTCCGTGTCGGCGCTCGCTGGCTGGGGGAGCGCGGTCGAGTTCAGGCGTCACGTCGCGTGACATCGTGCAGGTGAACAATGGGCCTTGGCGGCTCAAAAATGTTGGACGACCGACGCCGACGCCGTCTGGTTCTGGAAACGGAACAAGACAATTCTGCGGTTGCCAGTTCGCGAGACGAATCGAGCGACTCTGCGAACCACGAGACAGTTCCGCCTGATCTGTGGTTGTTTCTGCCGCAGGTCGTTCCCCAAAAGCTCTGGAAGTGTTGGGTGGCTGGTGCTGTCACCGCAGTCGGGTTTCTGGGAACACTGGTTGCGTGGTTGTTTGCCGAGGAGGCATCGACGTCCGGATCGGTTCTGGGTGACTTGGTCTCGCCGTTCGCCGACCGCTTGTTGCGCGGCAGCGGAGCCGTGGCTTGGTGGCTCGCCGCTCAAATGAGCTGCGTCGTGTGGTGGGTCCGCTCTCGCAGCCGAGTCGATTACGGTGGTCGCTTCCATGTGTGGGGTTGGTCGGCGGCGGGGTTCTTCGTGGCCGGCATGCTGAGTCTTTCAGATGCTCATCGCTCGGTCGCTCAGATCGTGGCGTGGATGTTCACAGGCGTCACGTCGAATTCGATGGGCATGACCGCGTTGTGGTTGTTGCCGCTGTTGGTCGCTGGTTTGACGTGGTGGGCGACCTTGGGCGCGGAATTTCGAAATGATTTGGCCAGTCGCGTGCTGCATTCGTTCTCCGCGATCGCCGCGTTGTCACTGATGAGCGTCGAGTTGTGGGCCGTGCGGATGGGAGACACGACTTCGACGGATTTCCTCGGCCGACTCGCACTCACCACTTTGCAGTGGTGCAATCTGATGTCGGTCTGGCTGCACCTGCGGCATGTCGTCCATGTCTCTGCGGACCCGCCGAGCCTGAGTGCTTCTGGTTGGTTGGCAGCGTGGCGCTACGGCCCCGGACGCATGGTGGCGGCAATGTCTCGCCGGACTCCTGAAGCTCTGGAGGACGAAGACGCTCAGACCCGTATGCGGGTCGAGGCCGCCGATGGCTCGTCGCAAGAAGTTCGCATCGACGAAGCGGAAGCCACCCCGAAAGGCCCGACGAAGCGGATTCGACAGGCTGCGCGAAGGTAGCTCGGACGTGAACGAGTGAACGTAGCCGCCTCGTTCCACGAGGCGGAGCAACAGCCAGCAACCTCCGAGTCTGTCTATTCGCTGGCATTAGCTCCGCCTCGTGGAACGAGGCGGCTACGTTGGGCGATAGACCATCAGATACCGATCCTCATGCGGACGGTAGAATCCGCGAATGTGTTCGCGGATGGTGAACCCCAGGCTTTGATAGAGCTTCACGGCAGGCGCGTTGCTCGGATCGACGGTCAACAGCACGGGCACATCTGCCTGGGCGAGCGCCGCCTTCATCAGTTGTGTGCCGATGCCGGTCCCTCGGCAGTCCGGGTGGACCATGATCTTGTGCAGAAACAGTTCGCCTCGCTTGGTCGGGAATTGGACGAGCGCTCCGGCGAGGTCGTGGGATTCTCGAAGCGGCGATTCTGCGATTCGTCGTGCGACGAGCAGCGTGGCGGTGTCGCTCCAAACACGCCAGATGTGTTCGCCATCGGGGATGAAAACATCAGGAACGATCGGCCAAGCGATTCGGTCAAGCGCGGCGACGTTCAAATAGTCGGTGGCCTGCGCGGCTTCGATGTGGATTGGCATGTGCGGTTCCATCGAGACGTCAATCGGCCGGTTTGATTTCCTCTTCCTCTGGCTCAGTTTTCACCAGCTCTGGCTTCTCGGTTTCAGGGCTAGGTGGCGGCTTGTCTTGGCCGAGTTCCGGTTTGCCGATGAACTGCGCGATTGCGCGGCGAGTGATTTGGGTCACCGTCAGTTGTTTCTGGTGCGAGTAAATCACCAACGCGTCGTAAAGTGGGTGCGTAATCGCGTGGCGAAATCCGACGAACTGAAAAAAGTCGTATTCGTCGGGATGAGTAAAAGGAACTGGCCCACCGGCGGCAGCGACTTCGCCTTTCATGTGATAGAGGGGGTCGTCTTCGTCATTCATCGGGATCGTGGTTGCCGTACCCACCGCGGCTACGGATCCCGTCTTGGATGCTTGCGGCGCTGGAGTTTCGTTTGTTGGCTCAGGTGCCGGCGCGGTGGGTTCTGATTTGGATGGCAACAGTCCCTTCCAGCGATCCGCTGGAACCCATTTTCCATCCTTTCCGGAACGGACCAGTGTGTCGGGTTGGATTTGCCCGATCTGAACTTTCTCCATCAACTCGGCCGACGTGAGCGGCCCAACCTCTGTCCCCATCACTTGGAAATACCACGGCTTCGCCATGTGAGCCTCTGAACGTGGGGCAGGATTTCAACCTGCCCGTTGGCTTCCAGTTCCAGCCGGGCAGGTTGAAATCCTGCCCCACGAATTCACGCCTCAGAACTGGCCGACGGCTTCTCCGCCAGCGCGAGTGACGAGAGCCTTCAGGGTCTCGAAGTTGATCTTATCAGTAATCACGCGGACGGAGCCGTCGGTCATCAACGTGAGAAATCCGCCGTCGCGGGCGTCCTTCAAGAACAGCAGCGGCTTCTTGAAGTCGATCACGATGTCCTCAGGCTTGGTCCAGATCACGGCGGAATCGGAACGAGCCTCGACCGCCAGGATCGTGTTGCTGGTGCCGTCGCGAATGTCCGTGAACTTAGTCCCTTCTTTGATACCCAGAGACCCTTCCGCGTTAGCGGGACTGACGAAACGGGTCTTGCCTTTCTTGGCCAATTCCTCGTCGCCAGCGGACGAAAACACGGCGGGCATTTTGTCGATCAACGGCTTGTTGTGTTCGCTGTCCCACGGTTCGTCGAGATGGAACTGCTGGTACAAATCGTTCGCATCCAAGTACGGCAACAATTTGACGCGCCAACTCAGCAACGCCTTGCCCTTTTTGTCGGAGACGGCTCGTTGCGGCAACCGCTTGTTGGCGTCGGCGTAATTGTGAAATGCCAGCCCGATCATCTTGAGGTTGTTCTTGGGGTCTCCCGGGCGAGCCATGACAGGACGTGCTGCGGCGATGGTGACAGCCGGTGGAACGGCATCAATCGCACCGAAGTTGACGGCCTCGCCACCACCCCGCGTGAACAACGCTTTGAGAGTGTTGACGTCGATGTTGTCGCTGACGAAACGGACGGAGCCGTCGCACATCAGAATATGAAAGCCACCCACCAACGCAGACTTCAGATTCTTGAACGGATCCTTAAAATCGACCTCCAGGTCATCCGGCTTGGTCCAGATGACGGCGGCGTTGCGATGAGCTTCGACCGCCAGAATCGTGTTGCTGGTTCCGTCAGTGAAGTTCTGAATCTTCATGCCTTCGTTGCCTTCGAACGCGGTCCCTTTGCCGGTCGGTACGAGGTACACCGTCTTGCCATCACTCGCGAGGTCGGCGTGGGTCGGCTGCACATAGACTGGCGGAATCTGTTTGATGAACTGCTTGTTGTGGTCGCTGTCCCACGGTTCGTCGAGGTGGAACTGTTGATACAGCGCTGCTTGGTCGATGAATGGCAGGACGTGAACTCGCCAACTCAAAAGCTTCTTGTCCTTCTTGTCGACGCTGGCGGCGGGTGGAAATGCACGGTACGTGTCGTGGTAGTTGTGCATGGCGAGACCGATCTGCTTCAGATTGTTCTTGGCCTGCACTCGTCGGCCTGCCTCGCGAGCTTGTTGCACGGCCGGCAGCAGCAGCGCGATACTGGCGGCGATGACGACGGGGCTGGCCCCAACTCCACTGGGGAAGACGCCGTGGCTTTCGGTCTTCCAACCGTTTGACGTGCGGCCCATCGTGGTGACGGTTGGCAGCAAATGTTTCTCGATGTCGCCGATCGGCGGCAGCGGCGGCAGGTTGAAATTGATCCCTTGCTGAGCCAATTGTCCCAGCATCACGGGGCCAAACGTATTGACGAGCGTGTAGACCGATTGCAGTCCCGGCTTCGGATCCGAATAGCTGACGGTGAGCGGTTTCGAATTCCATTGGAACCCCGCTTTGACGTGCTCGTTGTCCGCCAGTGAGCCTTTCGCCGTACCAGCGAGGTGGCCGGTGACCAACTGCGGGGTCAGGCCGATGACGAGTTGGTCTTTCGTCAGCACCCACGTTGGCTGGACGGGGATCGGTACGTTGTTGAAGGCGATGCGATAGCCTTTTTCGTTGCCAGCGGCGAAGTCTTGAATGGAGAACGGAGCTTGTGGGCCAGCGCCGGCGAGCGCTGCTCTCGCCGCCATCACGACGACGTTGAGGGCTTTCGCGACACCTTCTTGTTTGCGAATACTGGCCGTGATGACGATGCCGGGAACAAACGGCACTCCCGTTTCCGCAGACGACGTATAAAACGACCAAGTGTCGCCCAGCCCTTCCAGCAGATCTCCCTTCAGAGAAAAGCCAAGTTGCGGTTCGACGCCCGCGACGGTCTGTTCGATGTGAGCACGAATGTTGGGGTCCACTTGCTCGATGCCCTTGAGCACTTTGTCGTAGAGGTACGCCAAATCGAATCGAGTCACCGTCGCGTTGACGGCGTTGGCGGGGATCTTTTTGAAATCGTTCAGGCTGATTGGCTTGTCCGGAATGAGATCAAACAACCCGGTCGGTGTTCCCTCGGTTGTGATCATCGAGATGCTCTGAATGCCGGTCTTGTCCAATCCGGAGACAGCGGTGAACGACTTCAGCTTTGTGAAGCCCAACGCTTCGATGACCTTCGCGGCCATTGGGTCCGTGATAATCGGCTGCAACGTGCTCAGCAGTTTCTGAGCGTCGAAGAACATCAGCATCGTCGGCCGCTCGACCGCGAGGTCTTGCGAGACTTTCGTGACCCACGCGGCGGGCTTGTCGGGCTTCCGCAATTTGTCCAGTAATTCATTGGTAATTTCATTGCCGATCACAAACATTAACTGTGACGCGCGGTAGCCGATCCGAACCTCCGGTTCAGACGGGCCGTGCTTTTTCCGATGCCAGAAGGTCGCGTCGCCGATCTTCTCCTCGTTCTCCTCATGCGGCGGAATCAACGCCAGCAGCTTCTTGATCGCGGCCACCGCCTCCGGTCCGTCCTGCTCGGCATCGATGACCAGCGCCGCTTCGATATCCGGATCGTCGGCGGGCTTGAAGCTCTTCAGATACAACGCTCCCGGATGACTCAGCAACAACTTGGCGAGCGCTGGTCCCGCTTGGGCTGCCACAGATGCCTGCTCATTCCCTTGAGCTGCTGCGGCGGTGTTGATCAGCTTGGTGACTTCCTCCATAAGTTGCTTGCCGAAGTCCTTCACGGACTGCTCGGCGAACAGCTTCTCGGTGCGGTTGGTGCTCTTCGGATCGGATTCCGTCCAGCCGTTCCAAGTGAAGAAGAAGATGCACTCGTCGGGTGCGACGTGAGACAGCTTGAGCTTGTCAGACGACTGAGCCTGTGCCGGCACGACGCTCGTCATCGCGAGCAGCGATGCCAACGCCAGGACACATCCGCGGAACCATGAACGGAACATGAGAAGCCTCCTGAGTGAAAATGACGGGAGAGGTTCGGAGCATTGCAACAACTCCGCCGATCCGGTCAAGCGACACGGACATCGGCCGACTGTCGGCTTGATTCGGCTTTCGCCGCCGTTTCTTGCGAGCGGGTGGGCGGGGACTACAATCCGGGCCTTCAAAACGTCCAGCAGGCGGCTCGTCTGCTCATCACCTACCGACCGGCCGGCGGCCTGTCGCGACCGAAGGACTCTATTCAATGGCATCGACGAACCCGTTTGGCGCGGAAGGCACCCTCAAAACGAAGAGCGGTGACTACAAGCTTTTTTGTCTGGAAAAACTGGCCGCTGCCAAAATTGGAGAGATCAGCACACTGCCATTTTCGATTCGCGTCTTGCTGGAGGCGTTGCTGAGAAATGTGGACGGCTTCGTCGTGACCGAAGAGGACGTCACGACGCTTGCCAGATGGAACGCCCCGAAGCCGGCCGAGGTCGAGTTGCCGTTCATGCCCGGCCGAGTCGTGCTGCAAGACTTCACCGGAGTGCCGGCCGTCGTCGATCTCGCCGCGCTGCGAGCCGCGATGGTTCGCATGGGTGGTGACCCGAAGAAGATCAATCCACTCGTGCCGTGCGATCTCGTCATCGACCACTCGGTGCAGGTCGATGCGTTCGGCTCGGCGAGTGCGCTGCAACAGAATATTGACTTGGAGTTCCAGCGCAACGGCGAGCGATACCGCTTCCTCCGCTGGGGAGCACAGGCTTTCAACAACTTCCGCGTCATTCCGCCCGCGACTGGCATCGTGCATCAGGTCAACTTGGAGTACCTCGCGAAAGGCGTGCTGACGAAGAACGGCGTCGCGTTTCCCGACTCACTGGTCGGCACCGATTCGCACACGACGATGATCAACGGCCTCGGAGTGGTCGGCTGGGGAGTCGGTGGCATCGAGGCCGAGGCGGTCATGCTCGGTCAGCCGATTTACATGCTCACACCGGAAGTCGTCGGATTCCAATTGAGCGGCTCGCTGCGTGAAGGCGTGACCGCGACCGATTTGGTTTTGACTGTCACGCAGATGCTCCGCAAACACGGAGTCGTCGGTAAGTTCGTCGAGTTCTTCGGCCCCGGCCTCGATCACATGTCGCTGGCCGATCGCGCGACGATCGCCAACATGGCTCCCGAATACGGCGCGACGATGGGCTTCTTCCCGGTTGATGACGAGACGCTCAACTACCTGCGTCGCACCGGCCGCACCGACAACGAAGTCGATCTGGTCGAGCGGTACTACAAAGAACAGGGCTTGTTCCGCACCTCCGCGTCGCCGATGCCGCGGTTCAGCAGCACACTGGGCCTCGACCTCGCCACGGTCGAGCCGTCGATGGCCGGCCCGAAACGCCCGCAAGATCGCGTGCTTTTGAAGGACATGCAGAGCGTTTGGCGAGATCAGCTCGGCAAAACTTTCGGGCACGCTCAGCCCGTGGGGCAGGTTTTCAACCTGCCCGTCCAGAACTCAGCCGGGCAGGTTGTAAACCTGCCCCACGAGCTGCGCGACGGAGCCGTCGTCATCGCGGCGATCACAAGCTGCACGAACACCAGCAATCCCAGCGTGATGATCGGTGCCGGTTTGCTCGCTCGCAACGCGATCGCTAAAGGGCTTGCTCAAAAGCCGTGGGTGAAGACGTCGCTCGCACCCGGCTCTCGCGTCGTCACTGATTATTTGGCGAAGTCGGGACTCGATGTCTCGCTCAACGCTCTCGGCTTCAACACGGTCGGCTACGGCTGCACGACCTGCATTGGCAACAGCGGTTCGCTGCCCGATGCCGTCTCGAAGGCAGTCACCGAAGGCGACCTCGTTGTCTCGGCCGTCCTCTCCGGCAACCGCAACTTTGAAGGCCGAGTCAACGCGCAGGTGAAGGCCAACTATCTTGCCAGCCCGCCGCTCGTGGTCGCGTACGCGATTGCCGGCACGACCGACATTGATCTCACGACACAGCCGCTCGGCAAAGGTAAGGACGGCAGCGACGTGTACCTCAAAGACATCTGGCCGACGCAAGCCGAGGTGGCGAAGACGATCAATTCGTCGATGTCGCCGGAGACGTTCATCAACGAGTACGGCAACGCGACCAAAGGCCCGCCCGAATGGCAGTCGATCCCGACCAGCACCGGCGACCTCTACGAATGGGACTTGAAGAGCACGTACATCCAAGAGCCACCGTTTTTCGTCGATATGCCGGCGACTCCTGCTCCGATCAAAGGGATCACTGGCGCACGCTGTTTGGTCAGCGTCGGTGACTCGGTCACGACCGATCACATCAGTCCCGCCGGCTCGATCAAGAAAGACTCCCCCGCCGGCAAGTTCCTGTTGGACAGCGGCGTCGGTGTCGGCGACTTCAACCAATTCGGAGCACGCCGCGGCAACGACCGCGTGATGACTCGCGGTACGTTCGCCAACATCCGCTTGAAGAATCTGCTGGCTCCCGGAACCGAAGGAGGCGTCACGAAATACCTGCCGACCGGCGAGATCATGCCGATCTACGACGCCTCGCTGAAGTACAAGCAAACCAACACGCCGCTCGTCGTTCTCACCGGAGCCGAATATGGCACCGGCAGCTCACGCGACTGGGCCGCAAAGGGGACGTATCTGCTGGGCGTCCGCGCCGTGATCGCGACGTCATTTGAGCGCATCCACCGCTCGAACCTCGTCGGCATGGGCGTTTTGCCACTGCAATTCCGCGAAGGTGAGAATCGCGAGTTCCTCGAACTCGACGGCACCGAGACCTTCGAGATCGCCCTCGACGACAACCTCAAACCGCGCCAAGCCGTCGAAGTCTCCGCCAAGAAAACCGACGGCAGCGTGATCCACTTCGTCACCACCTGCCGCATCGACACGCCGGTCGAGGTCAAGTACTACCGCAACGGCGGCATCTTGCACACCGTGCTGCGTGACTTGGCGAAGAGCTGACATTTCATCGAGATCGAAATGACCTCCGTCACCGTATCTGACAGTCCGTGGCCGCTGGGGCTAGTGTCAAACTGCTGGAAAGTTCAGTTGGATTCCGGCGTCGAAATCGACTCGTTGATCGCGGAAGCGGTGCGGCGAAGGCTGACGGTCATCGAATTGCGGCAAGGGAGTCTCGGCAAATACGAAGCTGGGCCAAACTGTGTGCCACAAGCGGATCGCTTGTCTGAGTTGGCTCGTTGGTTTCCCGAAGAGCGGTTCAATGTGGCATTGAGCTTGCAGTGCTTGGGAGGCGAGTTGTCACGCGAGGAATCACTGTTCGTGGCGGGGCGTTCGGCGGCGATGTCGCTGGCGATTGGGCAGCCACCGCATCTGCGACTGGTCGATTTGCAGACACGACCAGAACAATGTTTGGAGTCGTCGGTCGAAGCTGCCGCGCGCGGGCTGGTCGAGTTGACCGAGGCGATGATCGAAGTCGAGGGGACACTCTCGACAACCGTGGTCTTGGTTTGACTCGGTGATGCACGCGGCGCGTCGGCGATTGGGCGAGCGAAGCTCACGGCTGCGGCTCTGTTTTGATCCATGCAATTTGTTGCTGACTGAGCGAGCGGACGAGGTTGCGAACATCGTCGAGTCGGTTCAACCAGAAGACGTGTCGATGATTCACGTCAAGCAGCGGAAGGACGGGCAAGTCCAACCGGATATTGGCGACGGAGATCTTGATTGGCCGAGGCTCTTGGAGACGCTGCGACTGCGAGGCCATGTCGGGCCGGTGTTGTTTGAAGTCGCGCCGCATGTCGATATGTGGGCGAATTTGGAGAGCGGCATCGCTCGGCTGTTCGGCGCGGCGAGGGATTGAGCATCGCGGTGACGATGCTCGAAGCGATTTCAAAAACCAGCACGACGCGCGAGCAAGTGGTCGAAATCGCGGAGGAAACAACCACTCGCTGGCGCGTCGTGCTGGACACAAGCAAAGCGGCGATGGATCGCCGTACTCCAAAGAAAAAGCCGAAGGAACACAGACGTGTTCCTTCGGCTTTCGAGTTTCAGCGCGAAGCCAGGGGCTTAGCGACGGCCGTAGCCGCCACCTCCACCACCACCTCCGCCGTAGCCGCCGCGACCACCGCCGCCGCCGCCACCTCCACCGTAGCCACCACGGCCGCCGCCTCCACCTCCACCACCGCGCTCTTCGCGGGGGCGAGCTTCGTTGACGGTCAACGGACGTCCGCCGTGATCCTTCTCGTGCAGGCCGCGGATCGCTTCGTTGGCGGAGTTATCGTCCCCCATCTCGACGAATCCAAAACCTTTGCTCCGACCGGTGTCCCGGTCTTGGATGACTTGAGCACTCTGCACCGTGCCAAACTGGCCGAACAGGGTTTCCAAGTCTGAGCTCGTCACTTCGTAGCTCAAATTCCCAACGTACAACTTCTTTCCCACTGTCTCGCTCTCCAAAAAAACATGGACGGGCCCATAAGGACTTTCCGGGCCGAATCGAAAGGAGCCAAATGTGGTGGCTCACCAGGTGGGCAAGGCGATGGAGGAAGCAGCCAGTGGATCCAGAAGAACCTACGCAGCGAGTCGCGTCGTCAAACCAACCGGGGGGGACTATAAGCACACATCCGCCGAACCGCGAGCGCAAGATCGGTCCGTTTTGATGGCCGGGAATTCTCGCAAAGATTGATGGGCGGCCCGTCACGCCAACGATTTCAGCGACGCGGCGAGTTCACGCAACAGCGTGGTGATGTCGTCGCGCGTGTTGTAGCCGTGGATGGCGACTCGCAACCGGCCGGCGTGGGACATGACGTGGATCCGCTGTGAACGCAGCCGTTGGGCGATCGTTTCGGCGGCGGGATGCCGGAAGGCGATGATCCCCGCGACGAGCGATACGTCTCGCGGCGTGAGGAGTTCGACCGGCAGTTTGGCAATTTCCGCAAGGCACTCCTGAACCAAGGGTTGAGCAGCTTGATTGATCGCCGTCACCCCCACAGTTTTGAGGTACGCGAGCGCCGCGCGAATCGCATAGATCGCTGGAAAGTTCGGCATTCCGACCGCGAAGCCCGCCGCTCCCGGCTTGCTCACGGCGCGATCGAATCGTGCCGCTCCGAAGGCGTCTTCCAGATTGAACCATCCGCCGGCTGGCACATGCCAATCGGACGCTCGCGCGGATGGCACTCCGACCAGCCCGCCGCCGTGGCTGGCCAGAATCCATTTGTGAGTGCTACTGACGATCAAATCGGCTCCGGCTAAATCGAGCGGGATGCGGCCCAAGGCTTGAGTGACATCGACCGCCAACAGGCCAGGGGAGAGACGACGCACAGCCTCAACGACGGCCGGCAGCGACAAGCGGAATCCATTGAAGAAGCTCACTTTCGACACCGTCACGAGGCGGGTCTTGGAGGTCAGCAACGGGGCCAAGTCTTCGACTCGCAGTGCTCCGTCGCGAGATTTCCAAATGCGAACGCTCGCGGGACAGGTCGGCAGCAACCAAGGTGTCGCACCGGCGGGGAAGTCGAGATCGTTGATGACGACTTCATCTCCCTCGCGCAACCGCAATGCCAGTGCCGCGAGGTTGTACGCCTCGGACGAACACGAGCAGATGCCGATCTCGGATGGCGTCAGACCGTACAACTCAGCGACGAGCGTTTTCGTTTCTTCGAGCGTCGCAAAGTGTCGTTCGCGACCGTCCATCCCGAGTTGCTTGTCGCGGAAGTACTGATCGAGCGCCTCGCGGACTGCCAGCGCAGGAATTCCCTCGGCGGCGGTGTTGAGATAGACCATTTCCTCCAGCGACGGAAACGAGCGGCGACGAGATTCCGCAGTCAGCATTTGGCTAGCTCCTCATTCAAAGACAATGAAGCACGGCGAGGTGATCGTAACGCGGACGGTGCTCGCAACCCAACGGAAGTGTCGCCCGTTCATTGAAGGTGACACCTTCGAGCCGCGGCTCGTGCCAACCATTGTCGTCAACAGCATCGCGGTGAGCATGATCGCGAAACGAACTCGAACTTTGTCGATCCGCACATTTTCAATCCGACGGTTGCGGCATCACCATTCTACGGTTTCGGAATTCGTGCCAAGTCGGTTCGTCCTTCAACGAGCATGTATTCCGAGTCACCGGTGACATTCAAAAAGGTCTGCTCGCGGCCCGATGGCCAACGGACGAAAAGCTCTTTCACAACGACATCGTTTCCAAGACCGAAGAGAAGTTGTCGCTGATTGCTCGCTTGATACCCGTCACCGGCGGTCAATTGCTTCGTCCGTGTCTGACCGGCGGCCGTGATTTTCACAACGGTACCGATCGCATCTCGATTGGACTCGACGCCGCGTAGTTGAAGAGCCAGGAAGTGACCAGTTTCGGCCGTTTGATTCGTGACCAGGCATGCCGGCGAATTGAGATTCGAAACCGCGAAATCCTCGCGTCCGTCTCGATTCCAATCGAGTCGAGCCAGACCTCGGCCCAGAAGCTCTTGTTGGAAGTAGTCACCCATTTGCTTCGCCGGCAACTCGGCGAACCTGCCGGCCCCCAGATTTGCGAAGAACTGAGCCTGCATCCGAAACGGGATGCCGTGGGAGCGAAAGTCGTCAACGTGACCGTTGGCGACCACCAAGTCCGGCCAGCCATCAAGATCACCGTCGATAAACTGCGTGCCGAATCCCAGTTTGGCCAAGCTCGGTTCTTTCAGTCGGGCAGTGTTGGAAGTGTCGCAAAATCCTCCGCCCGGCAACTGTCGGTAGAGCACGTTGTATTCGTTGTAAAAATTCGTCACGAAGAGGTCGGTCAGTCCATCGCCGTCCGCATCATCAGCCGCGACTCCCATACTGGCTTGAGCTTTCCCACTGAGATCAAAGGCGCAGCCGGAAAGGATTCCCTGTTCCAAAAAACTCGGAGCCTCCGATGGGCTGGCGGTTCGATTGATGAAAAGAAAATTGGCGGTGGTGTCGTTGGCGACGAACAGACTGAGCCGACCCGTCCCATCAAAATCTCCGGCCACGATGCCCAGCCCCTTCCCATCGGGAGCGTGAATTCCCGCCTGAGCGCTGATGTCCGCAAACGTTCCGTCGCCGCGATTGAGGAACAGGCGATCCTGTTCGGCTTGGAAGACAGCCGGAGAACACGTTCGCGGCGAGTTGTCGCGCTGCTTGTCGTGGCACACATGTTCAAAAGGCTCGCGACCAGACAAGTAAGTCACATCGTAGATTTCTGGCAGGGCATCTCCATTGAGATCCGCGATCAAGCCGCTCGTCGACCAGCCTGTGTCCGTCAGACCGCTTTCGCTCGTGACGTCCATGAACGTCCCGTCGCCACAATTCCGAGACAGACGGTTCGAGCCGATGTTGCAAACATAGAGATCGGGGAAACCATCGGAATCATAATCTCCGACCGTGGCACCATGACTGAAACTCGCATCGCCCAAATCGCTTGCTGCCGTTACGTCGAGGAATTGATTGTTACCCAGGTTGCGGAACAATCGGTCGACATACTTCGTCTGGCCAGACTGCGGTGGCCAATCACAGCCTTGAGTGAAATAGAGGTCCGGCCAATGATCGCCGTCGTAATCGAGTACCGCGACGCCTCCGCCGGGGCCTTCCCAAATCTGCATGCCAACGACATTCGGATCATGGCCGTTGAAATAAGTGAAATCCAATCCGGCTTCATGAGCGGTGTCTTTGAACTGGATGCCTTGGATCCAGCGAGAACCTGTCAGCAACAGTTCTCTGCCAGCAGTTGGAGTTGGGCCTTCCCAGTCTGGTAAAGGGAATTTCGAAAAGTCGAACAATGACGCGAGTTGTCCTTCCGGCAACACCAGCGGAGTGTCGGCGTTAAAGGAGCGCATGAGACGATCGGCTTGTCCACGAAGTTCACGCCGGTCTGGGATCGACGCGGTCGCCTGCAACCATCCCCAAGTTTCCCAGGGCCTGCCAAGAGCACTGCTCAATCGTCCCGCGCGTTCCAACAAGTCACTCCGGCTGCTGTCGATGTGAATGAGGGCGAGGGTGTCCGAAAGCGCATTCAATTGGTCGGTACGTTGCTGAAACAAGTTTGATCGCTCGTCGTCGCCGAGTCGGTGCAGCAACGCAGTCAACTGATAATGCGCGTGGCGCAGATTGGGATCGCGACGAATGGCCTCGAGATAACACCGGATCGCAACGCAGTGCTCGTTTCGCTTCTGGGCGAAGCGTCCACGAACGTCCCAAATATCAGGATGAGCGTCGGCCGCGCTTGGCTGCGACGAGTGCCATTTCAGAAACTCTTCGTCCGTCCCCGCATCAATCAGCGCCCGCCCGAACCCCGCCTGCACGTCGATATCCTGGGGCCGCAAATGGACGAGCTTCCGGTACAAACGCAAAGCTTTCGTCGATTCATGGCGAAACAAAGCGTATCGAGCGGCGGCTTGCAGGAGGCACGGGTCATCGGGGCTTGGCTTGGCGAGATGATCAACCAATTCCGGGTTCTCGAACACTTGCTCGATGTCCCCCAGCAGCGCGAGTTCGTGAGTGTCAAATTTCCCGGATTTGATGATCTCAAAATAGAATTGACTCGCCTCCAAGCGTCGCCCGGCAAGTGCGAGCAGGGTCGCCAGTCGTTTCCTGGCCAGCAGGCTTTTGGGGTCAATCTCCAAGATGCGGCGAAATCGCCGCTCCGCCTCAGTCAGCCGATCGAGTTGAAACAATAAGTCTCCGGCATTACCGATCGCGTTCAAAGCGGAGGCGCTGCCGTCGTCTTTGACCTGGTCCAAATGTAGAAGTGCCTCTTCGCGGTGATTCGACCCTAACTCAATCTCGGCCGCAGTCAGGAGTACTTTCGATGATCTGGGATAGATCACCACGGCACGCAATGCGATACGACGAGCCTCATCCAAATCGCCGCGGAGTGAAGCCTTCCTAGCGGCGGATACAAGGGACTCAATCGAGGGTTTCCACGCCAGTTTCGCCGAGACGCTCCCTGCCACAATCACGACAACTGCGACGACGGCGACGACGGCGAAACAACTTTGTTTCGAATTCACGTTTCGATTCTTCATCGCTCGCCAAAGCAGACGCAGTGAATCACCGCTTCGAGAGGAGTTGATGGAACTAAAATTCAACAACAATATAGAACAAGGATGATTTGTTTACTTGCGAAGTGGGTTAGGTTGTTTCGAATCGAGATTGATATCGAAAGTCCCACCTTCCGCAGTCACAGTGTATTTCAGCTGGGCCTTTTGGCTACTGTATTTGATCGGGATCGTGTCCCGCGCTCCGGACATCATGGGTGGTTCCTTTGAATTGGCAGGTACTAGCGATCCGTCGGGTTTGACCATCCGGCTGACGCTAATAGTGTAGTCCCCGGGAATGACACCCGGACGACTCTGCCCATTCCCAGTGTCCGTAACGAGCCCATATTTCCCCAATGCATCGACCACTCCTGCCGCGCCGTGAAATCCTCTTTCCGAAGTGGGCGCGAACCGAATGACTGCACCCTCAAGCGGCTTTCCATCCAGTGTCGCGGTCCCGGTCACCTTCACGGTGTCCGGCAGTTTCGGCGGCGGTGATGATCCGTCTGAACAGCCAGTGAGAACCAGTAGTGAGGATGCAATTACGCAACCAAGAAAACAACGCGACATCGCAGTCATGAATTCCTCCCCACGGCGAATGAATTCAGAAATCATCAAAGACGGCTGACATCCTGTCAGTCTCTGAAGCAATCCACCACGCTGAGCAACCGACAGGATCGTTCGGATTTGGCAACCGACGAATGAAACCGTAGCGCGACATATTCCGAGACGTGTTCAGTCTCCTAGAATTCACCGATGGCGTTATTATCCGCGATTCGGGAAAGGTAAGTCAGTGTGGTGTCACTGATATTCTGACTAATGAAGCGAACCGCGCCGTCACCCATCAAGATATGGCAGCCACCTGCATGAAGGCTCCCTCCAGCAGCCCAGTTCAACAATCGGCCCTGTTTAACATAATCGCTTGGGTTGTACCCCGCCCCCGGCCATGCTGCACTTGCATTTCCCCATTTGTTAATCCCGACGTGCCAGGGCAAGTCGAGCGCAATACCGACTTGCACATGCCCGGCGTGCCCCCATGCGGGTGGGACGCCATTCCAAACATTTCGAACAGTTTCAGTGACGAAGGCCGTATTACTTGTCCCGTCCGTACAGTTCCTCATGCTCGAACTGGAGTTATTAGCAAACATCGATTGTTGATTGGCTGGCCAGCAATTCAAATTCATGGCACATCCCTGGTAGTAGTACTCGAGATACTGGATGTTGAAGTCGTAATTCGTGCGAGCTCCACCCGTAGTCGTGGCACTGATGGAGTAGTATTGGTTGGTGCTATCGTAGTAATAGGGATTCCCATCGGACGGACATTCAAAAATGGGAAGCCTTGTCTTCACAATTTTGGCGTTGACCAGGTCGGGATCTCCCTGCATGTCTGAGAGGGCATAAGCACCATACACATACGACCAACTGGCGGCGGATTTGTGGTCATATTGCTTGTACAAGGGACCCTGGTCCAGATTCGGCAACAGCATCGTCCAACCGCTGGCGTTGGTATATTTCAATGGCGACTTTGGTGTCGGATTTCCGTAGCTCCAGCCAACATGCCCCACATTGAGCCGCGCTGGTGGAAAAAGCTTGGCGGAGTCATGGTAATTTTGCAGCGCAAGGCCCATTTGCTTGAGGTTGCCTTTGCACTGAGTTCGGCGAGCCGCCTCACGAGCCTGTTGCACGGCTGGGAGCAGCAATGCGATCAAAACAGCGATAATCGCGATGACCACTAACAGTTCGATGAGTGTGAACGCCTTTCGGCGAACTTCGTAGAGGTAATGTCAAAGGTTGTGGATGAGGTCGTGAATCAGGCGGCGACTTGGGTGAGGATTTGGCCGTCTTGGAACTGGGTGTCTTTGGCGACTTCGATAAGCCACTGGGCACCGTCGAGTAATCGCCAACGGCGGGCGGCGGACTCGGC
>CAMDPK010000136.1 GCA_945904015.1 Candidatus Kuenenia stuttgartensis | reverse complement strand
CTGACGGATGTGCTTCGCGGTGAGGCGGCGAACAACGGAGCGACTCGCAAGAACAACGTCATCATTCTCTGGATGCGCGGCGGGCCTGCTCATCAGGACATGTGGGATCCAAAACCGGAAGCTCCCGTTGAGTATCGCGGTGAGTTCGGAGTCATCCCGACCAAAGTGCCGGGCATCATCCTTTCCGACATGCTGCCGATGTCGGCCGCGTGCCAAGACAAGTGGTCCATCATTCGGAGTCTCAATCATCACGACGCGGGGCATTCGACCGGCGATCAGATGTGCTTCACCGGCTACAACTCCGGGCCGAACCCGGACGAGAACATTCATCCGAGTTGTGGCAGCGTCGCCTCGGAACAACTCGGTCATCTGAATCCCGACCTGCCGGCGTATGTCATGATCCCGAAGATGCTGCCGGGCGCGAACTCGGCGTATCTCGGCGTCGCTCATAAGCCGTTCGAGACGCTGGCGGACCCCGCTCAAGACGGCCCGTTCAAGGTGCCGAACTTTGCTCTGCCCGATGGGCTCACAGCGGATCGGCTTGGCTCGCGGCGCGAAGTGCTGCAAGGCTTCGACCGCATTCGTGCGGAGATTGATCGCTCCGGCCAGATGATCGCGATGGATCGTTTTCAAAACACCGCGTGGGGCATCTTGAGTTCCAACGCCGCACGCGATGCGTTTGATCTCGATGCCGAGCCGCAAGCGATTCGCGAACGGTACGGCATCATGCCGGCGTTCGATCCGAAGGCGATTGACCGCTGCGGCGCTCCCGCGTGGAGCCAACGCATTCTGCTGGCTCGTCGCTTGGTCGAGGCCGGCGTCCGTGTCGTGACGGTTGACGTCCGCTGGTGGGACACGCATGTGAAAGGCTTCGAGTCGTTGCGGCTCGGCTTCCTGCCGCGTTGGGACCGAGCGTTCTCGGCGTTGATTGAAGACCTTGAACAGCGCGGGTTGCTCGACTCGACGCTCGTTGTCGGCTGGGGCGAATTCGGCCGGACTCCGCGAGTCAACAACAACGCTGGCCGCGACCATTATCCGAATGTCTTCAGCGCGGTGCTCGCGGGTGGCCCCGTGAAGGGCGGCCGAGTTGTCGGTTCGTCCGACGCGATCGCCGCGTTCCCGAAGAGCAATCCCAAGGCTCCGCAAGATGTGCTGGCGACGATCTATCGTCACCTCGGCGTGGACATCGACCGCAACTACATCAACCGCGCCGGACGGCCGCTCCCGGTGCTCCCCTTCGGCATGCCGGTCGATGAGCTTTGCTGAGCCGCTGTCTTCCGAATCGTTGGGTGGGACCAGCGCAGCGCCGGCCCACCAAATCGACGGCAGGATTGGTGGGCCGGCTCTGCGCTGGTCCCACCCTACGGATTGAGCGCCTTGTCGATGGCCTTCTCTAGTTCGTCGGCGATGTTGACCTCGAATGGCTCGTCGGGCACAGAGGCGGCATCCGCCTTCTCTTTGGCTTTTTCGAGGAACGCTTTGAGCTCGTCATCGGTGAGCCGCTCCTTGAGCTGCTCGCTGCCATCGGGTTGGTGATTCATGACGAGCTTCATGACTTCTTGCGTGTCGTTTTCGGGGATGCTTTTCTCGAAGGCACCGCGAGCCAGCCGTTGCAGCGTGCGGCGGGCGGCGTCTTGGTCGTCACTCGAAAGGCCGGACGGCTTCACGTACTTTTCGTCGGCCGCCATCACCAGCCCCAATGGCAGCAGCGGGCTTTTGGCGATCTGTTCCATGACGTGGCCGAGTTGCTGAGTGCTGACTTTTCCGGCCTGGAAGTCGTCGGCGAGGAGGTTGATTCGTTTGAGAATCCGCGCCTTGTCTTCCGCGGGGAGTGAGGACTTGGCGACGGCGTCGGCGGCGACTTTCTTGGTAATGTCGGACGCCCAGCCCTTCCAGTTGAATGCGACCCAGGTGCCGATTCCGGCCAGGACCAACAGCAAGCAGACGGCGGCGCAGCCACAGCCCATCGCGAAATTCCGACAACCGCTTGGCTGAGGAGACTGCGGCTCCTCTGGTCGAAAGGCTTCGCGTGAATCTTGGGTGTCTTCGTCGAGAGTGTTTGACATGGACGGCTTCTTGGATTTCATGGGGACGATCGGGGGTCCGGACGTGGGCGTCCGGACTACGAAAACTACAATTGTGCTTGCCACCACAATCGCCAGGCGCGTTTGTCGTAGCCGAAGTCTTGCTGAGAGAGCGTGCGCAAGGCGTCGAGAACTTCGGGATTCTGAAGCGGGACGCGAACGGTGACCCATTTGACCGGCGGCGCACGGACGTTGGAATTGTCGATCACAACGCCGTAGGGAAGTTGTCCAGTTCGCAGCGCGGCTTCGACGTCGGGTGGCAGGCCACTGTTCGAATTGCCTTGCGAGCCATCGCGATTGAAGCCGACCGCGTAGGCCGGACCTTGTGGGACGCGCATCTTGTGCGAGGTCGCCAGAGCATTGACCAGCGACGGAATCGCCTGGCGGACGCCGCATTTACCGAGCAGGATCGCGGCGCGGCGCACAATCAAATTCGACTCGTCGCGGAGGGCACGCTCGATGATCGGCACGGCGGCGGCGCGTTGTTCCGCAGTCAGCGCGCTGAATGCGCCGCTTTGCAACGACGGGTCCGCATCCGAGAGTGCGACACGAACCAGCGCCGGGACGGGAGGTTGTCCGTCGAACTGCGCGAGCGTCTGCACTGCGAGGCGACGAACTTCGATGTTCGCGTCGCCGAGCAGAAAATCGACGATCGCCGGCACGGAGTCGGGATCACGCAGTTCGCGGAACTTCACGATCGCGTCCGCTCGCCTCGGCGCATCGCGGCCAGTCAGCCAGCCGAGCCACAATCGAATCTTGGGACGCCAATCGTTTTGCTCGCGCTGGCGTGACGTGTTCGATTCCAACACATCGCGTTCGAGCGTCGTGAGGATGCGTCCCTTGTAACGCACATACCCGGCTGCGAGCAGTTCGGCGTCGGCTTCTTCGGGAGTCGTCCAATTGGTGCCTTGCCGGCGATGCCCGAGTCCATAATGGGCCGGCTTGTGTTCGGGATCGAGTTCCAGAAGGCGTTGCAGTTGTTCCTTGCGCGGCTCGGTGAGTCCGTGCTGCCGGCACCATTCGGCGAGTTGCCAGCGGCCATCGACCGTGTCAGCGACTCGGCGGGCGAGCGATTCGTATTCTTCGACGGCTCGCGGCCGTTTGGTGATGAACGCAACTTGCTCGCGAGCGACGGTGATCTCCGCACCAGTCAACGATTCGACGACGACCTCGTCCGATTCCGCGACCTGATCTTTTCGCGTTTTGCCAGCGGGAGACTTCACCTGACCGCGAATCTCGCCACCATCGGTCAACTTGACCACGTCGGCGGGGAGATCGGCGGAAACCAGCAATGACATGCTGGCTAACCACAGTGAGAGCGACCAGCGATGTGTCGTCGCAGGGAACATTCGGCGAACTTGAGCCTGATTATGAGAAAATGGTCCGCCGACAAAAACCGCTTGCCGGGGATTCGGAGCGCGAGCATCGTATCCGGCACGCCGGTCATTTCGACAGCAGAGGTTTCGCAAATTTTGTAGAGGCTTGACCGGGGGCGGGAGGCACGAGCAACCTGCACTTGCCGCACGTTCGGCAGTTCGGTCCGCTTTCCAAGGCGAAGCTCGCTTGTCGGCTCACGAATTGTCTGAGCGATCGATTTGCGAGGTTAAACTCAGACGCGACCGACAGACTTCCGCGAAAGTCGCTCCGGCGATACGAGGCTCCCATGAAAACGTTCCGTCCCCTCTTCTTCACTTGCCTGGCGTTTGGCGCGATGTGCCTGACGGATGCCGCGTCTGCACCAGCACAATCGTCATCCACGAGCGTCTCGTCCGAGCTGCCGACTTCACGCATGCTCAGCCATTTGGGATTGGAACGAGCGTGGTGGAGCCAAGCCACGGTGAATCCCAAACGGGACAAAGTGAAGTACATGGTGCTCGATGAGGAGAACGTCTATCTGCAAGGGACCGGCGGAACTGTGACGGCCTTCGATGCCGAATCCGGCAAACGTCTGTGGTCTGTGCAGCTCGGCAACCGCGACGAGCCGATTTATCCAGGTGTGTCCAACGAAAAGCATTTTCTGACAGTCAACGGAATGGCGCTGTACTGCATCGAACGGTTCAGCGGAAAGGTTTTGTGGGAGTTGAAGCTTCCAGCCATGCCGTCGGTCGGGCCCTCCGTGGATGACGAGCACATCTACATCGGAGCGTTAGACGGCAGCATCTATTCGTTCGAATTGCGAAAGATCAACGAGTTGTATCTCAAGCGTATGCTACCGCAGTGGTCCTATGAGGCCTTGCGCTGGCGATACCAATCAAGCAAGGAAATCACGACGCGGGCGTCCTCGATAGGTGAATTAGTGCAATTTGCGAATGGCAACGGTCACTTGTTCGCCGTGAGTGCCAAAGAAAGTAAGCTCCAATGGCAATTTGAAGCGCAGCCCTACCCGAGATCACCGATTACTGCTCCGATTGCGACGACAGATGATTCATTAATCGTGGCATCCGAGAATTTTTACGTCTATTGCCTTGATCGTAAGAAAGGCGAAGAGCGTTGGTCATTCGTGTCTGGCTTTCCGATCCGCAAAGCCCCGATCGTCATCGAACAGGATCTCTACATCATGCCGGATCGCGGCGGACTGTTTAATCTCGTGGTCCGCACTGGCGAAGAGAAGTGGAAGCGGCCCGGCATCACCGATTTACTCGGTGCCACGAAGAGCCGGCTCTTCGGCTCGGATGTGACAGGCAATATCGTTCTGTTGCAACGCAGCACCGGCCGCCCGCTAGGGACGTTGCCGCTGCGACCGTTCAGTGTGCGGTTGCAAAACGATCGCACCGACCGGCTGTATTTGGCAACTCCGTCCGGCTTGGTCGTGTGCCTGCGCGAACAAGGGTCGGAGTTCGCTCACTACCACAAATACCCAGAACGTGCGCCGATTGTCCCCGACGTCGAACCCGACGAACCGACGCCTCCGGTCCCGATGCCGGATGCAGCCGCGAATCAGTGAGGGAGAGAACTGCCCTCGATTCATTGACAATCGACGGCCTGACCACACTGCGAGTGGTCAGGCCGTTTTCGTTGGTCTGACTTCGTTGTCGAGTCAAAAACACGCCGATACGATGCCGCCTCTTTGACGGTTCAACTTCTTGGCTCGCAATGAAAAGGGCATCATGCAAGACACATCGCAAGGTCAGGCACCGTCGGCGAACGCACAACGGTTGTTGTGGGCCGGCTTCATGGCGATTCTCGCCGCAGGCGTGGGGTTCTCAATTCGCGGTGCCATCTTGGGCCAGTGGGCCGAGAAGTACGGCTTCACGATGACGGACCTCGGCCAGATCACCGGTGGTGGTCTGACAGGTGCCGGCGTCATCATCTTGGTCGGTGCGTTCATTGCCGATAAGGTCGGCTATGGCAAGCTGATGGGCTTGGCATTTGTGTGTCACTTTGCGTCGGCCGTGTTGACCTTGGCGAGCGATGCCGCGTTCGCGGCCGGTGGCAAAGATGCCGCGTTCCAATGTTTGTACTGGGGCATGTTCCTGTTCGCCGTTGGCAACGGGATCTGCGAGGCGGTGGTCAATCCGCTGGTGGCGACTTTGTTCCCGACGAACAAGACGCATTATCTCAACATTCTGCACGCGGGCTGGCCGGGTGGTCTGATCATCGGCGGATTGGTGACCTACTTCATGAATCCGGATGATGCGAAGCCCGTCGCTTGGCAAATCCAAATGTCGCTCTTCATGGTGCCCGTGATTTTGTACGGACTCATGGTGCTCGGCCAACACTTCCCGAAGTCAGAAGCCAGCCAAGCCGGCGTGAGTTACGGTGAGATGTTCGTCCAACTCGCGGCACCAGTCATGATCGCGTTGCTCGTCATTCACGCGATGGTCGGATACGTCGAGCTGGGAACCGATTCGTGGATCGCCAAGATCACTGGCTCGATCATGGAATCGAAACAAAAAGGCTTGCTGCTATTCGTCTACACGTCCGGCCTGATGTTCGCCTTGAGATTTTTTGCCGGTCCTATCGTGGAGAAAACCTCGCCGCTGGGCTTGCTGTTCGTGAGCGGACTGTTGGGCTTCGTCGGTCTCCAACTGCTGGGTGCCGCCACAAGCGTGATGCTGTGCATCATTGCCGCCACGGTTTATTCGTGCGGCAAGACGTTCTTGTGGCCCACGATGTTGGCGGTCGCGTCAGAACGATTCCCCAAAGGCGGAGCGATCACGATTGGAGCCATCGGCGGCATGGGAATGCTCTCCGCCGGTCTGCTCGGCGGTCCTGGCCTCGGGTTCAAGCAGGACTATTACGCCTCCGGCAAACTGAAAGAGGAATCTCCGGCGATCTACGAACGCTACAAGTCCGACGAAGAAAACCATTTCTTGGCGTTCAAAGTCGTCGGCCTGGATGGGTCCAAAGTCGGTGTGCTGGATGATGGCGGCAAAGAACTGGCTCGCGCGAATGACATCCTCAAGAAGGAAGGCAAGCCCGACAAGAACCAGGAAGCGTTGGCATCTTGGTGGTCCGAATCAGAAAAGACCGCCGCGGAAGACAAGCCGAAAGTCGGAGAGGCCGGCTTGCACGGCGGCCGCATGGCGCTGAAGCTCACGTCCTACGTTCCGCTCGCGATGGCCGGTTTGTATTTGATGCTGATCCTCTATTTCAAAACTCAAGGTGGCTACAAGCAGGTGCATGTCGGCGACGAACCTGAAATGGGTGCCGACGTGGCGTGACCGCTTGTTGGTTCCTCAACATGACAGTTCCCAAGTGACCCGGACGGCCGCAAATCGTTCGGGTCACTTCATGTCTCTCCCGCCGACCGAAGTGATACGACTTTCAATCCAACAGCCTCAGTGACGGAATTCAAACGATGTCTCGCACCACTCGTCGTCAGTTTCTCGCTCAAACCGCTGGCACAGCCGCGACCGCGTTCGCTGCGCCGTGGATCATTCCAAGTTCTGCCTTCGGAGCGAACGAGCGGATCGTCACCGGGCACATCGGCGTTGGTGGCCGCGGCAACGAGAACTTGGGACCGTTTATGAAACTCGCTCAACCGGCGGCCGCGTGTGACGTGGACAAGAAGCGGCTGGCAACCACAATCAAACGGATCGAGAGTGAGACACAAAAGACGTGTGAAGGCTTCGGTGACTATCGCAAGCTGCTCGATCGGAAAGACATTGACGCGGTTGTGATTTCGACGCCCGACCATTGGCACGCGCTCACGACGATTCACGCCTGTCAGGCGGGCAAAGATGTGTATTGCGAAAAGCCACTGACGCTGACGATCGCTGAAGGCCGCAAGATGGTTGAGGCGGCTCGTCATCACAAACGCATCGTGCAGACCGGTTCGCAGCAGCGGTCGGACGATCGTTTCCGGCAAGCGTGCGAGCACGTTCGGAACGGACACCTCGGCAAGCTGGAAAAAGTGTTCGTCGGAATTCCGGGATGCAACTTCAGCGGGCCGCCGGTGCCCGACAGCGATCCGCCAGAAGAACTCGATTACGACACCTGGCTCGGCCCGGCTCCGCAGCGACCCTACAACGTCAAGCGCGTGCATTACAACTTTCGCTTTTTCTGGGATTACTCCGGCGGGCAGATGACGAATTTCGGCGCGCATCACATCGACATCGCTCTGTGGGGCTTGGGCATGGATGATTCTGGCCCGGTTGCGACCGAAGGAACCGCCACGTTTCATCCCGACAAATGGTACGAGGTCACTCAGTCCTGCCGCGTCACGCACACGTTCGCGAACGGCGTGATCCTGGTTGTCGGACAAGGTGAGAAAGATTGTCCGCAAGGAGTCACTTTCGTGGGCGCGAACGGTTCGATCTTTGTCGATCGCAGCAAGATCAAGAGCAACCCGGAAGAGCTTGTCAAACAGCCATTCCAAGAGAGCGACGACAAGCTCTACGTCAGTACGAACCACTATCAGAACTTTGTGGACTGCCTCAAATCCCGCAAGTTGCCGGTCTGCGATATCGAGATCGGTCATCGCAGCGCGACGGTGTGCCATCTCGGCAACATCGCGTTGCGGCTCGGCCGCCGCATCCAGTGGAACCCGGCCACCGAGCAAATCGTTGGCGACGATGACGCGGCGAAGTGGGTCTCGCGACCATATCGTGCTCCGTGGACGTTGGGCTGACCATGTCCCTTCGCTGCTATCTCGACAACGCGGCAACGAGTTGGCCGAAGCCGGAAGGTGTGCTGCTGGCGATGGATCGCTATCACCGCGAACTCGGTGTCGCCGCCGGGCGCGGTGCGACACGAGCCGCCTCGGAGGTCGATGCGACGATCGCTCGTTGCCGACAACGAGCGGCCCGACTCTTCAACGCCGAATCGTCCGACCGGATGGTCTTCACGTTCAACGGCACCGACAGTTTGAACGTGGCGATTCACGGATGCCTCAAGCCTGGCGATCATGTCATCGCTTCAACGCTGGAACACAATTCGATTCTGCGTCCGCTGAGCGAACTGCGGCGGCGCATCGGTACCGAGACGACGTTTATCGAACCGGAAGCCAACGGCAGCGTCGAGCCGACGAAATTCCGCGACGCTCTGCGGCCCAACACGAAATTGGTCGCGCTGCTGCACGCCTCGAACGTCACGGGTGTTGTTCAACCAATCGACGACGTCGGCACGATCGCGCGGCAAGCGGGCACTTTGATGTTGGTCGATGTGGCGCAAACCGCGGGACATTTGCCGATCGACGTGCGGAACAGTCCCATCGACATGCTGGCCTGTCCGGGCCACAAAGGGTTGCTTGGCCCGCTTGGCACGGGGTTGTTGTACCTTCGGCCGGGTATCGAACAGCACGTTGCCAGCTTCCGGCAAGGGGGCACTGGTTCGCTGAGTGAAGACGACCGGCAACCTGATCACTTGCCTGACAAGTACGAATCCGGCAACCACAATGCTCCCGGACTGTTCGGCCTGGAAGCGGCGTTGGATTGGCTGGAGCAACACCACATCGCCGAGCTGCATGCTGACGAATTGAGGCTGCGTCGCCGCTTGATCGACGGAATCGCCAGCTCGAAATCCGTGAGACTCTTTGCGGCCGATCTGCCGGACGAGTTTGTCGTCGGCGTGATCAGCTTCGTTGTCGCTGGCTTTGATCCGCAGGAGATGGCGGCGATCTTGGATCAGGACTTTCAGATTCAAGTTCGTGCCGGCTTGCACTGTGCTCCCGGAGCACATCGAAGTCTTGGCACGTTGGCGGCGGGGGGTACGATCCGCGTCAGCTTCGGCCCGATGACGACTGTGGACGAAGTTGATCGGTTGTTGGATGCGTTGCGTCAGTTTTGAAGTGAACGACTGGCGGAGAATGAGGGGCGACAAATGAAGACGGCCATGCAGTGTTGCTTGCCATTATTCGCCCTCCATTTTTCGCCGGCTCTTCGTTTGATGAGCTTTGCCGCGATCGTCCTGCTGAGCATTCCAAACGCTCGCGCGGCGGATGAGCAGACATTTTTTGAATCGAAGGTGCGTCCAATCCTCGTCGCGAGATGTCAGTCCTGTCACGGAGCGAAGAAACAAGAATCGAGCTTGCGGCTCGACACGAACTCCGGATTCAAGAGGGGTGGCGACAACGGTGCCGTCATCGACCCGAAGCAGCTCGCTCAGAGCGAATTGCTGTTGGCGATCCGCCGCGAGGGAGGTCGCAAGATGCCTCCCGACAAACCGCTGCCGGCCGAAGAACTCGATGTATTGGCTGAGTGGATTCGTCGCGGAGCGTTCTGGCCGGACGAGTCGACCGCGCCGTCAATCGACGCGGCCGCGAAGCATTGGGCGTTTCAACCGATTGTTTTGCCGCCCGTGTCTCGGCTGCCGAATGACGATTGGTCGAACACACCGCTCGATCGGTTTGTGCTGGCGAAACTGCGTGAGGCTGGAATGTCGCCGTCACGATCATCCGACAAACGGACGTTGCTGCGGCGTGTCTCCTTCGACTTGATCGGCCTGCCGCCGACGCCGAATGAGTTGGAAGAATTCCTCGCCGATGATCATTCCGATGCGTTCGAGCAAGTCGTGAATCGGTTGCTGTCATCGCCGCACTACGGCGAGCGCTGGGGGCGGCATTGGCTGGACGTGGCTCGGTACGCCGATACGAAGGGGTACGTCTTCTTCGAGGAAAAGAAATTCCCGTGGGCGTGGACGTACCGCGATTACGTCATCCGCTCGTTCAACGACGACCTGCCGTTTGATCGGTTTGTGATCGAGCAACTCGCCGCCGATCAACTGGACCTCGGTGACGACAAGCGACCGCTCACGGCGATGGGATTTTTGACGCTCGGCGGGCGGTTCATGAACAATCTGCATGATGTCTTGGATGACCGCATCGATGTCGTCTCACGCGGGCTGATGGGACTTACGGCAACGTGCGCTCGCTGTCACGACCACAAGTTCGATCCGATTCCGCAAGCCGACTATTACTCGCTGTACGGTGTGTTCCGCAGTTCGATCGAACCGACGCTGCCGCCGGAATTCCTGCCCCCGCCGCAGACCGAGGAGTACGCGAAGTTTTCGACCGAGATGACAGCTCGGCAGACGAAGCTGACCGATTTCGTGGTGAGCAAGCATTCGGCGTTGGTGGCATCGGCTCGTACTCGCGCGGCGGAGTATTTGCTGGCCGCACAAGCTCAGATGGAGAAGCCGCCGACCGACGACTTCATGCTGCTGGCCGATACGAACGACATCAACCCCACAATGACGCTCCGCTGGCAAGTCGCGCTGGAGGCCGCTCGCAAGAAACCGCACCCGGTGTGGCAGCCATGGACCGCCTTTGTGGGGCAGGTTTCCAACCTGCCCGTCAATCGTGAAATCAGCGCGGACCAGTGGCGAACGATGGCGAAAGTCGTGGCCGGGCAGGTTGAAAACCTGCCCCACAACCCGCTCGTCATCGCCGCCGTCTGCGAGCCTTCGCCGCAATCGCTGGCCGAGGTCGCGGCGCGATACGGCGAACTCTTCAAGCGGATCGACGCGAAGTGGCAAGCCACGAAACCGACTCCGCTGTCCGATCCACACGAGGAAGAAATCCGCAGAGTGTTGTATGGCCCCGACGCTCCGCCCGACGTCCCGCTGGCGATGGGTTGGGGCTTCTTGTCGCTGTTCCCCGACCGGCCGACTCAAGGGGAATATCAAAAGCTGATCAAGGAACTCGAACAGTGGAGCATGACGACCGCCGGCGCACCGGCTCGCGCGATGGTACTGATGGATGACGCGACGCTGTTCGATCCGCAAATTTTCCTGCGCGGCAATCCGAACCGGTTTGGCGCACACGTTCCCAGACAGCCTCTCGCGATCTCGGCCCCTGATCGCAAGCCGTTCGCGACGGGCAGCGGCCGACTGGAACTCGCGCGGTCGATCGTCGATCCACGAAATCCACTGACTGCTCGTGTGTTCGTCAACCGCGTGTGGATGCACCATTTTGGCGTCGGCCTCGTGAAGACCCCCAGCGACTTCGGACTGCGAAGCGATCCGCCGTCGCACCCGGAGTTGCTCGATTGGCTGGCGGCGAACTTCGTGAAGTCCGGCTGGTCGGTGAAGTGGCTGCATCGGCAGATTGTTTTGTCGGCGACTTACCAGCAAAGGAGTGGTGAGTGGTTAGTGGCGAGTGGCGAGTTAGGAACTCAGAACTCACCACTCGCCACTCATCACTCGCCACTCTCCCTCGATCCTGACAACCGCTGGTTGTCGCAGATGAATCGGCGACGCCTCGAATGGGAGTTGTTGCGCGACGCTTTGCTGGCGACTTCCGGAGAAATGGATCGTCGCGTCGGTGGCGAGTCGGTCGAACTGCTCAGCGGGTTCAACCCTCGTCGGACGCTGTACGGCACGCTGGATCGGCTGGACGTTCCGAATCTGCTGACGACGTTCGACTTCCCGACTCCCGCAGCGACGAATCCGCAACGTGACTCGACGACCGTTGCTCCGCAGGCTCTCTTCCTGATGAACGGCGATCTGACGTTCGAGGTCGCCTCACGGCTGCTGCGCCGGCCGGAAGTCGTGACTGCTACCGATGCGCCGTCGCGCGTGCGGCACCTGTTTCTGATCTGCTTCCAGCGAACGCCGACCGATGCCGAACAACAAGCCGCTCGCGATTTTCTCAGCAACGCGCCGACACCTGAACGCTGGGCGGCCTTCGCCCAATCATTGCTGCTGGCGAACGAGTTCGCGTTCGCCGATTGAGCGTGTCACGCTCCAAACTTGTCGAGCCGCCCGGCATGAGCCAGTGCGAAACCCATCAGGTACTTGGCGGGGAATTGACCGAGGCCGCCTTTCAGACATTCGCGTTCGCCGAACTTGTCGCAGAGGTCGGGGCGACAGCGTTCCTCCGCCGCCAGCAGCACCGGGACCGGATGCCAACTGTGCGATTTCATTTTGCTCGGTGTGCTGTGGTCACCGGTGACGATCAGGACGTCGGGCTTCAGCGCGGTGATGCGCGGGATCGCGGCGTCGAGTTCTTCGATGCGGCGGACCTTCTCCGCAAAATTGCCGTCCTCGCCGGTCGAGTCGGTGTACTTGAAGTGGACGAAGAAGAAATCGAAGTCCTTCCACGCTTGTTCGAGCCGCGACATTTGATCGGCGAGCGTCTGGCCGGCATCGAGCACGTTCATGCTGACCAGCCGGGCGAGGCCGCGGTACATCGGATAGACGGCGATGGCTCCGGGCTTCAGGCCGTACATTTCTTCAAACGTCGGGATCGGCGGCTTCTTGTCGATACCGCGCAGCGTCAGCAGGTTGGCTTTCGGCTCGTCCTTGAGAACCTCACGAGCCTGCCGGATGAATTCTTTGAGCAATTCGGCCGTGCGTTGCGATCCCGCGCTGCGAGCGACCGGTTCGAGCGGCGCGACGCCAGTCTTCTGCGGATCGGTGTCCTCGACGTCGCCGCCGAGTCCCTCGGCACGCAGCACAATCACGAGCCGGTATTCCTTGACGTGCCGAACAAAGACTTCGATGCCGGGAATCCTGATGGCCTTGGCGAGCTTCGCGACGACTCGCTCACCTTCTTCGGTCGGGATGCGTCCGGCTCGGCGATCGGTGATCAGGCCGTTGGCGTCCACCGTGCAGAAGTTGCCTCGGATCGCCACGTCGTTCGGGCCGAGTTCAAAGTCGATGCCCAGAGCTTCCAGCACGCCGCGTCCGATTTGATATTCCAGCGGGTCGTAACCGAAGAGGCCGAGATGTCCCGGCCCGCTGCCTGGCGTGATGCCCGGCAGAACAGGAGTGCTCGAACCGAGTGTCCCGCGTTTGGCGAGCGCATCGAGGTTCGGAGTCTTCGCGGTTTCGAGTTCCGTGAGTCCCTCCGGCGTGAGCGGCAGGCCGCCGAGTCCGTCGGCGACGAGGAGCACAATTTTCGAGCCGTTGTTCGTGTTGAGTTTCCGAGTCAGATCTTGCAGGTCGGGCATGGTGTTTTCGCGAGTGAGTGAGTTTCGTGACGAGCGTCGTTAAGTTGCGCGGATTGTTGAGAAGGCTCTTGGGGGTTGCAACCTTGCAGACGACGATCGAAGTGGTGGGGTGGATTCTCTTCGCGATTTGGGCCGGGCTGTCGGGTGTGCCGACCGTGTGGATGTTTGGCCGGTCTCTGAAACGGCAGTCCGACTGCCTGCCCGATCCGGCGTCGTGGCCGCGAGTGTCAGTTGTTGTGCCAGCTCGCGACGAAGGGCACAAGATCGAGGCGGGGCTGAAGTCGCTGCTCGCGTCGGACTATCCCGACATCGAGATCATCGCGATCGACGATCGTTCGCGTGACGAAACCGGCACGATCATGGATCGGCTGGCGGAGGGGCAATCTCGGCTGCGAGTCATCCACATCATCGACTTGCCGGAGGGTTGGCTGGGCAAGAATCACGCGTTGCAGATTGGGACTCAGCAGTCGACTAGCGAGTGGCTGCTCTTCACGGATGGCGATGTCGTGCATGATCCGCAGACGTTGCAGCGAGCGGTGCGATTCGCGGTTGCTCGCGGGATTGACCATCTGCCACTGTTTCCGGACATCGAGGCGGGTGGGCTGCTCGAAGCGGCGTTCGTCGCGTGTTTCGGGTTGATCTTCGCGGCGGGAACTCAGCCGTATTTGATTCCGACTCGCTGGCCCCGAGCGTACTGCGGCGTCGGGGCGTACAATCTCGTCCGCCGGTCGGCGTTGGAGCGGGCTGGCGGGTTCGAGCCGATCAAGCTCGATATTCTAGACGATGTGAAGCTCGGAAAAATGCTGAAGCGAACCGGTTCACGAGGCAGCGTTCTGCGAGCGGGTGACGGACTCAGCATCCGCTGGCAATCGGGAGCCTGGTCCTGCGTCACCGGCCTGGAGAAAAACGCCTTCGCGTCGGCGAACTACTCGGTCTGGCAACTGCTGTGGATTTGTGGAATGACGTCAGTCGTCTTCTGCGGCCCTGCGATCGGAGCGGTTCTCGCCGGTGAAGCTCGAACTGGGTTCGTCGCGGCGGCGGTACTGTCGCACTTGCTCTACGGCCTGAATGCTTGGCTCTTCGGGCATTCGTTTTGGCTGTTCCCGATGCTGATGCCGTCGGGATTGGCGTTCGTGTTTGCTTTTCTGAGGTCGGGTTGGATCACGCTGCGGCAGGGCGGTGTACGGTGGCGCGACACGTTTTACCCGCTGGAAGTCCTGCGGCGAGGGGTGTTTCGGTGACGTCGTAGGATGGGCACTCCTGCCCGTGCCTCACCGGCCATGACGGGCAAGAGTGCCCATCCTACGGGTCGTGACGATTGAGTTGACTCGACCCTGATGGTTGCATCGGTCGCAGGGTGGATCGGTTTGAGAGGGGCGTCCGAACCGGTCGGATCGGTTGCAATCGAGGGGGCGGCAACGTTTAATCCCGCCGCTTTCCTGGCTGGGAAGCTTCGGGCGGCTGGCGGATTGATCAAACCGACGCCGGTTGATTCCCCCGAAAATCGGCAGAACAAGGAACTGGGAAGTTCGGCCGAGTGGGTTATGGTTTGATCGTTCTCACACGAAAGGAATCAGCCAATGAGACTTGGCTGGAATGACATGAAGCTGACCGCGTTGGTAAGCGTATTGGGGCTCTCGATTTGGACGATCGGCTGCGGCGAACCCGCGTCGCCGGTCAAGCCGATCTCGCCCGTGAAATCGAATGGCGGCGAAGCTGGCTCGACCAAGAGTGGCGGGACTGACGTTCCGGCTGCTCCTGAAGGTGACGCCGGAGCCACGAAACCGGCCGAAGACAAGCCGGCTGAGTCTGGCGAGAAGAAGGAAGAGCCAAAGGCTGACGCGGAGAAGCCCGCCGAAGCTGAGAAGAAAGAGGAGCCGAAGGCTGAAGAAGCCAAGAAGGAAGAGGCTCCCGCCGAGAAGAAAGAGGAAGAGAAAAAGGAGTAGCTTGAACGGCCTTTGGGCCTCAGGCAGACGCTCACGACGCCGCGGTTCAAACCGCGGCGTTTTCGTTGGTCAGCCGCTCATTTTCTCGTCGTACAACCGCTCGATGTCGGCGACCGTGACGGTGATCGTCCGCGTGAAACCGGTGTGAGCACGCTCGTACTGGACGTTGCTCGCCTTTTCCGGATGGCGATGCACGGCGTCGGCCAGCCAGTGCATGTCGGCATCGGCGAGTTTGCCGATGGCGGCGTCCCAAAAAGTCTTGGTTTCAATGACCAGCGAATCGACTCGCGGATCGAATTTGTTGAAGTCGGCCATGATGGTTTTCGCGTGGCGGAATACTGGAATCGAGGGATTGGGAAGGGCGGCAGTATAATCGCCTGACGTGCGGTTGGTAGCGAAGTAGTAGCAGGCACTCTCCGTGTGCCGTCGGTGTGATCGGTGCGAGCATTCGCAGACGGCACACGGAGTGTGCCTGCTACTACCAGAGCGTGTAGCCGCCGTCGATGACGATGGACGCTCCGGTCACATAACGGGCCGCATCGCTGGCGAGATAGACGGCCAACGGGCCGAGATCCTCCGGTTTGCCGAAGTCTCCGGCAGGGATTTGCTGCTTGAACGTATCGATGATCGCCGGGTTTTGAGCTGCCCAGCGGACATTCGGCTCGGTCATAAATCCGCCCGGACAGATCGAGTTGACGGTTATTCGATGCGGTGCCCAATCGGTCGCGAGTGCTCGCGTGAATTGGATGACGGCTGCCTTCGAGGTCTCGTAGCTGCGGCCACCGATCCCGCGATTGGCCACCATACCGGAAATCGACGCGATGTTGATGACTCGGCCACCTTGTCCGCGCTTCACCATCGCTCCGCCGATCAGCTTCGTGCAGAGAAAGGTGCTCGTCAGGTTGATGTCCAGAATCTGCTGCCACTGTTCGAGCGTCTGCTCCTCGACCGGCACATTGATCCGCCGACCGCCGACGTTGTTGATGAGGATGTCAAACGGCCCGAACTCGTCGAGCGCTTGCTGGCAGACTTGCTCGCACTCGTTCGGTACACCGACATCGGCCACCAAGATGTTCGCGGTCCGGCCGAGTTGTCGGATGTCGGCAGCAGTCTTCTCCAAACTGTCGCGGTCGCGGCCGACCAGCACGACATCGGCCCCCACATCGGCGATCGCCAATGCCATCTCTCGCCCGAGTCCGCGACTGCCGCCGGTGATGAAGAGCCGCTGGCCCTCCAAACGAAATCGGTCAAGCACGCTCATGCTTCGGTCTCCGGTGCGGCGATCGGTGTCTCGTCAAGCGGCTCGGCTGCCGGTGGTTCGTCGAGAGTTGCCCGCTCAGGTGACTTAGCCTTCCGATAGATGAAAATCTCCATGTGCGAGAACGGCCAGTGATGCGCCTGTTCCCAAACGTCGGGCATTACGAATTGCGACCCTTCTGGCGCCCGCAAGACCAACCGCGTGTCTGGCGAACTGACATCCTCGCGAGCGAGTTGTTTGAGCACGCGAAACAATTCTGAAGTGGGCGACAACTCTTCGACCATCGCGAACGGCGGATCGAAGAACATCCAGTCGAACGGCACAAACTTGGCCGAGTCCCCTTTTGGCCGGAACGAACAACGGAAGATGTCCGTTTGCCAACACAAGCACGCGGCTTGAGCTTCCTCGCCGAGCGACGCGATATTGTGTTTCAACAACTCGACCGCTTTCCGATCCTTTTCGAGGAACACCACGCTTGTCGCGCCGCGGCTGAGTGCTTCGAGTCCGATCGTTCCCGTACCGGAGAAGATGTCCGCGACTCGCTGCCCTTCGATCCAATCGCCGAGCCGCGTAAACAGTGATTCTTTGACGAAGTCGGTGATCGGCCGAGTTGTCAGTCCGGGATTCGCCAACAGTTTTCGCCGACGAAATTGTCCTGCAATGATCCGCATGTGCCGTGGCCTTCCGCCTTATTTGTCTGTCTTCAAGGCCGGAATCCGTTTCGGCAACTTGCCTGATTGAACCAGCTCGTAATGCCGCTGAATGATGGATTCACCCTCTTCGCCGACCGTTTTGAATTTCTTCTGCGGCGGCAGCGGCGTGGGAGGATCCTCTGGGATTGGCGTGGGCGGGGCAGAGCGTGCTGGTGCGGGATCGCGCCGGAGGATGGTTGTGTCTCCAGATTCGCTCTCGCCCTCTTCATCCGCCAGCCAGTCCATGATGCTGTCGTCGGAGGCAGATTTCTTGGAGGGAGCAGTCGCCGCAGTCTTCTTTCCGGCAAGTTGGAATGTCACCGGACCGACTCTCAAGATGTCTCCCGGTTGCAGTTCCGCTTGACCTTGAATTGCGACGTCGTTGATCAAGGTGCCATTACGGCTACCGAGATCATGAACCACAACGTGGTCTCCCTCGCACACCAATCGACAGTGTTGACGGCTGATTTCGTTGGTCGCCAGCCGAATCTGGCACGACTCATCCCTGCCAATGACGGCCTCTCCTTCGGGAAGCGTCATCCGCTTCCCTTGATGCTTTCCAGAGAGAATGATGAGGATCGCTGCCATCGAAAACTGTGCTCAGGCCGTTGCTCGAATCCACGAACTTCGGACGGAAAGAACCAAAAACTGCGACGCTGTCCCTTCCGTCGCCCATGTGCCTACTCGTACCGCGGAACAATCAACGGTTCGCCACAATCGGGGCATGTTAGTGTCCGGCCGCGATGCACGGGACTCACTTTGAATTTCTTTCCGCAGCGGCAATTAAAGCGAATGCGTTTTTCTTCTCTTTGGCCCCCGTGATGAGTTCGCTCCCAAACACGCTGAGCAATCTCTTTGATCTCGGCGAGCAGATTGTCCGGTGCGGCAGGCTTCGTCAGATATCCGTCGGCTCCCAGTCGCTCGGACAACGCGCGTGAATCCTCCAGCGAGATCGCCGACAATACCAACACTGGAACCGATTCGTCCGAGCGTTTCATGCGGTCGATCAACTCAAATCCATTTTCTCCGGGCAGGATCAAATCCGTGATCACGAAGTCAGGACGCCTCATCCGAAACGCCGAGTGAGCTTGTCCGCCGTCCTTCGCCACTTGCACCCGATAGCCGTGCTGTTCGAGCAACGCCTTCAGCGAATCAGCCGCTGCGGTATCGTCCTCAACCAGCAAAATATGATGAGCCAGCGTTCCAGCCGACACACTTTCGACATGGCTGAACAGCATTACTCGGCCTCCTGAGCCTGAGTCGGCACGGACTCCAGAACGGAGTCTCTTGAGGAATTCGGATCGCCAACTGCTGTGGGTAAATTACCGAGAATTCCAAAGCTCAGCGAGGCTCGTCACGGCCGAATTCGATCACTTGGAGCCCATGCGGTCCTCAAAAACTCAAGTCCAATGAAGCCTGACTCGTCTGAGAAAATGGACAAATTCAGCAACTTGCTTGTCGGACATCGTATCTGTTTGGCCGGGAAAACTAGGGAAAACGATCCGCCTAAGTAGTGCAGCCACTGTGAATGTCAAGTGAACAAGAGAGCCAAGCGGCTTGACCGAGTGAACAATTTCCCTAATACTCGTCAAAACAATTTTGATGTCAGGCGAATCATTTTTCGTACTTCCTTGGCGACTGGTCCGAAGGGACACCGCAAATGCAAAAATGGAAGACCGAGACTTGGAGAGTCACCCCCAATGTTAGTCCTGTCCCGCAAACGCAATGAGAGCGTGGTTATCAACGACCAGATCGTTGTGACCGTGATTGACGTCCGAGGCGACAAAGTGCGTTTGGGAATTCAAGCACCGCGCGATGTGCCGATTCATCGCAGCGAAGTTATGGCTGCGATTCAACGAGCTCAATCCATTGGAACGACTGAAGCCGATGAGGCCGGCGGCGAATCATCAGTGTCGTAACGTGTTGATGAGGGCGGCTTGACAGTCATCGTCCAGGCTATAGAGTGTGCCCCCGCTTTCCGGCCCCGTCGTCTAGTCAGGCCTAGGACACCGGATTTTCGATCCGATAACAGGGGTTCGAATCCCCTCGGGGTCAGTCAGAATCAGAAGCCCGAGCAGCCGTTGGTTGCTCGGGTTTTCTCTTGGAGTCCCAGTGACGGTCGTCAGTAGGCTTTAACGACGGATGCCGGGACAGTTCTCCAAAGCAAGGGAGTGTCGGACATGGAAAAAAGCATTTGCTGGCAGGTGTTGTTTCAGCGCTGGCCTGACTCCATTCCAAAGCTGGGAATCGCTGTCACTTCGCTCAACGAGTCGATCACTTTCTCCAACTTTCAAATCTCCGACTATGCCGTGCTCTTCGAACGCGACCGGCCGGACACGTTGGGAGCTCGTTCGGCGATTGTGCCGTGGGAAGAAATCGTCACCGTGAAATTGACCTCGCCAATCGAGTCGGCTCAGTTCCAGGACATGGGCTTCCAGCGCGTTGGAAAAGTTGGCTGAGCTTGCTGCCCACGAGTGCGGGATCGTTCAGGTCATTGCGATGAGCCGGCTCAGGCCGACCGCCGGAATCAGCAACGCCACAGTGGCCATTGCCAGTTCCACTCGGCCGTTGAAGGCATAGATCAAGGTTGCATCGAGCATTACCAGCGACAACAGCAAGACCTTCACAGCCACTTGGACATGCTGCGGACTCGGCTGAGCAATGGCGACTGCTAATCGACGATCCAGCGTAAACAAGATCATCGCCAAAATGCCCATTGCTGGTAGGCGGTGTTCCATGAGCGCATTCGAATTGACGAGCATGGCCAAGCCGACGACTCCGGAATTGATCACCCCGGCGGCACCCGTCAGAGCGGTTCGGTGGCTAGTGGTCGCTTCCTGCCGAGCGAATATCGTCACACCGACAATGTAGATCCCAAGGCAAATAGCGATCGGCCAACGAGAGGTTGAGACGAATTCGAAAAGCGAACCAACGGCACTGGCACCCAACAAAACGTTGCCAGTTCGACAAGCCCCCATCGCCAACGGTCCAAGCCATGTCTTCTTGAGGCCGCCGTCATAGGCCAGGATCGACACGCACACCGCAACTGCGATGCCCAAGCTCAGAGGTCCGACGACGGCAGCAGACCCCAATCCAACCAACATCAATCCGGCGGCTAGGCGAAGCGCGGCGGCAGGCGAGATCACCCCGGAAGGAATTGGGCGCTCCGGACGCTCTTGAGCGTCGATTAGTCGGTCGAAGTAATCGTTGAAGACCATCCCGGAGAGATACAGACCAGCGGAGGCGAGGCACAGCAGCAAGAAGGAGGGGAGCGGATTCGGGCTTTCGTTGCTGATTAACGTTGAATGTGTCAACAAGAAGCCGAGAAAAATATCTGCGAGCGCCGTGAAAAGCGTTGGGAGGCGGAGCAATCGCAAATAGGCCAGGACACGCGGACTCATTGTGCAGCCGCCACTTCGTCGGTCCATTGTTCGAGGGCAATGAATTGCTTCGCGAATTCCGGTTCGTGCGGTCCCATCGGGCTTTTGAAGAACGCGGCGAGGTGATTCATCACGCCGGACTTGCCTCGACGATGTTCGCGTTCGGTGAGCCGCACCAAGTCCAATGCCAGCGGAGCAGCCAGCAGCGAGTCGCAGCCTTGCCAGGTGAATTGCAACGTCATCTTCGTGCCGAGGAAGCCCTCGAAGTGGATGTGATCCCACGCGGTTTTCCAGTCTCCCATCGACTCGATGTATTCGATGCTGACCAGCGTCTGCGGCTTGTAGCCGAGGATTTCGGTCAGCAGATGATCTTTCGACCTCACCTTGTTGGCTTTGTTGATCGGGTCGTCGAGTACCTTGCCATCCATGTTGCCGAAGATGTTGTGGCCGACCCAGCTCATCACTTTCAGGTTACGAGCGGCGAACATCGGCGCGAGTACCGCCTTCATCAGCGTTTCGCCGGTCTTTCCGTCGCGGCCGACGTGCAGGCACTTCTGTTTCAACGCGAATTCTTCGAGGGCCGGCAGATTCGATCCGACGCTCGGCGTGAAATTCACGAAGCTGCAACCCGCTTCAAATGCTGCGATCGCGTACAACGTGCTGGCCGGAACTGGCGAGGGCTGACCGCTGGCCAGAGCCGCCGAAAGCTTCGCCCAATCCCACGCACCGGCGTCGCTCGCAAGCGGAGGTTCGGTGGAGGACAAGTACAAGACAACGACGTGGCCGAGTTGGTTGGCGGCTTTGAACTGCTCGATGTCGGACCTCAGTCGCTTGACGGCAGCCAGCGGCGACTCACCCCTCGTGGCGAGCGTCTTGGCACCGGCGAATTTCTCGATGGTCGAACCAACATTGATCAGGCAGCCGGGCCGAATGTTTTGGTCCCAAGCCGCGAGCCGAGACGCCACCGCGTTCAGCAAATCTCGGTCGAACACGCGAGATTGATCTCGCAGCACTTCCGCCTCGGCGGCGTAAGTCGTCTCGCGAATCTCGTGGCCTCCGACCACGAACTGCGACCAATCCACTAGATTCAGTCGTTTGAATCTTGGCGTGGTCGTGACCAGCGCCGTTTCGGGAGCGACTCCCGCTTGCAATCCGGCGAGGCCCACGGCGACGGTCGTCGAGACGCCGCCCCAAGCTCCAATCAACCACAGTCCGATACGTTCTTGCGACATTGTCTGAGCCGATCCAAGTCAGGAAGGAGATTCGTAGGCGGGAGTTTTTCTGGCGGGAGGCAAAACTTCAAAATGGTTCACGCAGAGGCGCGCAGGCGCAGAGTTCGGGGAGACTCCGTTCCCATCCCTCTGCGCC
>CAMDPK010000135.1 GCA_945904015.1 Candidatus Kuenenia stuttgartensis | reverse complement strand
GGCCCCCCCCCCCCCCCCCCAAAAAATCACACAGGCCCAAGGCAGACCCAGTGGTCGTTGGTTAGCCACGGGAAGAGCCGGCTCCGCCGGCAGTTCGTCGGGACGTCGAACCCGGTCGTGCGTGATTGGTCAGAGTCGCTGGCATTGGTGAACGAGTCTTTGCACACTGCAGGTGGCGGCACACTGCTCAATAAGACTGTTCGGCTACAGAGGGGTTGTTGATGATCGACATGCACATTCATGCGGTCCACCCCCAACTCCCCGGCGTCAAGCCCATGACCGATCTCTACGACGGCCCTGTTGAGTCACTGGTCGCCGCCCTAAACGAGCAAATGACTCGGTCTGGCACCCGTGTGCTGTTGGGCATGGGTCATTTGAACGGTCAAGGTGTTGACCCACTCGGCATCGCCTCGACCCTGCGAATCGCTCGAATGCTCCCAGGGTTGCATGCCATTGGTATCGCCGACCCGACACGCACAGACACCGACCACCTCCAGCGAGTCGATGCTCAGCTTCAGACCGGTTCGGTCATCGCTCTGAAGGGGTACCTCGGATACGTTTATCACGGACCGGAAAGCGCCGGATACCGCCCCTATTTCGAGTTGGCCGCGAAGCACGACGTGCCGTTCATCTTCCATACCGGGGACAATTGGTCCCGGGTTGCTAAGGTAAAGTATGCCCACCCGCTGGCGATTGATGAGGTGGCAGTCGATCATCCCAACGTCAAAATCGTCATGGCCCACTTCGGCAACCCCTGGTGCATGGATGCGGCCGAAGTGATGTACAAAAACGACAACGTCTGGGCAGACGTGTGCGCGATTCTCGTGGGAGACGCGAATCATTTCGCCAAGATCACGGCCTCCGGCTACCTGCAGCGGACAGTCGAACGGGTGCGGCACGCCATCGAATTAACCGAGCGTCCGGATCGGTTTCTGTACGGCACCGATTGGCCGCTCAGCCCGATGGACGTGTATCCTGGGTTTGTGCGTCAGTTGTTCGATGACGCTCACCATTCGGCTGTGTTCGAGGATAATGCGAAGTCACTGTTCAAACTATCGAGTGCCGCCGAACCAAACGCTGCACCTGTCCCCGTCCGCATAAAGGTTTCTGGGACTTCGTAGCCACCCGAGCGGGCCGGGCAGGTGAGCTCGGTCGTTCGGCAGCGGCCCGACGATGACATTCGATTGCCCAAAGTGTGGCGAAGTTCTTACCGAGTCAGCCGCAATCGCTTGAAGTGCTTGTCTGCGGCCAGATAGGTTTCGCGCTGGCGACACTGGTTGCCTCAAGACTGGGCGCGGTGCATAAGAGGCCCCAAGCCAATCGGAGAATATGATGCACCACGGCGACGTTTCCCCGGAGATTGCTCAAGGTCTGCTGGCTCTCAAGAAGCGGATTGACGCCGCGAAAATCTCGGCGTCCAAGCTCGACTAAACCATCCATGTCGCCGTCTGGAATCTCCGCGAGTTCGGCAAGGTGCGGCTCTGAAGCGAGAAATCCCAATCTCCAAAAACCAATGTCCCAGGAAATCCCAAGGACCAAAACCCAAAGACTCGTAGTGACGTCGCTTGAACATTGAGATTTGGGATTTGTTTGGACATTGGAGCTTGGGCCTTGGACATTCGCGGCCTGTCCCTAAAATCGGCGACAAGCTCTTCCAAGCGCTCACGAGCCGCGGACTCCAGGTGCCCGACTCGCTCGTGGACCTCCAGGCCGGCGATCAAGTCATCGGCGGCTCCAACCTCGGCAAGAACGCCCGCTACGATTAAATCCTGCATCTGCCCACGCTCAAGAAGCGCTTCACCAACTACGGCGGCACCCTCGATTTCTTCAGCAGCAGCGCCTTCATCAAGGAACTGTTCCCGAACAAGAACGACACCCGCGAAAAATTCACCGATCAACTCTCCGCCCACTTTCCGCATTGGGTGCAGCTCGACACCGACATCGACGGCGAACGGCTCAACCAGATTGTTCAGAGCGGAAAGAAATCGCCTGCCCGTCTTCGTGCTCGCTACTCACCGAAATTTCTCATCGGTTCGTTGTGATGCTTTGCGAGGCGGCTAGAATCCCGCCGTTCCGCACGTCGTGGGTTGGGTGCTCTTGGCCTGACCGCTTCGCATTTTTGCGAAGTCGCTCTTTTGATCTGCTGCCTTCGTCCGACAGTTTCGGCCCGCGACCCGGTCATCGTTTCGCAACCACTGTAGAGGGAGAACCAGATGCGAGACCCCCGTGAAGAGACCATTCCGCACGCGGATGGCTCCGGCTTCAATCGCCGTGATTTTCTACGAGGCTCCGGAGCGGCTGTCGCCGTCACCGCGCTGGCCACCAGCGAACAGGGAGCTACCGCTCAAGACGCCGCGAAAAAGAATGTCGTGTCCGCGAAAGCGCAGGACGTGACGCTCAACGTCAACGGCAAGGACCACAAACTCTCGCTGGAGCCGCGAGTCACGTTGCTCGACACGCTGCGCGACGACCTCAACCTGACCGGTTGCAAGGATGTCTGCGACACGACCAATTGCGGAGCCTGTACGGTGCTCATCGACGGCAAGCCGACCTACGCTTGCAGCCGGTTGGCTCACGAATGCGTCGGCAAGAAAGTTACGACCATCGAGTCGCTGGCGGCCAACGATCCGGTCGTCGCGGGCTTCGTGAAGCATGACGCTCAGCAGTGCGGCTTCTGCACGCCGGGCTTTGTGATGGCGACGAAAGCCTTCTGCGACAAGAACCCAGGCGCGACGCTCGCCCAAGTTCGCAGTGGCCTCGGCGGGAACATCTGCCGCTGCGGCACCTACGTCGGCATCACCGCCTGTGCGATGGAACTCGTGACGAAGAAGGGAGGCAAGTAATCATGGCGACTGAACTCAAAGTGGCCTGGGGGCCTCGCAAGGACAATGTTTATCTCGGCAAAGAAATCACGCGTCTGGACGGCGTCGAAAAAGCCTCCGGAGCGGCGAAGTACGCGGCGGACGCCAACCCGAAGGGTTGCCTCTTCGCCAAGGTGCTGAGCTTCAAAGGTGGTGCCGGCAAGGTGAAATCGCTGGACCTTTCCGAGGCTCTGAAAGTCCCCGGCGTGAAAGCGGTCCACGCCTTCGTCAAAGAAGGTGACGAACTGCAATGGGACGGCGCGCTCGTTGCCGCCGTCGCCGCCGAACGGCAGGAGCAAGCCGAGGACGGCGTGCGAGCCATCAAGTTCATGTTCGACGCGATGGAGCACTTCGTCGACGAAGACGACCTCAAGGGGGCCGAGGCTGCCAAGCGGACCAAGGCACCGAGCGAGCGCTCAAAAGGTGACGTGGATGCGGCGCTGAAGTCGGCCGCGGTTGTTCATAAAGGACACTACGGTATCGCGACGATCAGCCACATGTGCCTCGAAACGCACGGCTCCTGTACTCGCTGGGAAGACGGCAAGTTGATCGTCAATCACTCGACGCAGAACGTCAGCGGCACGCCAGCGAACTTCGTCAGCGAGCTGCAAAAGCAGCACAACATCTCGGTCGATGCGGCCGACGTGACCGTGCTGTGCCAATTCGTGGGAGGCGGCTTCGGCTCGAAGTTTGCCGCCGACGATTGGGGTGTCGCTGCCGCGAAGATGTCGAAAGAGGCCGGCCGCCCCGTGCGGTTGATGCTCGATCGCGCGACGGAACTCAAGATCGCCGGCACTCGGCCGAGTGGCTTTGTCGATGTCACGATCGCCGCCGACAAGGATGGCAAGATCGTCGCCTGGGATAGCCATCACTGGGGTTCGAACGGCGGAATGAAGGGAGGCAACTTCAACGTCGCTCAGATGCCCTACGTCTTTGGCTTCGACAACCTGAAGGTCAAAGGAACGGGGATCATGACCAACTCCGGCCCCGACCGAGCGTGGCGTGCGCCTCCGCACCCGCAGCTCTGTGCGTTGACCGACACGGCGATCGACGATATCGCGGCCAAACTCGGCAAGAGCGCGGTCGATGTCTTCCTCGCCAACATCGACAAGACGCCAGAGAAGTTGCAGGCGACCTACGTCGCCGAAATCAAACGAGCGGCCGAACTCATCGGCTGGGCGAAGAAATGGCACCCGCACGGCAAAGGTGGCGACGGCGACATCAAGCGTGGACTCGGCATGGCCCTCCACACTTGGGGTGGCCGAGCACACGCCGGCACTTGCACCGTCCGCATCAACCCGGACGGCAGCGTCGAGTCGCTCAGCGGCACGCAGGACATCGGCACTGGCACTCGCACCGCGATCGCGATGGTGCTCGCCGAAACGTTCGGCATCACGCTCGATGCCGTAAAGGTCCGCTACGGTTCGAGTGTCTATCCACGCTCCGGCCCGTCCGGCGGCAGCACGACGATCGGCGGTGTCTCCGGCCCGAATCGTCGCGCCGCGATCTCCGCGCTCGGCAAGCTGTTCGATGTTGTCGCTGAAAAGCACAAAGTCGATGGCAACTCGCTGACGGCGAAGGGCGGAAAGATCTGGTCTGGCACGAAAGAGATCTGCACTTGGAAGGCCGGGTGCGGATTGCTCGGCATGATGGGCATCGAGACCACGGGCGAAGGCCCGAAGGACGACGGTCTGACCAGCGAGCAAGTCGGTGGCGTCCAAATGGCGGATGTTTCGGTCGATACGAAGACCGGCATCGTCCGCATCAACCAATTCGTCGCTGTCCAAGACTGCGGCTTGATCGTGGACCTGCTGACCGCCAAGAGCCAAGTCTATGGCGGCTTGATCATGGGGATCGCGTACTCGTTGACCGAGGAACAAATCCTCGACAACAAGACCGGCCGCTACATCAACGCCGATCTGGAGAACTACAAGCTCCCGCGCATCGGCGACATCGGCGAGCTGATCGTCGAGATGTACCAACCCGACAGCGAATACGAACGAGGCGTCATCGGTCTCGGCGAACCCCCGGTCATCGCTTGCGGAGCTGCCATCAGCAACGCCGTCGCGAATGCCACGGGAGTCCGCGTGCCGACGATTCCACTCACGGCCAAGCGAGTGAGCGACGCGCTGAAGGCGGCGAAAGCGTAATCTTGTGGTGCACGCGACTCGCGTGCGTCTCTTTCAATTCCATCCCTCGCACGCGAGCCGCGTGCGCTACCTGACGAGGTGCAAAATGCGATCCTTCGAATACGCTCGTCCTGAAACCGAGGCCGAAGCGCTGGAACTGCTCGCCGAGCACGGCGGCAACACCGCTGTCCTGGCCGGCGGGACCGACCTGATGAATCTGCTCAAACGCGACGTGATCCAGCCGGCTCGCCTCGTGGACATCAAGCATGTTTCGTCGTGGAAAGGCATCAAGCCGCAAGACGGTGGCGTGCTGATCGGCGCGAACACAACGCTCGACGAAATCAACGAGCACGCGCTGTCCGCCGACTACCGCTCGTTGATCGACGTGATCGAGGGCATTCGAGCCATCCAAATCACGGCGAACGGCACACTGGCCGGAGACCTGTGCCAGCTTCCGCACTGCTGGTACTTCCGCAACGGATACGGCCTGCTGGCGATGCAAGACGGCGAATCGCTCGTCGCCACCGGTGACAACCGTTACCACGCCATCCTCGGCAACAGCGGCCCCGCGAAATTCGTGAGTGCCTCACGCTTCGCTCCGCCCACGATCGCGTGGGATGCGAAAGTCCGGCTCGTGACACAAGCTCCCAGCGCAGGCGAGGGAGTAGCCACGACGAGCGTCAAAGAAGAGTGGCTCCCGCTGGAGTACTTCTTCCAAACGCCGAAGACGAATTCGCAAGGCGTGACCGTGTTGAAGCCCGGTCAGCTCATCACCCACGTCTGGTTGCCGAATGCGAGCGACACTCGCAGCGCGACCTACGAGGTCTTGGAACTCTGCGGACTCGATCAACCGCAAGCCAGCGCTGCGTGCTGCCTGGGAATCGACGGTGGCATTGTCCGCAGCGCAAAGATCGTGCTCGGTCATGTGGCTCCGACTCCGTGGATCGCCCACGAGGCCGCGAAGTGGCTAGTCGGTCAGCCTCTGACTGCGGACATCGCCGAAACCGCTGGCCGCATGGCTCTCGCGAAAGCGATGCCGCTCAGCCACAACGACTACAAAGTCCAGATGGCTGAAACGGCAGTGAAGCGAGCGCTGCTCAAAGCCACGAACCAACTCGACGAGGTTTTGTGATCGCGGCCGAAGTCATCTCGCCGAGTTTCTGAATCCATCTCAGCCCCGCCGGCCGCATCTGCGATCGGCGGGGCTTTTTCCTGCGAGGTTGTCATGTCTCGTTTTCGTCTGCTCGTGGTCGGTTTTGGATTGCTGTTGCCGCTGGCTGTGTGTGACGCGCAGGAACGTGAGCTCAAGGTGCGTGGCGACAAGAAGCGAGTTGGGGGTGACGGCTACTGGAGCTACAACGACCTGCCGAGCGGGGTTGAGCGGGCGAAGGAGTCGAAGAAGCCGCTGCTGGTTGTGTTTCGGTGCGTCCCGTGCGAGGCGTGTGCGCAACTGGATGAGCAAGTCGTCGAACGCGATCCGGGAGTTCGCGAGTTGCTCGACAAGTTCGTGTGCGTGCGGATTGTCCATGCGAACGGGATGGACTTGTCGCAGTTTCAGTTCGACTACGACCAGTCGTGGGCGGCGTTTTTTCTGAATGCCGACATGACCATCTACGGTCGGTACGGCACGCGGTCACATCAGACGGAATCGAAGGACGATGTCTCGCTCGAAGGCTTTTCCAAAGCGCTCAGCGGAGCGCTGGAGTTGCACGCTCAGTTCCCCAAGAACAAAGCGGTGTTGGCGGCGAAGCGTGGACCAACTTCGGACGTCAAGGTGCCGGAGCAATTCCCATCGTTCAAAGGGAAGTACGGTGCCAAGCTCGACTACGAAGGGAAGGTGGTACAGAGCTGCATCCACTGTCATCAAGTCGGCGAGGCGTTGCGACTCGTGGCTCGATCGGCCGAGAAACCGATTTCGGACAAAGTCTTGTACCCGTATCCGAATCCCAAAGCCTTGGGACTGATTCTCGATCCGAAGGAAAAGGCCAAGGTCAAACAGGTCACGGCTGGATCGGCGGCGGAACAAAGTGACTTTCGCGCTGGCGACGAACTCGTGACGCTCTCCGGTCAACCGCTGTTGTCGATCGCGGACGTGCAATGGGTGCTGCATCACGCCGGCGAAGCCGACACGCTGAAAGCGGAAGTCGTGCGCGATGGGCAGAAACAACCGCTGACACTGATGCTTGCCAAGAGCTGGCGGCAGCGTGAGGACATTTCCTGGCGAGCCACTTCATGGGATTTGAGGCGGATGACGCTGGGAGGCCTGCTATTGGAGCCACTCCCCGAAGACAAACAGATTGAACTGAAGCTCTCCAGCGACCAACTCGCCTTGCGGGTCAAGCACGTCGGGCAATACGGCGACCACGCGGTTGCGAAACGGGCGGGGTTTCTGAAGGACGACGTTTTGATCGCGATCGACGGCGACCGCTCGCCGCTCACCGAATCCGGGTTAATCGCCAAGCTCCTGCAAACCAAACGCCCGTCGGATTTGATCAAAGTGACCGTCCTGCGAGGCTCGAAGACACTAGAACTTCCGTTTGCTCAACAGTAATAATGTCGCCGGCTGTTCTAGCTGACTGACCGAAAATCGGCTCCTTCGAGCCGTGATTCATATCTCGCTTCCGTGCCGAACACTCTTCTGTCCGTTTAGCGATCGCATCGCGAGTCGTTTGCGTGCCTTCCATTCATTGGAGGTTCTGGTCATGTCTGCCAATGCTCACTCGGCCGGCTGGAAACTGAACTCGGCCGGCTGGAAACTGATGTCGGCAAGCGTGTTCCTCGTCGCGTTCGCCGCCGGCTCGTTGGTTGCAGGCGATGAGGCCAAGTCTCCCAGCCCGTATGAGAAAAAGACGGTCGCGCTGTTTGCGGAGAAGGGGTCGGTGATTTTCATCGACGGCGAGTATCAAGTCACACAAATCCTCGGCGGCCGAGACCTGACGAACGACGACCTCCAGCACTTGAAAGTGTTCAAGAAACTCAAATTACTGTCGCTGAATAACTCGAAGATCAGCGACGCGGCGGTGGAGTCGCTGAAGTCGCTCTCGCACTTGCAATCGCTGAATTTGCCGGCGGGAGCGATCTCGGACCAAGCTCAGGAGACGCTGAAGAAGTCGCTGCCCAACTGTCGGATCATTGTGCCGGATCGCCGTGGTTTCGGTCCCTCCGGAAGCGGTGCCGCGAAGACGACCACCACTCCACCGACGGGGCGTGCCGCGTCATCTCCCGGTTGGGGGGCCTTTGAGTTTCCACCGATGAGTCCGGCACCGTCGATCTCGGTCGAAATTCGTTCGTCCGTCGTGCAAGATCGCTTGAAGGTCTCGCCTGAGCAGAAAAAGGAGATTGAAAAACTGACTGGCCGCGACTTCCAACGTCAGCAAACGGAAGACGCGATCAAGAAAGTGCTGACGGCCGAGCAGAAGGCTCTGTTGCAACAAGTGCTGTTGCAACGCGAAGGACCGACGGCGTTGGTGCTTCCCGAAGTGGCTCAGGATTTGAAACTGACCATTGAGCAGCGAGAGACGATCCAAAAAGTCATGGACGACCGACGAAAACAGTTATTGTCCATCGGCGATCAACTGCGCGACCGCACGCTGGATTTTTCGAAGTCGATGCAAGAAACGAATCGAATCAACACGACCTCGAACGAGAAGTTGCTGGCGGTCTTGACGGAGCAACAACTCAAAACTTGGAACGCCAAGATCGGTCCCCCTTTGCCAAAGCCCAATGTTGGCGGCTTTCCGAATCCCCAAACCCCGGCGGAAACCGCTCGTTCGATCTTTCGCAACCTGGATCGCAACAGCGACGGGCAGCTCACAGCCGAAGAGTGGCATCGCAGCCGAAATACTCGAACCAAGTTCGAGAATGCCAAAATCACTCTGGAATGCCCGGTCAACGTGGAGACTTTCGTCAAACGCTATCTCCAGTTGGAGCCGTCCAGCGGTCGGCCCAATCCGTAGTTCGTGCATCGCCGACGGAGCGTTTCTGGGCGCTTCCGGATTTTGCTCACAACCTCGCCAACGCCGCGCGAGCTTTTTGTAACAACGGCGAATCTGAATCGCGGCTGCCTTTCAGATAGAAAACGCTGGCGGCGAGCAGATGCGGCTGGACGTTGGGACTCGCGTGGGTGAAGTCCTCGAAGGCCGAGACTGCGAACTTGTAGTCGTGCGCGTCGGTTCCCTTGGTGAGGATCAAGTGCCGAGCGGCGTCGAAGAATGCGGCGGGGCTGCCTCCCGCACGAGCGTAGGCCAACGTCTGAGCGGCCGCGTTCTCGCGATTCTGCTTGAGACCATCGAAGAGCGCGGCCAGATCCTGCGGAGCAGAGTCCGCAGGCGCGAACTCGTCGATGTGCGGCTTGTCGGGCAGCCCGTCTCTTGAGCGAGCGCCGTCTCGGAACATCGTGATCCACGAGGCGGCTTGCAGCAGCGCGAGCAGCCGCGTTGAGTCGTGGCCGCTTTGACGAAACGTGTAAAACAGCGAGTTGCACGCGGTCGTCGCGTGCAGCGTGACGATTGCCGCCTTGCGCATCAGCAGTTCGCTGCCGGCGAGCAGAATCGCATCCCACAGCGAACTCGCGGCGACGCCTTTGTTGAGTTGTTCGACGACTGCGGCCGCAGCCTCTTTCGTGTTGGCCTGCCGCAACGTTTGTAGCAGCGCGGTGGTCGCGACGGGATCAGGCTTGCCAGCGGCCCAATCAGGACGGATCTGAGCGACGAGAGTTCGATTGTGATCGAACGGCGCGGCCGAGTCGCTCTTGCCGCCGTTTAGCAACCCGAAAACCAACGACCGCAAAACTGGCTCGGCGTGTTCCCAGCCGATCAACTCCAACGTGCGAAACGAGTGCGCGGCGAAGATCGCTTTGTGGCCGATGTTCTGTTGATCGCGGATGCCGTACAGCCACAGCATCTCCATGACTTCGGAGGCACCGGCAGATCGGCACAAGCCAGTGATCGCCACATCGGCGGCTTCATCGTCCCAGCGATCCATCGCCTCGACGAATCGCTGCCGAGCTTGCGACGGCGACGGCACGGACGACTCTTTGACTGCCGCGAGCGTCCAATCGCCTTCTTTCACGTCTTGAGCTTGGGCACTTTTGAAATTATCGAGCGCCCAAAAGAACGGGAGCAGTCGATCCGCTTGCGGCGCGTCCAGCGCGAGCTGATGTGCCGAACTAATCGCCATCACCGCGTGAAACTTGAAGCCCACCGGCCGCGGCTTGATGTTCCGAATGCCGGCCAAAAACAGTCCGCCGACCAGTTGGCGATACGGCAGTCCCTTTTTCAGCCGCTCGACCGCTTCGTCGAGGATGCGTTCGCGCGGCGTCTTTTCGATCCAACGGACGACGTCTTCCATCTCCGGCCGGAACTGCACGATGCCGGGCGTGATCTGCAATTCGTCGGCTCGCGCGGGCACGATCGCTTGCAATGTCTGCCAAGCGGCGGCTCCGGTGACGACGCTGCCTCCCAAACCTTTCAAAAAATCGCGGCGGTCGATGGCGGACATGAGCAGCCCTCCTTCAAATAGACGTGGTCAGAACGAAGCCCCCCGAAGCCGCCGAGATTCTATCGCGAGCGGTGACGAGACCAACAAGGGAGACGAGCGAATGATGTCGCGAGGATGGCTGGCCTGCGTTTGTGTGGCGGCGTTGATTTCCTGGACCCGGTGCGGGACTGCTGAAGATTTCGCAGCGGTGCGGATTCACAACTGGCATCAGTGGCGCGGACCGGACGCCAATGGCGTCGCACCGGCCGGCGATCCGCCGATCGAATGGGACCAAACGCGAAATGTGAAGTGGCGGGCCGAGATCCCAGGTCACGGCAAATCGACGCCGATCATTTGGGGGAACCGCGTGTTCCTGATCACGGCGGTCAACACCAGCAAAGTGGTCGAGGGAGCAGCCAAGCCGGAAGACCAGCCGATGCGGACCTTCGGCATCAAGTTTCCAAACACGCTGTTTCGATTCGTCGTGCTCTGCCTGGATCGCGAGAGCGGTCAGACGCTTTGGGAACAGACCGCGATCGAAGAGTTGCCGCACGAAGGGCATCACGGTGACAACAGTCACGCCTCGGCCTCGCCGACGACCGATGGCAAATTGTTGTACGTCTCATTCGGATCGCGCGGCTTGTACTGCTTCGATCTGGATGGCCAGTTGCAGTGGAAAAAAAAGATCGGCAACGTCGAAACGCGGCTGAGCTTTGGCGAGGCATGCTCGCCGGTCGTACATGGCGACATCGTGATCCTGAACCGCGACAATGAAACCGATTCACAACTCCTGGCGCTCGATGCGAAGACCGGCGAAACTCGTTGGCAGGCGAAGCGAGAAGAAATCAGCGCGTGGGCGACACCGCTGATCGTCGAACACAACGGCCGCACGCAGGTCATCACGAATGCCAGCCGGCGTGTGCGGAGCTACGACTTGGTCACCGGCGAAGTCCTCTGGGAATGCGGCGGCCAAGTCGCCAATGTGACTCCGTCCCCCGTGCTCGTTGGGGATCGAGTTGTCTGTATGAGCGGCTATCGAGGCAGCATGGCGATGTCTTTGCCGCTGGACGCGACCGGCGACATCACCGGCAGCGAGCGCATCGCCTGGCGTTGGGAACGTGACACGCCGTATGTGCCATCGCCACTGCTTTACGGGGACATGCTGTATTTCAACAAATTGAACAACGCGGTTCTGACCTGCTTGGATGCCAAGACCGGCAAGCCGATTCTCGAATCGGTTCGCTTGCCGAGTTTGAGCAACATCTACGCGTCCCCCGTCGGTGCCGCCGATCGCATTTATCTGGTGGGTCGCGACGGCACAGCACTCGTCTTGAAACGAGCCGCGACGCTGGAAGTCCTCGCGACAAACAAACTCGACGACTCCTTCGATGCTTCGCCCGCCATTACCGGCAAGCAATTGTTTTTGCGCGGTCAGCGGCACTTGTACTGCCTTGAGTCGCGCTAACGGACGATCAAAGCTCACGGCGAATCGACTCTTGCTTGAACTGCACGAAGCCCGCCTTCAAATAGTTGGGCAACGCGGCGGCATGGTCGAGCGTGCAAGTGTGCAGCCAAAAGCGACGAGGCTCGTAGCTCCAGACTTGGTCGATGGTCCATTGCAGAAACCATTTTCCCAGCCCTTGGCCGATGAATTCGCGTGTGAGGCCGAACTGAACCAACTCGATTTCGCCTAGCTTGCGGCGGTCGAGTTCGGCGAATCCAGCGGGAGCGCCGGCGACCTGCAAAACATGCAGTTCATTGAGCGGATGCTGAATGATGGCAGCGAGTTTGGCGTCCGAGAGTCTGCGTCTGCTCAGCCAATGAAAGTCGCGGCCGACCGCGTTGTACAAATCGCGGTACTCGCCCACGGTCGGAGCCTGGACAGGCAAAACGCTCAGCCCGTCGCAAGGAGCCGGAGTGGTTCGGCGCGACGGGCTGAGCATCTCCAAGTAGTACACGATGACGTCAACGATCTCCAAGAGTTGGTTTCCTTGAGGCCGTTCGAGGCCAGAGATCATTTCGCCGTCAGACGCTCGCGCAGTGATTTCAGCGCGTTCGCGTTGGCTTCGCTCTCAAAGGGATTCGCGTCCGGAGCGGGCGGCGCTCCGCCCCCGCCACCCCCTCCAAAGCCGCCACCTCCGCTTGGTCGTGGCAGACCGATCGCATCTTGCTTGGCCTTTTGGGTGTCATCAAACACCGCCAGCAGTACCTTGTATTTCTGTTCGGCCTCGTCGTCGGTCAGCGTTTTCAGTTCGGCGAATTCGCCGACTTGCTTGGCGAGCGTTTGGCGTTGCTCATCGGTCAGCGTGAGAACAATGTCGCCCGTGAGCAATTCCAGCTTGCGGATCAACGTGGTGAGCTGCTGCTTGGGTCGCGGACCTTGACCGCCACCACCACCCATCATCCCACCCATCATTCCGCCCATCATGCCACCTCCCATTCCGCCCCCGGGTCCGCCAGCACCGGGTGCACCACCGCCGCCACCACCACCACCCATCATTGGCGATGCCGGTGCGGCACTGGCTGCGGGTGCTTCCGGGGGAGCCTCATTCACTTGATAGCCCAACGCATAGGTGCCGGCCATCGCGCCAGCGGCACCCAGCAAGATGCCGACAATGCCAGAGATCAGCCAGACAGTCGCGTCCCGCTTCGTCTTTTGTTGCCGAGTCACCCAGACCAAGACAAAGACTGTCAGTAAACCGAGAGTCAACACATAGGAACTCGTTGCTTCAATGCCAGCCATGAGCGTCTCCGTTTCAAAACAGGAGAAATGAAAACTCGTTGGCCACAACGGAAGTAGAAACCGGCCAACACGAATTGGGCCAGTGTATCTGGCGTTCGTCGCAGCGACAGCCATTACGAGGCTGGTTCTTGTTGAAGCGTTCTGGAAGCCAAGATTGGCTCGTCAGTGTGAGCCACGTTGACAAGCGGCTTGGCGTCAGCGGGCAGCGACTGAGTTTCGGCAACAGCGGGCCGCGTCTGGACCAGGCTGTAGAGAGCCGCTTTCAATTCCATAGCCAAGCTGAACGAGACCGGCACCAGGAACAAAGTTAAGACGGTCGAAGCGATCAATCCACCCAGCGTCACGCTGCCGAGACCTCGATAGAGTTCGCTTCCGGCTCCCGGAGAGATGACCAGTGGCAGCAAGCCGAACAAGCCGATCAATGCGGTCATGAAGATTGGGCGGATGCGGGTTCGCACGCTTTGCAAAATCGCCTCGTGCGGGATCATTCTGTCTTCGCGGATGTGGACGAGGGCTTGCTCGACGATCAGGATCGGGTTGTTGACCACCGTGCCGACCAGAATGATGAAGCCGACCATCGTCAGCATGTCGAGCGGCTGAACGTGTCCCGCCGGTTTGAGAATCACGTTGAGAAGTTCGAGGCCGATGAAGCCGCCCACCGCGCCGAGCGGCACGCTGAGCATGACGATGAACGGGTACAACCACGACTCGAACAGCGCGGCCATCACCAGGTACGTGAGGAGGATCGCCAGCACTAAATTCCAACGGATCGCCAGCCACGTCGTCCGCAGTTTGTCGGCAGTGCCCGACAGTCCGACTTGGTACAGACCGCGAAACTCTGGATCGTTTTCCAGCGGCGTGATGATCTCCGTTTGGATTTTCAGCATCGCGTCTTCGAGAGCCATCTCTGGCGGCGGACTGACTTGGATGGTGATGGCTCGCTGTCGTTCGCGGCGGTTGATTTGTTCGGGGCCGCTGGAGAGTGTCAGATCGGCGACAGCGCCCAGCGAAACAACTCGACCAGTTCGCGTTGAGATCGGCAGGCTTTCCAAATCTTGGGTGCGCTGCGCCGTGTCTTCGCGGCCGACGATCGACAGGTCGATCTTGTCGCCGCCGATGAAGAAGTCGGTCGCGTAGGCTCCATCGACCAGTGCATCGACGGCGTAGCCAATCTCGTCGGCGGAGAGGCCGAGTTCCGCCGCTTGTTCCCAGCGCGGTTTGGCGTGGACCTCGGGACTGCTGAGATCCAGGCTGGGGATCGGCAGGACTTGAGCCTTGGGGATGAGTTCGCTGACTTGCCCCATGACTCGGCCACCGAAGCCGACCAGTTGCCGAATGTCGGGGCCAGTGATTTCGACGTCGATCGAGCGGCCAGAAGTGAGGCCGCGCTCGAAGAGACTCGACTGCTTCACGATGGCAAACGTTCCGGGGATGCCGGTCACGATCTCTTGCACGAGTTTCACCAGCCGATGCCCTTGCAACGGATCGATGGCGCGCACGCCCATGAACAACTGCCGTCCGCGAACCACGTAAAAGAAGTCCGAGATCATCGGGTGCGGCAGGTCTTTGTTTTTCGGATCGTCGAGGTCGATGTCCCAGTACTGCCGAGCGGACTCCTCAATGCGATGCCCCAGCGTTTCCATGTGCTCCAGGTTGTACCCCGGCGGCGGTACGAGGATCCCGATTACGAGGTTGCGATTCCCGTTCGGCAGATATTCGACCTTCGGCATCAGGAGGTAGCTGACATAGATCGGCACTCCAACAAGCACGACCATCGCGACCAGTCGCATGGGCACGCTGCGCAACATCTTGGCGTTGAGTCCCACCACCGTACGGACGAATGCGTCGCCAAACTTGTCGAGCAACGGCAACAGTCCGAAGACCGTGGTCAGAGCCATGGGGATTCGCGAACGCTTTGTGGAATCCGCGGCGTCGCCGATCAGCCGGCTGGCGGCCGTCGGAATCAAGACCAATGCCACGAGTAGCGACAGCAACAGCGAGCAACTCACCGCCAAGGCCAAGTCGCGGAACAACTGGCCGACTTGGTCTTGCACGAACAACACTGGCAAAAACACTGCCAAGTTGGCAAGCGTTGAGGCAACGATTGCACCCCAAACTTCCTTGGTGCCTTTGACGGTCGCCGTCAGAACGTCCTGCCCTTCGCGGTGATGCCGAAAGATGCTCTCCATCACGACGATGAAGTTATCGACCAACATGCCAACGGCGAACGAGATGCCCGCCAGCGTCAACACGTTGAGCGTGCGGCCCAGGATGCCTAGCATCAAAAACATGCCGATCACACTCGTCGCGATCGCCAGCAGCACCACCAGTGACGAACGCAAGCTGCGAAGAAAAACCAGCAGCACGATCAGCGTCAGCACGGCTCCTTGCAGGATGTCGTCGTTGACGACGTTGACCGCTGAGTGAATGTATTCGGTCTCGTCGTAGACCTGCGTCAATTCGAGACCGCGCTGCATGAGCACTGTGTCGTTGAGTTTCGTGACGGCGCTACGCAGTCCTTCCATGACTTGCAGCACGTTGCTGCCCGTCTCACGCTGGGCGTTGATCGCGATAACCGACGTTCCGTAGCGATGCACGAGACCGTCTGGTTTCTTGTAGCCGAGACGGACCTGAGCGACGTCACGCACGTAAACCGGATTGCCATCGCGGCTGGCGATGATCATGTTGGCGACTTGTTGCTCGGTCTTAAATTGGCCGAGCGTCCGAATGACGTACCGCCGCTTTCCCTCCCAGAAGTCACCGCCGGAGGTGTCCTTGTTTTGTTTGCGAAGCGCCTCACGCACGTCACCAATCGTGAGTTGGCGAGCCGCGAGCAGATGCGGATCGACGACGACCTGCAATTCCTCTTCCCGTCCGCCCATGACGTTGGCGTTCGACACGCCGTCCACACGTTCGAGCCGAGTTTCGATGAAGTCTCGGCAGAACCGTCTCAACTTCGTGACGTCCATGTCGGGCGGCAACAGGTCGCGGACTTCGGGATGCTTTTCGGCCAATTCGCGCATGCGAAAGATCGCCAGGCCGGGATTGTGCGCATGCTTCACCCGTTCGAGTTCCGTCTTCAATTCAGGATGCTTGACGATGGCCTCGTCGAGTTTTGCCTCCGATGGCTTTTGCGGCGTGAGGATGAACCAGGCGATGAAGCGATCGGAGATGTTCGACGTGGCGACGACCGGCTGGTCGGCGTTGATCGGGTACTCGCGGACTTGTTGCAGCCGCGTGCTGACGTTGAGCAACGCATCGCTGGTCGGCGTGCCGATGGCGAACTCCAACGTGATTTGGCCGCGTGAGTCCATACTTTCGGAGGACATCTTCTGCAAGCCTTCGACGCTTTGCAGTTGCTCTTCTTGCGCCTGGATGATTTCGCTCTCGACTTCTTGCGGACTGGCTCCCGGCCACATCGTCGTGACGGTGATCGTCGGCACTTCGACTTCCGGCGTGAGCTGCATCGGCATCTTGTAGAGCGCAATCGTGCCGAACAACGCGACGAGAATCACGCCGACGGACACCTTCACGGGATTGCGAACAAACCACTCGATCATGTTCATGGCGCTGGACTCAGAGGAGCAGGGCGGGTTGTGGAGGCAAGGTCGAGTTTCACTCCGCCTGATTGGCGGTCGGCGAGGGTTCCTTCGGCGTCGTCGATTTCTTGCTGGGTGGTTGGATCTCAATCTCCGCGCCGGCTCGGAGTCGCTCGTTGCCTTCGACGACGACCTTGTCCTTGGCCTTCAAGTCGCCGCGGACTTCGATCCAGGAATTGACCGCGATGCCAAGTTGCACGGACACCGGACGCACCGTGGTCTTTTTGTTTTTCTCATCGGGCGTGACGACGAAGACCACCGGCTGCGGACCGCCGAGTACCAACGAGTCTTTCGGCACGAGCAACACATGACTCTTCTGATCGACCGGCAGTTCGACTTTCGCGAACATGCCCGGTTTGAGCAGCGGCGTCTCGTCGGATTGCCACTGATTCTTCAATTCGATGCGGACGGGGAAAGTCCGCGATTTGACGTCCCCTTTCGGAACGATGGCGATCACGGTGCCGACAAAGGTTTGCGACGGCAACGCCTCAATGTCGATGCGAGCCGTCGTGCCGAGCGTCAGCCGTGGGATGTACGACTCCTGCACGGCGACGCGGATTTCGATTGGATCGACCTCAACCACTTCCGCAACCAGCTTGCCCGATTCGATCCATTGACCTTCTTCGGTGTGCTCGGCCACGACGTAACCATCAAACGGTGACGTGATCGTGTGCTTCGCCAAAATGTCGAGCAGCCGGTTGACCTCTTCTTCCGCCGCCTCGGCGCGCGCCTCGGCTTGTGCGATTCGCTCCGGGCGAGGCCCGGCGATGACCAAGTCGTGCGCCGCTTTCGCAGCGAGGTGCATGGCGTTGGCCGTTTCGGACACAGCCACCACTTCGTCGATTTCGTCTCGCGTGGCAGCGTTGCGTTCGATCAGCCCCCTGACTCGCGCGAGCTTGGTCAGAGACAGCTTCATCGCGGCACTGGCAGCCTGCATGCGAGCTTCCGATTCGCGCCGCTCTTCGGCCCGCGCACCGTTCTTCAGTTCAAGCAACTCGTGTTTCCGCAGTTCATGCTCCGCTTTGGCGGCGGCAATTTGAATCTCGACATTTCGCGTCAGCAACTTCGCCAGCGGCTGTCCCTTGGTGACTCGATCACCCTCGTTGACCAGAAACGAGGTCACGCGGCCGGAGACCGCGCTGCCGATGGAACTGTGCCGACGAGGCTCGACCGTACCCACAAACGTTCGGCCGGCCGAGAGGTCACGCTCGACGACTTCTGCGACCGTGACTTTGGCCGGTCCCGTCTGAGCGAACGCCAAACCTGACCAGAAAGACGAGGCGGTCAAAGCTAGGCTGGCGACCGAGAATCGGATCCAAAGAGAGTGCATGTCCGAATTCCAAAACGGGGTGGGTGAAGCGAGGTCGCGGGGCCGGCAAGCATTGAATTCGCGGGGACGCAGAGTTTATCGCCGCACACGGGCGCAACGACAGGCAAAGCCACTCTCGTCGGCAGAAATTGTGGACACTCGCTATCGACGCACGGCTTGGCAGAGACAACCGGTTGCAGGTCAGCGCGGATGATTCGGAATCGCCCGAAAGCGTTTGACGATCCCCTCGACAGCATCGACGACACGCTGCACGTCGTCGTCGGTCATGCGACTGTAGATCGGTAGGGAGATCTCGCGAGCGTATTCTTGCGTTGCGATCGGACAGCTTTCCGGTTGATAGCCGAGTACTGCGTAGGTCGCTTGCATGTGCAGCGGCGGTGGCATGACTGTCGCTCCGATGCCGCGAGCACGAAGTTCCGCCAGAAATTGATTGCGCGAGCAACGCAGTCGCTGAAGATTCAACCGCAACAGGTACAGATGCCAAGCATGCTGTGAATCGGAGCGGTCGGCCGGACATTGCACCTCGACGCTGCGGCTGAACGAGACATTGTAAGTGACAGCAATCTCGCGGCGGCGTTGCCACATCACGGTGGCCTTGCGAAGTTGCGCCAAGCCAACCGCCGATGAGAGGTCGCACATCGACGCTTGATAGCCGTCGGAAGACAGCGCCAATAACTGAGCTTCGTCGAACGCTGCCGACTTGGAAGCACCGCGGCCGCGCCGCAAGCGTCCGCTGCCGGAGATGGAACTCGTCCCTTCGCCCGTCGATCGTGCAGACATGTTCGTGGTGGTGTCGACTAATGAATCGTCGAGTTCGTCGTCCAATGACGGTGGCATCATTTCCCAAGGACTCATCACCAGCAATCGGCAGCGATCGGCCAAGCGGGCGTCGTTCGTGCAGATGAAGCCCCCTTCGCCCAGCGACAGCGCTTTCTGAGCAAAGAAGGTGAAACAACTCACGTCGCCCAGCGCGCCGACTTTGTGATGCCGATACGTTGCGGGCAGAGCTTGTCCGGCATCCTCAATGACCAGCAGGCCGTGCCGACGAGCGATGGCCAGCAAGTCATCCATTTCGGCAGGCAATCCCGCGACGTGGGAGATCATCACCGCCCGCGTGTGCTCGTTGATCGCGGAGTCCAGCAATTCGGGGCTGAGGTGCAGTCCCCGTTCGGTGACATCGACAAACCGTGGGACGGCTCCCGCTGCTCGCACCAATTCGGCAGCGGCGACCGGCGCGAACGGACTCATGATGACTTCATCGCCGGGTTGCAGATTGACCGCCTGCAGCGTCAACCGAAATGCGGTTGTGCCGTTGTTGACCGCGATGGCGTGCTTCGCGCCTACGAACTTCGCGAACTCCTGCTCGAACTGCCGCGTCTTCGGACCGGCCGAGAGCCAACCGGACCGCAGCGTCTCGGTCAGCTCGAACAATTCCGACTCATCCAGGTCCGGGGCACTGAACGGCAAGAACCGATCGGTGCGCGCAGTCGACCACCGTCGCGACTCACGCGATACGGGGTCAGCCGGTGCATTCGACTCCGAAGAGTCAGCCTGGGAGGGGAGGGCGGGGGGCATTCCAAAATCCTTACGGTGTCCGATCAACGTCAGACGACTCACCGAGAGGAACGAGGTTCCCTCGATGTGTGAGGGACTGAGCTACGGCAAACCGCATTCCTTCGCCGTGAACGCCACTCAACACATCGCATGCAGCCTGCTGGTTACGCCGATTAGTCCAGTCGCGCCGATTCCCCGTCGTAGTGGCCAATCGTTATTGGGCTTCTTCCACAACAGACGGTCAAAACGCAGTTTTTTTGCGGGTTTTCCCCAGCCAGGCATATCAACCACGACAAGCGAAATGTTGACGTGTTCTGTTCAATGAACGAGACACTTCTCGTTCACGAGCAATGACAGCGCGTGGACCTGAGTTTCAAGGACATCGCATTCTCGGCCGCAAATTGTCGTCACGGCCGGAAGCGCGTCAGATCGATCACGGGAGTGTCAGGATACGACGGCATCGACCAAGTTTGCTCCGAGATCGCGGTGGGATTGACCTCGATGTTTCCGATACGCAGCGTCAGATCGACGCCCGAAGCGGGCCAGTGCAGGTCGACGAGATGCGGCATTCGGACGCCGCTCGGCTCACGCTGGTAGTTTCCCAGTGTGGCGCGAGCAATCAAACGGCCCGAGGGTTCTCGCAACGAATGCCCCAAAATGACGCCCTGACAGGCATCGACCAGCATTGTCCGCTGCACACGCTGGCCTTGCGGCGTGATCTGATCTGCCACGAACAGGACACGCCGCGGCTGACTGCCCGGCTGTTCGTGCATCTGAAAATCCGCCTCGGCAAACGGGACGACACCGAGAGTCTCAATCAGCCAATCGGGCTGAAAAGGGACTGGTCCCATCGGACGGCCATCTGCGACATCGTCGTACGAAGCCGTCAAAATGCCATGCGGCTCGCCCCGCTTCATCCAAAACCAGAACCGCTCTGGGTTCGAGCCGAGATCCACTTCGTCTGTCGCCAACGAACGTACGATCAACCGCAACTTGCGAGGACTCTCCACGGCCATCACTGCCGAAAGCGTGAGCGGCACGCCCCCCTGTCGAGCTGTGATTTTCACATCGGTCGAACGCCAGGCATACAACTTGGTGACGTTGTCATTGAGCACGTTGACGATGTCTTCCGGCGTCGCTTCCGGCGCAAGCACGCAAGGTTCCGGAGCGGCTCGCCGGCTGTAGGCCATCCAATGCCGCATCGACGAACAACCCGGTAGGGTCAACCACCACGTCGCCGCCGCCAACCAAAAAAAGCACAGCGACGGGGCAGGGGAGCGTGTCCGTGTTGCGTCGTTAGAGGTCGGTCGTTTGAGGTTTGTCACGTCGATGCTCTCGTCCTTGAGGCGTCTCGTGGATCGTCGGGTTTGCTGCCGAATGTTTACGTGCCGAAAACGGCATTTTGCAATTCCTGCACTTCCGTGTCATCCAGTTGCTGATCGGGAACCAGAAATGTTCCTTCGCCTCGCGTGCCAGTCACTTCGAGGAATTCTTGATCGTCGATGGTCTTCGTTCCGTCGAGCCGCAAGCGCCGCCGCTGAAGCAACAACAACGCGAGCACATATCGAAACTTGTCCTGCGACGGACTCGCTTCTTCATTGAGTTGCTCAAACTGTCGCATCAAGTCTTCGACGTCGAGCGACTTCTTCACACTGGTGGTTGGTTCGGGAACTTCGCAACGCCAGTGAGCGACTTGTCCAGCCGGTGCAGCGACCCAACCTGCGTCGGAGTAGTCCAGTCGCAACAATTCGCCAGCCCTCTCGACCAGGACGGAGTGGCACAGACTGCCGGGCACGAGTTCTTCGCCCGTCCCTGAGCAAGTTCGGCTGACTGATTTGACGTTGTAGTCTTGCACGCCCCCTTCCTCCCTGAAAAGGCGGCGAAATCTAGTCCTCGATGAAAGCTGCCACAAGACGAATACCGGCGTGAAGATGACGCCGCTCCACAACGTATTTTCGACAGACTCAACGCCAACCGAATTCTCGGAGTGAGGCATCGGCTGTCGTTGCCGGAGCACAACGCCGAACCCGCGTCGCAGGAGAGGTTCCCCTGCGACACACACTCGCGCCGACTCGCCTGATTGGAGGTGCTTTGGAGGCATGACTCGCATGATCCGAAGCGGTCATGTTGAATCTCCAAAACGGGCGCAGCTTGCCTATCTTCAAGCATTTACTCGCGTCAATTTCGATTCTTTGCCGTCAAAGTCGCGTGCAATTTGACTACCCGACAAGAGCGCTGCGACTAGACGATAAATCGACGTAAGTCTTTTGCAATTTGCAGACTTGAGAAGTTCAAGGGGCCGTTTCGAGGTTGCCGATTCAGAGCAATAGACCTGCCATCTCCGATTGTGAGGCGTCTACCTGCAAACGCCTCTGCGTGGCCCCGTAATTTCGGAGCTGGCAAGGACTCTGAGTCTGTGGTGCGTTTTTGAATTTTGTCACCACGGCCCGGCCGGTGGGAACACGGATCCGCTGGGAAGATCGCGACGCGCGTCGCGGGCGGTTTCCAACTTCTCTTCGGTGTCCGAAAAACCGCCTGTTCGCCCCCCTGGCACCATCGGCGGTCCGTGTTTGACATTAGTCCCAAGGGAAGGAGACGCTGCGTTATGAACTGGATCAAGACTT
>CAMDPK010000134.1 GCA_945904015.1 Candidatus Kuenenia stuttgartensis | reverse complement strand
GCCGTCGCATTCCTCCTACGCACATCCGGTGAAGCTTCTCGGTTCTCGAAACCAGCGCTTCCCGTGTGCGCCAAGGCGAACACAACTCGTCTACAATTCCTCAAATCACCGCCACGAACTACTCAAGAAAAGCGATGACGGCTACGTTCGCGGTTATCTCAAGAACCTGCCGCCGTTGATGTCCATGAGCGCTCCGGTGACGAACCTGGCTTCATCGCTGACCAGAAACCGCACGACCGACGCGACCTCGTCGGCGGTCCCGTTACGGCCGAGCGGTGTTTCGCGGCGGTACTGCTCCATCCGTTCGGGAGTCGTGAAGACTTCGTGATGCCGAGTCTCGATGACCCCCGGCATGATTGCGTTGACGCGCACGTCGGGAGCCAGTTCGCGAGCCAGCGTGCGCGTCAGCACTTGCAGGCCCCCCTTCGCGACTGCGTACGGCCCGGCTCCGTTCGCTCCGCCGGTCTGCACGGACAGCGACAAGTTGTTGACGATCGCGCCGTGACCACTCCGCTTCAAATGCGGGATTGCTCGCTGAGTCACCACGAACGCGCTGGTCAGATTCGTATCGAGAATCTGTCGCCACAGATCGAGCGGACAGTCTTCGATCTTCCGCCGTTCGATCGGACTTCCCGCGTTGTTGACCAAGATGTCGAGTCGCCCCGCCGCTTCGACGAACCGATCGACAATGCGAATCGCCTCGACGTCGCTGCTCAAGTCGGCAGGCAAAACGATCCCGTCGCCACCAAGTTGCCTGATCGCCGCCAGCGTTTCGTTCGCGCCGTCGAGGCTGCGATGACAATGCACTCCGACAAACGCACCGGCGGCAGCCAGCGACTCCGCAATCGCGCGACCAATTCCAACACCGGCCCCCGTCACAAGTGCCGCGCGACCAGCGAGCGAACCAGATTCCGGCATGACGTACTCCGTAACTCTTTGTAAGCACGACGCGCCAGCGAGTGGTTTTGCTCTGACCACTCACTGGCGCATCGTGCTACTCCTTCGCCAGCGAGACGCAGACGATTTCTTTGTCGTTGCGAGCGAAGCAGCACTTGTTCGCGAACGCCGGGTGTGACCAGATCACGGCGCGGCCGAAACATTCCTGGGTCGGCTCCAGCACATGGAAGCGGCTGAGTTCCTCGTAACCGGCCGAACTGAGCTTCGCCAAAATCAGGTCGCCCGTCTCGCTAAACAGGAAGAAACGGTCCTGATGCTTCACGAGAAACGCAGTCCCATGACTCGCCCGTTCGCCGGACTTGCCGGTCGTCGGGGTGTAGGTTTCCCACACACGCTCACCGGTTTCGAGCTTCACGCCACGCAGCGGACCTTGCTGGCAATCGACTCCGTAAATCATGCCATCGTCCAGAATCGGCGTGCTGTTCGCGCACGGGACTCCGTTACGAGCGGTCTCCTTCCAAAGCAGTTCCGCACCGGGCTTGTCGCTCGTCAGCTTGAGGCACGCGCCGATGTTTCCGATGCTGCTGGCGAACAGCAAATCACCGAACTGACGCGGTGCCGTGATCGCCATGTCGTACTGCGGAGCCAGATCGAACGACCACAGCTTCTTGCCGGTCTCCGGATTCAGACTGTTGAGCTTGTTGGCATCCCAGATCAGCAACTGCCGAGTGTTCGCCGCCTCGATAATCGTCGGCGGGCAATAGCCGGGATGCCGAGCTTCAATCGCCCGCCACAACTCTTTGCCGCTGTCTTTGTCGAACGTGACCGCCGTGCTCCCCTCGCCACCGACGACGCAGATCAGCTTGTTGCCATCGACCAGCGGATGAGCACAGAAACCCCAGATCGGCGATTCGCACTTGTAGTCCTTCTTGAGTTCCTTCGACCAAACAACCTTGCCCGACTCCGCACTGAGACAATGCAGATGCCCTTCGGCTCCGAGCACATACACCTTGCCATCGGCGACTGTCGGAGTCGCTCGCGGCCCGGCCGGATAGCTGATCGCGTACGGGCAGTCGTACTCGTGCTTCCAAAGTTCCTTGCCGGTCGCAGCATCGAGACAGTGAATTCGCTCCTTGCCTTTCAGCTCCGCCCGTTGGCCGGGGTTGTTGAACTCCTTGCCGGATTCTTTCGCGAAGTCCGTGACGAACACTTTCCCTCCAGCCACCGCCGGTCCCGAATATCCCCCGGCAATCGGCACGCGCCACTTCACCGGCAGCTTGTTCTCCGGGAAGACCTCAACAAGTCCGGTCTCGCGCCACACGCTGTCCCGCTTGAGGCCGAGCCATTGCGGCCAATCGTCCGCTCGAACGGAACTCGTCAAACCGACGATCACAGCAAGGCACATCCAACGATTCATGGTTCAGTCCTTCCCGTAGGTCAGGCTTCCTAGCCCGACCCGAATTGGCGATTGGCGAATTCAGGCTGACCGGGTCAGCCTGGGAAGGCTGACCTACAGTGCGATCGCGCGGATTGTACTGCCTGTGAGAAGTCTGAAAACCAAGCCCATGCCGGCAGATTTCCAGCATAGAATTGTCCCTCCGCCGGACGATGCGTTAGCATCTGGCCGCTCTGATGCGTCCGGTGAGGACCGCTCACGGACCTGCTTTCCATCCTCCCACCGAACTTTCCCGCCTATGAACTCGCTCTCGCGAAGCATTCGCCGAGTGCTTGCCGGCTGCGGCCGGCAGTTGATCGGCGTCTTCGTTCTTGCCACACCACTGACGAACGGTTTCGCGGCCGAAGCCACGAAGTCTCGGCCGTTCCATTTTGAGACGGACGTCGTCTCGATCTTGTCGCGGTTCGGCTGCAACTCGTCGGGATGCCACGGCAAGGCAGAAGGTCAGAACGGCTTCAAACTGTCGATCTTCGGCTTCGATCCGAATGCCGATCACATCGCGCTGACAAGCGAGAGTCGAGGCCGCCGCACGAACCCGAATGCTCCTGAGAAAAGTCTGCTGCTCCAAAAATCCTGCGGCGATGTCCCACACGGCGGCGGAGTCCGCATCCGCAAAGACTCGGACGAGTACCGCGTCCTTCGCAACTGGATCGCAAACGGATTGCCGTTCGGCGAGCCGACCGCTCCGCGCGTGACTTCGATCACCGTCACGCCGCGCGAGCAAGTGATGAGACTCAAGACGACTCAGCCATTGAAGGTCGTCGCCAAGTTCGACAACGGCTTTGAAGAAGAGGTCACTCGACACGCCAAGTTCCAATCGAACAACGACGGCCTCGCGTCGGTCGATGAGCACGGCCTAGTCTCGACCCACGAGACGCCCGGCGACGTGGCCGTCATGGCGAACTATCTCGGCGCGGTGGATGTCTTCCGAGTGCTCATCCCGCGCCCGGCAACATCTCCTCTCCCTCCGGGAGAGGGTGGCCGAAGGCCGGGTGAGGGCAGCGAATCGCCATCGACATTCATCGACCCGCTCGTCGAATCCAAACTCACCAAGCTCAACATTCAGCCGAGCGAAGGTTGCTCGGACGAAGACTTCCTCCGCCGAGCATTCCTCGACGTCATCGGCACACTCCCCAAGCCGGACGAGGTCCGCAGATTCCTCGAAAACAAACAGCCCGACCGCCGAGCACGCTTGATCGACGAACTGCTCAAGCGACCGGAGTACGCCGACTATTGGGCGCTCAAGTGGTCCGACCTGCTGCGTGTCGAACGTCCGACGTTGGGACATGCAGGAGCACACGCCTACTACCGCTGGATGCGCGACAGCTTCGCCACAAACAAGCGGTTCGACAAATTTGCTCGCGAGCTGCTGACCGCCGAAGGACTGTTGCGCGACCAGCCAGCCGGCTACGTCTTCAAAGCGGTCAAGCAGCCGGGTGAACAATCGGCGACGATCTCGCAAGTGCTGCTCGGCACACGCATCGAATGCGCGAAGTGTCACCATCATCCGTTCGATCGCTGGAGTCAAACCGATTACTTCGGCATGGAAGCGTTCTTCACGCAGGTCGCGTTCAAGCCGACTCCGCAAGGCGAGATGCTGCTGGCCCGCGACTCCGGTGCCACGAAACATCCGCGAACCGGCGAGACCGTGTTCGCTCACGCACTCGGCGAACCGTCGCCAGAGAAATCTCCCGAAGGCGACCGCCGCAAGCTGCTCGCCGAGTGGATGACGTCGCCGAAGAATTCCTTCTTCGCTCGCAACATCGTGAATCGCGCGTGGGCACATTTCCTCGGCCGAGGCTTGGTCGAACCGGTCGATGACGTGCGGCTGACGAACCCGCCGACGAATCCCGAACTGCTGGATGCCCTGGCCGCGAAGTTCATCGAGTCGGGTTTCGATGTCCATCAACTCATCCGTGCGATCACCGCCTCGCGAACGTATCAGCGATCCACTCGGCCCAACGTCACGAACGAGCGTGACGAGCAGAACTATTCGCGAGCGTTGCTCAAGCGGCTCGACGCCGAAGTCCTCTTCGACGCCGTCTGCCAGGCGACCGGCACGTCCGAGAAATTTGCCGGCGTTCCCGACGGCTCGCGAGCGATCCAGCTTTGGGACAGCCAAGTCAAACATGACTTCCTGAAACTCTTCGGCCGCCCCGTCCGAGCCACCGCCTGCGAATGCGAACGCGCGACCGAACCGAGCGTCGCTCAAGTCCTGCACGTCCTGAATTCCCCCGAACTGCAATCCAAACTCTCCGACGAGTCTGGCACCGTTGCTCGCCTCGTCCGCCGCTACCCGTCCGACAATTCCGCCTTGATCGACGAACTGTACCTGACCGTCATCAGCCGCCTGCCGACCGCCGATGAAAAATCGGCCGCGGCGAAATACCTGCAAGATCACGCATCCGCTCGCCGCCAAGCGGCCGAAGATTTGGTTTGGAGCTTGCTCAACTCGTTGGAGTTTGTGTTCAATCACTGATGGGAGTCCAACATGTCCTCATCCGCTCGATTCTGTGATGGCATTCAACGCCGTGATCTGCTGAAGGTTGGTTGTGCGAGCACTCTGACCGGGATGCTCACTCTGCCGGACTTGTTGGCCGGGCGAGCGCGAGCGGCGGACTTGAACAAGGCCGCGCGGGACAAGGATGACGTCTCGCTGATCATTCTGTTTTTGAAGGGCGGACTGGCGACGATTGATACGCTCGACCTGAAGCCCAACGCGCCGCCAGAATTTCGTGGCGAGTTCGATCCCATCGACACGACCGTTCCGGGAATGCAGATTTGCGAGCACCTGCCGCTCGTTGCCAAACAGGCTCAGCACTTCGCATTGCTGCGTTCGTTGGCGCATCCGAATTCGGATCACGGCGGAGCCGACCACTACATGCTGACGGGATATCAGCCGTTGCCGGGGTTCAATCCGAACCTCGTGCCGAACAATCAGCGGCCGGCTCACGGCTCGGTCGTCGCGAAAATTCTGGGACCGCGCGGAGCGGTGCCGCCGTATGTCTGCTTGCCGAAGATGCACCCGTCGGCGGGATCGGCGTATCTCGGATCGGTCGCCGCACCGTTCGTAGTCGAGGCGGACCCGAACGCTCCGAACTTCAGCGTGCCTGATCTCGTGCCGCCGGTCGTCGTCGATGGCACTCGGTTGACCGACCGCCGAGCATTGATGCGGCAAGTCGATCGCTTCGAAAAATCCGCCGAGGTCGCCGCGAACGCGAAGGCCCGTATGACCTCCGCATTCCGTGACAAGGCGTTTGACTTGATCACCTCCCCGGCGACGAAGGCCGCGTTCGACATTCATTCCGAAGACCCGAAACTGCGCAACGAATACGGTCGGCATTCGCTGGGGCAGAGCTGCCTGATGGCTCGACGTTTGATCGAAGCGGGTGTTCGCTGTGTGACCATCGACCACTCGAATTGGGACACGCATGCCGAGAACTTCCGCGTGCTGAAAAATGAACTCCTGCCACAGCTCGACACCGGACTCTCGACACTGCTGAGCGATCTCGCGCACCGCAGCATGCTGAGCAAAACGCTGGTCGTCGTGATGGGCGAGTTCGGGCGCACCCCACGAGTCAACAACAACGCCGGCCGAGACCACTGGGGCCCCGCCAACTGCATTCTGCTGGCCGGCGGCGGAGTGCGCGGCGGTACGGTCGTCGGTGCGACGAATCCAAAAGGCGAGAAACCCGCCGCCGATCCGCGCAGCCCGGAAGACCTCACGGCCACGATGTGCCACTGCCTGGGCATCGACCCCGACGCCGAGTTTCACACTCCCGAAGGCCGACCCGTCAAAGTGGTCAACAACGGCAAGGTGATTCACGAACTGCTAGTGTGAGCGTGACGCGGCTGAAATCTTGAGTTGCAACGGGGCGGTCAAATCACGACAAGTCGCACTGTGATTTGAAATTTCAGATTTCAAATTTGAAATCGGGAATCGGCACACGGCGAAACCGCCAGTTGCCCCAACGGAGTGATCTGTCATGCTCGGAGCGCATCTCAACCCGCAACAATATCTCGCTCGCTGTGCCGAAGAGTTCGGGCGGCTGGATCTCAGCCAGACTGCGGGGTTGGCGGACGAAATTTACTCGGCCTATCAGGACGGCCGGTTCGTGTTCATCTGCGGAAACGGTGGCAGCGGGTCAAACTCGTCGCACTTCTGCGAAGACCTCGGCAAGAGCACGCTTCGTCGCGAGGACTTCACGAACGACAGCGTCAAGCGGCTGAAGGTGCTCAGCCTGACCGACAACACGCCGTACATTCTGGCGTGGGGTAACGACGAAGGCTTCGACCGCATCTTCGTCGAGCAACTCAAGAACTTCGCGTCACCCGACGACGTGCTGATCGCAATCAGCGGTAGCGGCAACAGCCCCAACATTCTCAACGCCGTCGAGTGGGCCAATCGCCACAACCTGCGGACGTGGGGTATCACCGGCTACGGCGGTGGCAAATTGAAATCGCTCGGCAAGAACAATCTGCATGTGCCGCTCGACGACATGGGCATGGTCGAGTCGATCCATCTCGTGCTGTTTCACTGGATCCTCAACGACGTTTACGGCCGCATCAACAAGGTCGGTCGTCACGAGGGCTGAATCAGGCGGATGGGCACGATCCGACGTTGATGGTTGGAACTTCCGGGTCATCGATCCGCGAAGAAGTTGATGCGGCGGTTGAGTTTCGTGGTGACGAGTCACGGCTTGTGTGGCATCGATCGGCCGACGCGGCGAATACCGACGGCCACAGCCTCCGCGATTGAATGAACGACAATTAGCACGAATCTGAGACGACACGATGGATCCCCACGACGTTCTTGGCTCCGGTGAGTTTCGTTATCGAGTTGTCGCCGATTGGCCGCGCTGGCCGGTGGACTGGAACGTGATCGAGGTCGTGGGCGTCGCCACGGATTCGCGAGATCGTGCCTTTGTCCTCAGCCGTGGCGAGCATCCAGTCACGATCTTCGACCGCGACGGGCAGTTTCTCGGCTCATGGGGCGAGGGTCTGTTCGCGCGGCCGCACGGGATCACGATCGCTCCGGATGACTCGGTGTTCTGCACCGATGACTTCGGTCACACCGTCCGAAAATTTGCACCGGACGGCCAGTTACTGATGACGCTGGGGACTCACGGAGTCCCTTCTGACACCGGCGCGACCAGCATCGACTACCGCACGATCCGACACGTCGGGCCGCCGTTCAACTTTCCAACAAACGTCGCGATCGCGCAGTCCGGCGAACTGTTCATCTCGGACGGCTACGGCAACGCTCGAATTCACAGGTTCTCGGCCGACGGACAACTGCTGCACTCGTGGGGTTCACCAGGCGCGGGGCCGGGACAATTTCACATCCCGCATGGAATCGCGATCGACCGACGTGGCACGGTCTATGTCGCCGATCGCGAGAACAGCCGCATCCAATTGTTCTCGCCCGATGGCGATTTCTTGGCGGAGTGGCCGGACATCGCTCGGCCCTGCGAAGTGGCGATCGACGACGACGACGGCCGAGTCTTTGTCGCCGAGGTCGGTTACCGCGCGGGGATGTGGCCCGGCACGCAGCCTCCGCACCCCAACGCGACCGGTGGCCGAGTCAGCATCTTCGATTCGCAAGGCCAACTGCTCACGCGATGGGGCGGCGGAGACAACCCGACTGCTCCTGGGGATTTCTTCGCACCGCACGACATCTGGTTTGACTCGCGCGGAGATTTGTACGTCTCCGAAGTCGTCCGAGCCGCGTACGGCAACGCGAAACCTCAGGGTGACGACTTTCACACGCTGCAAAAGTTTGAGCGGCTCTGAGCAAGAAATCCCGCCTTCGAAACCCCAAGGTCCAAAACCCAATGACCAAAGAAATCCCAAGGCCCAAATCCAAAGATTTCGCGGCGGTGTCTTTTGGACATTGAGATTTGGGACTTCATTGGACATTGGAAGTTGGGCCTTGGACATTTGCAGCTCATCTGCCCAAGATGGTTCCCGATGCGTTCACTCTCCCTCCGATCGTTGACGCTCCTTACGGTCAGTGTGGCCGCGGTGCTCGGAGTCTCGCCTGAGAGTGCTCTCGCACAATCAACCGAGAATGCTCGGCATTGGTCGTTTCAGAAAGTGTCGCGGCCGCCCGTGCCGAGAGTGACAGGCAGCAACGCACTACTGTCGCCTGTCGATGCGTTCGTGTTCGCGAAGCTGGAAGAACGGGGGCTGACGTTTTCACCCGATGCCGACAAGACAGCGCTGATTCGCCGCGTGTCGTTCGACTTGATCGGCCTGCCGCCGTCGCCGGAAGAGGTGACGGCGTTCGTGATGAGCACCAGCGCGACGGCCTACGAAGAACTGTTGGATCGGTTGTTGGCTTCGCAGCATTTCGGCGAACGCTGGGGACGGCATTGGCTCGACGCGGCGGGGTACGCGGACGTGATGAGCACCGACAACGACGCCGGGATCATTCATCCGCTGGAGAATCGCTGGATGTATCGGGACTACGTCGTGCGGTCACTGAATGAGGACAAGCCGTTCGCGCGATTCCTCACCGAGCAGATCGCCGGGGACGAACTCGTGGAATGGCGGTCGGCGGCGACGTACTCGCCGGAGATTCGCGAGCACTTGATTGCGACCGGCTTTCTGCGAGCCAGTTCCGATGACACGTTCGCTCCGGAGTTGAACGTGCCGGCAACTCGGTATGCCGTGTGGCAACGGACGGGCGAGATTCTCGCGAACAACGTGCTGGGACTGACGCTCAACTGTGCGAAGTGCCATGACCACAAGTACGAGCCGCTCTCGCAGCGCGACTACTATCAATTCCTCGCGTTGCTGCAGCCGGCCTTCAACCCGGATCACTGGTTGAACCCGACTCAGCGGCAGCTTCCCAACGTGTCCGCAACCGAAAAGGCAGAGATCGAGCGGCACAACGCTGAACTCGACCGCCAAGCGGTCAAGCTTCGGAAGCAGATCGCCGAACGGCGAGCGAGCTACGAACCGAAGTTGCTCACGGCCAAGCTAGCGGTGCTGCCGGAGGCGATTCGCGCCGACACGCAAGCGGCGATTGCCACGGCCGCTGACAAGCGGAACGAAGTCCAAAAATATCTCGCCGAGAAATTTGGTGCGGCACTCACCGTGAAGCCCGAAGAGGTCACGGCGGCACTCAGCGATCCCGACAAAGCCGCGACGGCCGAGTGGGAGAAGCAAGCGGCTAAACATCTCGGCCGCAAGAAGAGTTGGCAGCATTGGCAGGTGACCTACGACGGCCCGGTGACTCCGACGAAATTGCTCAAACGGGGCAATCACGAAACGCCCGGCGAGGATCTGCCGCCGAGATTCTTGACCGTGCTCAACCGCGGGAGCGCCGTCGGCGACGCCAAATCAGACAGCCCGACATCCGGCCGACGATTGGCTCTCGCGCGTTGGCTGACCGATCGAGACAGCCCGGCGGCACATCTTGCCGCGCGGGTGCAGGTCAATCGAATGTGGCAGCATCTCTTCGGCAAAGGGTTGGTCGAGACGGCGGACAACCTCGGAGTTGCCGGCGCGCGACCGACGCATCCGGAACTGTTGGAGTGGCTCACGGCGGAGTTCCTCGACAACGGCGGGCGTTGGAAGCTGCTGCTCAAACAGATCATGACGTCGCGGGTTTATCGGCAATCATCGTCGATCGCGCCGAGCCAAGCGGCGGTCTCGGAGATCGATCCCGACAACCGGCTGTTGTGGCGGATGCGATTGCGGCGGCTCGAATCCGAGATCGTGCGCGATGCCGTGCTGGCGGTCAGCGGCAAGCTGGACACGACGTTCGGCGGTGCGCCGATCCCGGTCGAACCGCGACCGGATGGAACGTTTGTGATCTCCGACAAAAACTTGCCGACGCCGACCAGTCCGTGGCGACGCTCGCTGTATCTGCTCGCACGCCGCAATTATCACCCGACGATTCTCTCGGTCTTCGATCAGCCGAACCTCACCACGAATTGCACGGGCCGCGAGTCCTCGGCAGTCGTGTTGCAATCACTGACGATGCTCAACGATCGCTTTGTGCTCGACCATGCCGAACATCTCGCCGCGCGAGTGGCCAAGGCGGCGGGTTCGGACGCAGCGAAGCAGATCGACTTCGCGTTTCGCATCACTCTCGGCCGACCGCCGCGCGAATCGGAGCGAGTGGTCAGCGAGGCCGCTTTGGCCAAGTTCGCGAAGCAGGACTCCGAAGAAAAAGCCTTGATCCAGTTGTGTCACACGCTGCTCAACACCAGCGAGTTTTTGTATGTCCCGTAATGCAAACGGCAACTCAAAACGTACCGACACAGGCGAGCCGGAGGGCGTTAGCCCCCGGACAACTATGCCCGTCCGGGGGCCAACGCCCTCCGGCTCACCTAGAGAGATTCGCTATGGAACGATGTCTCGCCGGCAAATGCTGGCCGCGTCGGGGTTGGGCTTTGGCATGCTCGCGCTGCGCGGACTCGCGGCGGAACGAGCGGCCGGACTCGCACCTCAGCAGCCGCACAGTGAACCGCGGGCGAAGGCGGTCGTGATGCTTGTGCAAAACGGCGGGCCGAGTCAGATGGATCTGCTCGATCCAAAACCAGAACTGACGAAACGGGCCGGCCAGACGATGTCGGTCGAGACGTTTCAAATGGGGAACTCCGACAAGCTCATGGCCTCACCGCTGGCGTTCCGGAACTACGGAGAAAGCGGCCTGGAGATGTCGACGCTGCTGCCGCATCTCGGATCGCTGGCGGACGAGCTGTGCTTGGTGCGGTCGATGTACTCCGAGCACAACAACCACACCGAAGCGTTGGTGATGCTCAACACCGGGAAAATTTTTCCAGGGCGGCCGGCGCTCGGTTCGTGGGTCAGCTACGGCCTGGGGACCGAAAACCACAGCCTGCCGGCGTACATCGTGCTCCGCGATCCAGAGGGCTACAACACGAGCGGCACTTTGCTGTGGCAGAACGGTTGGTTGCCGGCCATGTATCGCGGGACCGAGGTCTCCTCGCAGGGGACGCCGGTCCTCAACCTGCAACCTGCGACGCCGATCGCGCCGGCGGTGCAGCGTGAGAAACTCGACCTGCTCGCGAAGCTCAATGAAGAGCATCGGCGGCAGTTTCCGTTCGACCACGAGTTGGAGACGCGCATTCGCAATTACGAACTCGCCGCGCGCATGCAGCTCGCGGCCGGCGAGTTGCTCGACTTGTCGAAGGAGTCGGCCGACACGCGCAAGCTGTACGGACTCGACGACCCGGAAACGGCCGGTTACGGCCTGCGCTGTTTGATGGCTCGGCGGCTCATCGAGAACGGCGTGCGGTTCGTGCAGGTCTTCCCGCCCGTCAAGCCGCAGTTCCAACCGTGGGACGCGCACACCAACACGAAGACCGAGAACGAAGCGATCTGCCGCAAATGCGATCTCCCGTCGGCGGGCTTGATCCGTGATCTCCGGCAACGCGGCTTGCTCGACAGCACCATCGTGCTGTGGTCGGGCGAGTTCGGCCGGCTCCCCGTCTCTCAAAACGGCAAGGGCCGCGACCACAACCGCAACGCCTTCACCGCGATCCTCGCCGGCGGCGGCTTCAAGCCAGGCCACGCTCACGGTGCGACCGACGAGGTCGGCTACCGAGCCGCCGAGAACCGAGTCGGCGTCCCCGACCTGCACGCGACGATCCTGCACCAACTCGGCCTCGACCACGACCGCCTGACGTATCCGCATCACGGCAACGACGAAACCCTGACCGACTCGCGAGTCACCGAGGCCCGCGTGGTGACGGAGCTATTGGCCTGAAGTGGCAACGCGCTCGCTATGGCTTGAGGCAAAAGCCATCGCGACAAGTTCACCATTCAGAGTCGACGATCAATTGAATGGTTCGATGGCGATAATGGATTTGGAGTTCGTGGGGATTGAGCAGTGCCGTACCAAGCAGACATTCTTTTCCCGGACCCACAAAGGCTGTTGTGCGAGTGGGCTGTCCGAGCCACAAGAATTCGATCTCGTAAAGATCGAAGAGTTGCGTCTGTCCCGCCGCCAGATCAGCCTCGGATTCACCGACCCACTCGGCGTTGGTCGAGTCGAACAGCTCTTCACCGATGACCAACGTCCCGGCAAAGCCCGTGTCCACGAGAAAGTCGAGCGGCCCCTGACCGATGTCCAACGTCAAGAAGGATTGATGCAGTTCATCCAGAAATCCGTGCATGGCGGAAAACTCCTCCAATTTTCACCGCACCACCGCCGCCAATACGGAAGACGTACACCGGACGAGTTCCCATCTGGGCTCGTCGAGCCGCATCGACCTCTGCAAAATCCTGTCCGAGAACATAGTCGCCCGTGTCCGGGTCGAGCGCGATGACCTTGCCGAAGTGCTCCGCTTCCAGTCGAGTCTTCAATTGCTCGTCGTAGACTCGGCGAGCCGCTTCCACGAGTTCTTTCCGATCCGCAGCGACGGGGGCCATGATTCTTTCTCCGAGCGGGCCGAGATGTACGCGGCGGGAAACTACCAAAGCGACGAACCTGGGTCATCGCCAGTTTCGATGATGATGACGCCTCATCTTGGGGAGTGACGATGACGGCTTGCTGCCGCAATCAACCTGGACCCTAATAACTGGACCTGCGCTGTTGTCTGTCCCCTAATTGAGTCGGTGATAGTCGCCGCTGCGGAGTCACGGTGGGTTATCGAATCCATGTGCTCGCCAAAAGAGACGTTCGTCGTTTTTCGCAGCGACTTGAAAGGCGTCGACGGCGCGTTGCCAAAGGTCCGGGTTCGCTTCCCGTGCTGTTGAATGGATTGTCGGTTCGCCAAATGCCTCAACCAACCACTTGATGTCGGTCTTGTTGAGGAGGCCAAGATTGGCATACCCAATCAGGTCGTAAGCCGCCTTGATTCCTTTAATCCAAGGCTGGGCAGTCGAATGGAGCATCCGTTCGTTTAGGATCTGGCCCCATTCGATGTTCCCGAAAAAACTCTCAACCACGGCCCATTTGTAGAGTTCCTTCAACAGGTCATTGGAGTCCGCGTTCTCCTTACGTCTCGCGCGGATGTCCTTACGAATGGCGACTGCAATCTCCCGAAAGGCAGCGGGATACGGGATGTTCTCGGTGCATTCGAGTATCACGGCGTCAGAACATCCTTCCGTTTTCAGGCGGCCAACCTTGTGGAACCAGAACTCGCCTCCAATCTCAACGGCTTTGTCGAGAATCCGCTTTTCAAGGTGTCGATCCGCCTTGTTGTTGAACCATGTCGAAAGGGATCGGAGAAAGTTGACTGCTGATTGCGAGTTGGACGAGATGTGCCCGGTGATGAGGTTGTTTGAACCACCCATTCCGAGCGGGAAAAACTTCGCAACGATATGCTCCTGCTCTCCCGGCGTGAAAGCGGTCTGCCACCACTCCTGAAGACCGTAGTACGCGATGTCTCCGCCAATCTCTTTATTGTCAGTTGCTTCCAATTCAATCAATGTCGATTTAGCGACTGTTTCCAAATTGGATTTTCCACATGACTTATTACTCAGGCGGCGAGGCTTCTTCCGTGCCGCTTTCTTCGAGATGTCTCGGCTTGTTGGCTCAGCAGGAGCGTCGTCGGCACAATTTGAAAGCAGTCTCTCAGACGACGCGGAACCAGACGAATTGGCCTCGTTCAACTTCTCCGTCGTTGGTGGCCTGTCAATAAGCACCGCGCTTTGCGGAACTTGAATCGTCTTGCCACAACCGAGGCATTTGCCTGTCCTACCGGCAGCCTCATCTCGAACCTTGATCGCCTTGTTGCAGTATGGGCACTGGAAGTGAATCATCCGGCTTCTCCTCTTGTGGCATGATTCGATTCTACGCAACCGCCTCGGATTGTCGCCTACTGGCCGACTGCCGAAACGCTGTCGACGTCACCGACCAACTGCGAAGACGAAACGGACTTGAAGACGAATCCCTCAAGTCGGGATATTTGATTCTCAGACTCGCGATCACAGAGCGGATAGGATTGTAAGCTGCGGGATGGCCGGCTGATCTCCGGCCTAGCGCACCGGCCCGCCGAAGCGTTTTTACTCTTTCGTTTCAGCGTGGCCGGTCAGCTCGAACAAAAGGGTAGAAACATGTCCGAAACTCCAATCTGCCCACGCTGCAACCAACCTTTCTCCTCACTGTCCGCCCATGACCGCCAAGCCTTGGCACTTGCTGGCTCGTTTCGCTGGGTATGTGGCCCCTGCTTTGGGGTGGGCGATGACAATGGAACGATTTGGTCGATAGCGACCGTGAAGGCACAAGAGCGTTCACACTTCCTTGCAATCATTCAAACGCTCAGAACGGTTGAAACTCCCAAGACTTTGCAGACCATTTGCGAGACATTCCGCTCCGCATTCGCGCCAGAAAGCCAAGTCAGGTACGCTTGGGCGGAAGTCGGCCCGGAGTTGCTTCGTGAACTGTGGGCCGTCATGGAAAAGATCGGCGGGATTGTCCCGCCGTCACCGGAAGTGGTCACGGACAAGCCGCGTGGCGATGAACTCTACATCCGCAAAGTGCTGAACGCGATTGGCGACGTAGTACGCTGGTGCGAAGCGAACCAAGCGACCGCGTCCAGGGAAAAGTAACCAGCCGACGATTCCGCAAACATTGACGCCCGGCAATGGGACAAGAATACCGAGGCACGCAACAAGTGGCTGTACGACGAATGCGTGAAGGGTACGACATACGGGACGATCCTGTTGAAGCAAAAGAAGAAGCCGAAGGCTTGGCAGCGAATTGACTCGGTCAACGGCATCAAGGGGGCCGCGAAGGCATACGCAGAGCGAAAGGGATTGGCCCCGATTCCGCAACGCGCCAAAGGCCGCCCGAAGTCGAAATAATTTGCACTCCTAGCCGAGTGCAAAAGAGTGCAACTCAGCGCAATTTTCATGTCGTTGCCATGTTCTATTTTGTTCGCAGTTTGATTCCAAAACTGCTCATGAGGTATAGAACATGGCAATCAATCCTGAGACCGACACGCGAATTCCCGTCTCGGACCTCATCCAAACCCAACGTAGAACGCGATTAGCCGAGCCATCCCCGAAGTCCGAGTCCAAGGAAACCGCGATGACGGAGAGTGCCACTCCGAACCCAGGCGTTCGGTATTACTTTGTGGATGAAGCCGGTGACGCGACGTTGTTCGCGGGGCGGGGCAAACTGATTGTCGGGACGGAAGGCTGCTCGAATTACTTCATGCTCGGCAAGTTGGACATCGACGAACCGGAGCGACTGGCCAAAGAACTCACCGAGCTGCGTGCAGAGCTGCTGGCCGATCCGTACTTTCGCGGTGTCCCTTCCATGCAACCGGAACGACGCCGGACAGCCATCGCGTTTCACGCCAAAGATGATCCCGCCGAAGTCCGGCATCAGGTTTTCAAATTGCTGCTACGTCACCAAGTGCGGTTCTATGCGGTCGTGCGCGACAAGCGAGTCATCGCGGACAAGGTGCAGGAGCACAACCAGCGGCAGCCCAAGTACCGATACCATCCGAACCAACTCTACGACCGTTGTGTGAGCCAACTCTTCAAAGAACGACTTCACCAAGATGCCGGCTACACGATTCACTTTGCTCGACGCGGCGCGTCGGATCGCACCGAGGCATTGGAGAAAGCCTTGGAAGCTGCTCGAAACGAATTCCGCCAACGCAGGGGCATCGTGGGGACCGCTCCCATCGAAATCATTCCCGCCAATTCGCAAGACGTCGCTGGTCTGCAAGCTGTGGACTACTTCCTGTGGGCCTTGCAGCGATTCTATGAACGCGGTGAAGACCGTTTCGTGAGTCTCATTTGGCCGCAAACGAAACTGGTCTTGGACTTCGATGACACTCGAACGGCACCCTACGGCGTCTATTACACGCAGTCCAAACCGCTGACGCTGCAAGCCCGCGCAAAAAAATAGCCGGCGGATATAGGAGCCATCGGGTTGCCCCAATGACTCACACGGCATGAAGCCGAGTTTTGTCCGCCAGCTTGAGAGAGTCTAGGACAGGTTTGGAAACGTGGCAACACGTTCGGCAAGGGTCTCTCGACCCCGCCGCTTGGCTGGACCGTTGGAGATCTGCGGTCGTCGGAGTGTCGCCCGTATGACCAAAAAAGAAACGCCCCCCTTGCGGGGGCGTTGGGCCGGAGATGCTATCTCCGGGGGGGGGGGCAATCGAATTGCTGAGGGGAATCTATAGACTCTTCGGCAGCCGGAAGCAATTTGTTTGAGGAAAGTTTCCATGTCGAACGGCGTGCCACGACCGCCGTTGGCAAAACGCCGCTCGTGCGAACGGTCTGGATCGTCGATGCCGAACAGACGACGCCACGACTGGTCACGGCTTACCCACAAGATGATTGAGAGGACGCGATGATTCGCGAACATGTTCGAGTCGTGCTCACAACGCCCGTGGCCGCCGAAGGGTTGGAAGCTGGCGATGTGGGAGCCGTGGTTCACGTTTATCGAGACGGCCAAGCCTACGAAGTCGAATTCGTAACGCTCGAAGGCCGAACCGCCGCTGTCGTGACCCTGGAAGCCGACCAAGTGCGGCCGGTCAACAAGCGCGAAATCACCCATGCTCGCGAGTTGTCCGTCGTCTGAGGAAGAAGTTGCGCTCGGCGCGGGTCTCCCGACCACGCCGCTAGGCTGGACCGAGGGTCTCCCCGAATCGTTGGAGACTTGCGGTCGTCGGAGTGCGGGGTCAGGAGATCCGCGCACAGCGACCCCCGACCCTTCACGCGACGCTCACAAGCAGGCCGAAGTCAGATTCCGATGCCGCACGTCCTGACCGCCTTCCCGCTCGTTCGCGATTTCGTCAAACTCGTTGCCGATACGGCCAGCCGCGACGTTGTGCGAGGGATGCTGCGGTGATTTATCAAATCGAATTCAAGCCGCGTGCGGTCAAAGACCTCAAAGGATTGCCGACTGTTCGACATCGTCGCGTTATGAAAAAAATTGAAGCGTTGCAACAAGACTTGGATGGCGATGTCAAGAAACTGACCAACTTCACGCCGGAATATCGGCTTCGCGTCGGCGATGATCGGGTCTTGTTTGAGGTCGAGGAAAATACCGTTGTCGTCTATCGTGTGTTGCATCGAAGAGAGGCGTACCAATAGCCGGAGAGTCTCATGCTCAAGCTGCATCCCGAAATCCTGATCAAGGATGGCAAGAAGCAATTCGCCGTGCTCCCCTATGAGGAATACATGGCCGTTCAAGAGCGCTTGGCGGACGCGGAAGACCTGCTGGAACTCCGCAAAGCCAAACGCTCGGAAGGCAAGAAACGCTCCATCCCACTCGCCGCAGTGAAACGAGCGTTGGGCTTGCGCTAACACCGTTTCGATGGCTGGGGCAATTCCAGGTCAGGCACGATCAGCGGTCAATTCATGCGGGTTTCAGTGCAACTCCGTCCCTTGCGAGGAGGTCTGCTATGGATCGACGTCAATGGTTGCAGCGGCTCGGTCTGTCGGCCGGGGTGATCAGTCTTCCGTTTGTTTCCGCTGGTGGTGCTTCGGGACAAGAGACGAAACCTCCCGACGTCACGCCTCGTCACTTGCCGCCGCTGAAGATCACGGACGTCAAGACGATCCTGACGGCTCCGGCGGGGATTCGCTTGGTCGTGGTCAAGGTACTCACGAATGAGCCGGGGCTTTACGGTCTGGGTTGCGCGACGTTTACACAGCGGGCTCGCGTGGTGAAGACGGCGGTCGATGAATTTTTGCGGCCGTTCTTGATCGGCAAGAATCCGCTGGCGATCGAGGATGTCTGGCAATCGTGCTACGTCAGTTCGTATTGGCGGAATGGGCCGGTGCTCGGCAACGCGCTGTCCGGCGTGGACATGGCCTTGTGGGACATCCTCGGCAAGCGAGCCGGGATGCCGGTCTTTCAACTGCTCGGCGGCAAGTGTCGGAACGCGGTGGACACGTACCGACACGCGAGCGGCACCAACTTGAAAGAAGTCGAAGACGCCGTCCGCAAAGCGATGGAAGCCGGCTTCCGGCATGTGCGAGCACAAATTGGCGTCGAAGGACAGGCGACCTACGGCGCGGGGACTTCAGCCGTCAAAGGGACGAGCGAGACGGAACGAGCACGCACCGAGACTTGGGAACCGCGGCAATACACGCGGCTCGTACCGAAGATGTTCGAGCACCTGCGCGTCCAATTGGGCGACGATGTGGAGCTGTTGCACGACACCCACGAACGCATTCCGCCGATCCTGGCGATGCAGCTTTGCCGTGACCTGGAACCATACAAACTGTTTTTCCTCGAAGACCCGTTCAGCCCGGAGGACGTCGGCTACTTCGAGAAGCTGCGCGCGTTGACCAGCACGCCGCTGGCGATGGGCGAGCTGTTCAACAACCCCAACGAATGGCTGTCGCTGGTCAGCGGGCGGCTGATCGACTTCATCCGCATTCACATGTCGCAGATCGGCGGATTGACTCCGGCTCGCAAGGTCGCCGCGTTGTGCGAATTCTTCGCGGTGCGCACGGCATGGCACGGACCAGGCGACGTTTCACCCGTCGGTCACGCGGCGAATGTGCATCTCGATTTGGCGACGCCCAATTTCGGCGTGCAAGAGTCGCGAATCTTCACGCAGGCCGAGCAGGACGTGTTCCCTGGCTGTCCAGAATTGAAGAACGGCTACTACTACGCGAGCGACCGGCCGGGACTGGGCATCGACCTCAACGAGGAGCTCGCCGCGAAGTTTCCGATCACCGACGACCCGCCCTTTGACATGCGCTGGGGCAACCTCCGCCGCCGCGACGGAGCGATCACGAAACCGTAGCCGACACAAACGCCACCGGGCGTGTCGATTTGGTTGCGGTGGATCTTTCCGAAAGCGTGAGCCTTTGCCAGTTCTACGGCTTTGAGCTTGGATTTTGATTTCCCATGAGCGATTGCAGTTCGGCTTCGATCAAGGCAATCTGGTTCGCGAGCGTCTTTGATTCTTCAGGATCATCCTTTTGTTTCTGCACTCCAGAGAGCTGCTGACGAAGCCGCTGCAAGTTGCTGCGCAGAACGTCGATTCGTTTTTTGCTCTTCTTGTCCATGTGCTTCTTTCTTGGCTCATGTGGTTGGATGCCGAATTCAGTTTTCCAGCCGGTTGACTCGGTGATCTGCGTTCTCACTCGCAGCCGACCGATAGTAACCGGTTCTTTGTTGGGCCTGACCACAAGAACTGCGGCCGTACAATTCTCATGAAGCAAGGGGGCAGTCATGCACAACCAAACGGACTTCTTCGTCGGCTGGGGAACCTTGTCCCTCATCAATGCTGGTCTGGCACAATCGAAGGGGCGTAGCGGCTTGCTGTGGTGGTTTGCGTCGCTCTTTTTCGGTCCTCTGGCCACGTTGCTGATTGTGGTCTTACCCAAGTCCCCACAGGCTCCCTGAATTCGTTGAAATCGTTAGACGAAACTGGGTGACGGGTGAATGTCCAGCAGGGTTTTCGGTCGAAAGGATATGTGTGGATCTGCGGGCTGGGCGGACGCACTTGGCGGCTGCTGGCGACCGACACCGAAAGTACCAAGGAATAGTCGATGAATTTCCAAAAATGGGAAGTCACCATCCAACAGATGATCGAAGAATCCAATCGCGAGTCAAAAGAGCCGGGCAAGAACCGAGTTTTGACAGAATGGCGAGCGATGCTGACAAAGGAGCCGCATTCTCTGCAACCGTTCCAAATTGATGAAATCGTGCGAGAAGTCCGCAGAAGACTCACGAATAGCCCCCAGCACTCCAGCAGCAGCAACTCTCAGGCTCAACTGACGGCGGTCGCTTCCGCGGTCATGGCTTGATTGGTTTCGCCAAGCCGTCTCGCTCGGCAAGACGGCGAGCGGTTCGGACGCCAGAGTTCAACGCACCTTCCATCCAGCCCATGAACGCGTAGCAGGCGTACTCGCCTGCGAAATGCAAATGCTGGTGATGGCCGCGATCGAGGATTGGTCCGACCGTCGTGACTTGGCCGGGAGCGGGAAACGAATACGTTCCGCGTGCCCAGGCGTCGCTGACCCAGTCCACGAAGCGACCCGTCGTGATGGACTGGGCGGCTCCGGGATAAAGCCGATCCAAGGCGGCCCGACAACGCGCGTCCCGTTCGGCATCCGGCCAGCCGCGACATTCGTCCGCGGATCGGCCGCCGGCGAAGGCCACCAGTGCATGTGGGCCCGCGTCTCCTTGACCGGCGGTCGTCTCCCACGTCAGTTGAATTGGTCCGCGACACATCGCGTTCGGCTGACGTTGCAAGTCGTTCCAGATCGGCTTGTCAAAGACCGCGAGGTACTTCGTGCTGGCGGCCATCGGCACGGTCAATTGCGAGGGCAATGGAGGATCGAACGCGATCTTGTTCCAGGTGCTCGGCGGCACCGTGAGCACCACGTCATCCGCTTCGATCGTCGTACCGTCGGCCAATTCGACCATCGCGATTTTGTCGCGCAGCCGAATGGCATGGACCGGCGAGTCGAGCCGCAAGGCAGATTGACCGCGATGGCCGATCAACGACTCGGCGAGTTTCTCCGCAAGCTGCTGAGTTCCACCGACGCAATGCAGCGTGTCGGTCTCGTCCCAAAATTTCTGCAGTCCGCCACCGCGCACGATGGCCAAGATGCCCAGCCAACTTTGCCAAGCGGGAATCAAACCGTTGATCCCGGTCCACTGAATCTCGATCAATTCTTGGCACCGACGATCAACATCAAGCTGCCTGATCCAACCGTCCAGCGACCGAGCATCGAGCTGCTCCGCATTCGGACTGGCCCAGGGCCGGAAGGCGTCGATGGCTTCCGCATCGACGTTGATGCGTTCCAAGGCCGATCGCATCTCGCTCCAAATCTTGCGAGCCATTTCAGGGGCGAGCAATCCGTCGCCCAGCGAAATCACATCGCAGGGTCTCCACGGCATCTCGATAAACCGCAGCCCGAATCGTTTCGCGTAGGCCATCCAAGTCGGCTGATTGGGTCCGACCAATTCGCCTCCGGCTTCAACCGTTTTGCCTTTGATGAGATCACGAATCGTGAGCACTCGCCCACCGACGCGACTACGTGCTTCGAGAACAGTGACGCGATATCCCATCGCTGCCAATTCATCCGCGCACGCCATACCGGCGAAGCCAGCGCCGACAACAACGACTCGCGGCAAGTCGGCGTTCGCCGGAGCCGCGCGGCACGACTCGAACGTCCACAAGCCACCGGCCGATGCCAATGCGGCTTTCAGAACATCGCGTCGTGTCGGCGCGTCAGGCCATTGAGCATGTTTGCGCTGCAGCTGCCGATAGATGGGAAAGAACATGAGATCGCTCCGTCGTGGGGCGCGTTTTCAATGTGCGAGTCGGATGGCACAGGCTTCGTAGATTGCACCATCGCGGCGACAGAGGATTTATCCAACGATTGATTCTCGCAGTCACTCAGCCGCAACACTTGCTGAATGGCTCCGGCATCCTCCGACACCATGAAATTTTACCCCTCCAAATTCTGCGAGCACCCACACATGTGGGCGAAGGGGCATCTGGCGGTAACATCAAATCCGCTGATCTGCTAACCTGGAGGTGTTGGTTTTCGATGATGTCACGGTCAAATGCAATTTGTTGTTTCAGCAAGGAGAAATAGAAATGGGCGAAAAGGGAAAAAAAGATAAAGGCCAAAAAGAACAACAGAAAAAACCGCTGCTGAGCCTCAAGGAAAAGCGGCAAATGAAAAACGCAAAGAAGGGCAAATAGCTGAACGGCGATTCGCTGGCTCGGTAACGGCCAACACCAGACCCCTTCATCGGCATGCCGAACAGCTTCGCCGGTGAGGAGGGGGGAGACTCTTGTTGGACTTCCCCCCGTTTTGCGGGCGCGTAGCAAAGCGCGTAGAGTGCAAGACGAGGAGCGAGAACGATGCGTCAGCGACGGAAGTTTACACGAGAGTTCAAGGTGGAGGCCGTTCGGTTGTCGAGGCAACCTGGGCGGAGTGTTGGCGAGGTCGCGAAGAGCCTCGACGTCGGCGAAGGCTTTCTGCGGAGGTGGCGGGACGAATTCGCGGCGGAAGGAGGCTCGGCGTTTGCCGGGTCCGGCAAGCAAACCGGTCTGGAGGAAGAGATTCGCAAGCTGCGAGCGGAGGTCGAGCGGCTGCGGATGGAGCGTGAGATCTTACCTCTG
>CAMDPK010000133.1 GCA_945904015.1 Candidatus Kuenenia stuttgartensis | reverse complement strand
GTCTGCGTCTGAGGCGGGAACTTCACCAACATCGCCGACCATGACTCGTCACACGCCTGCTGCTTGCTGCGACCGGCCTTGCGCAATCGTTGCCGCTCTGCCTCGCGAAACTCGCTGGCTTGAGTCCATCGCCCTTCCGCTCGGAGACGCTGATAGTCCTTCAATTCGTGAGCTTGCATCGGTTTTCCTTTCTCAATTTTTCTGTTGCGATTATGGGAGCTAACCGCTGTACCGTCCGCCGATCAGGGGTGGGGTGTCCGGGCAAATCCTGGGTGAACGCGGAAACTCATTCTGCTCTCGTCTTTGCCAATGCCTTCGGCAACCGCACCAGCGTCGCCAGTTCGCCCGCTGGACCTCACCAGCACATCGGCCACAGCGTGCCCGTCCGATGGCTCTGACGGCTTCTGAGGCGTCTTGGCGCAGCCAAGCGAAGGACCGGGTGACGATCTCTCCGCCGACTTCATCCCCGACCGCGCCGGGCTGTCGGTCTCGACCAACTCCGCCAGCATCAATCGACCGCTCGGACTTCGCCTGATTCATCGCGACCCCCCTCTCCGTGAGTCATCGCGGTGTCTGCGATTGCGGTCTCGCTGCTGGCGTCCAATGCCGCCAAGATCATCCGCTTGACCATCACCGACAGCTTCGGCCACGCACTCACAAGCCGAGCCAAATCGGGGTCAGTTTCCGCCGCCGATATCAACCGTTCGCAGCCATCTTCCGCCGTATCAGTTGCAACTTTTTGTGCAACTGAATTCAAAACACCCGCGTTTTCTCGGTGTTTCCGTCGGACTTCGGATCCGAAGGTTGGGGGTTCGACTCCCTCCGGGCGTACTGACTTACGACGAGCCGAATTGATCTGTCAGAGGAAATGTCAGAGAATTCGACTCGGCGATGGCAACAAAAAACTCCTGTCAGTGGTCTTGGCGGATACTGACAGGAGTTTCGAGAACCTTCCTTGGCCCTCTTGGTGTGTTTCACAACCAGCAAGGGAGGTTCAATTGTGCCGCGCTATCCGAAACCGTTTTTCCGGGAGGCCCGTGGTCTTTGGTACGTCCAAGTGGACGGCAAGCAGATCAATTTGGGGGGCTAATCGCGATGCTGCGTTTCGTCAGTACCATCAACTGATGCAGCAGCCCACGCAGAATGTGACAAGCAGCGCGTCCGTTTCTGTCGCCTCGATCGTTGATGCGTTTCTCGATTGGAGTCAGAAGCACCAAGCCGAACGGACATATTCCCGCTACGGCGAGTACTGCCAATCGTTCGTCAACTTGTTTCCGGATTTGCTTGTGGCGGACATCAAACCATTCCACATTCAAGAGTGGGTTGATTCGCAGTCGGGGTGGGGGAACACGACAAAGCGGAATGCGATCGTCGCGATGAAACGAGCGTTCAATTGGGCCGATAAACAAGGCCGCATTTCTGTGAATCCCATCCGGCACGCAGAGAAGCCGACGCCCGACAAACGCGAAGACTTCATCACGGCCGCCGATCACAACAAGGTTCTTGTTCACGTTCGCGATCAGGCGTTTCGTGATCTGTTGGTGCTCGCGTGGGAACCCGCTCGACAGTCTCTTGTCGAGTGACGTGACCGTCCGTCGCAACGGCAGCATTCAGGGTCGGACGAAAGAGGCCAAAGAACTCATCGACCTTCTACGGCTCGACAGCCCCAGCTACCGCACCGCCCCGACGGATCATCAGACGCGATTCCTCAAAATCGCCGAGCTTCGGAAGATCAGAAGGGATGGAAAGGCCGATATCGGCTTCGGCGAGCCATTTCATCGCGTCCAGCATCGTGAGCGGCAATCTATTGATCGGCGCAGAAGTCACTCCGTGGTGATGTCTGCTGTTGTACGTTTCGGCTTCACGCTGCGAATCAAAAGACGTTTTGAACTCAGTGAATCGAACTTCCGCGAACGCGCCCAGGTCGGTCGCTTTATGGACCAATCGCCAAACGGCGGTCAGAAACAAATCGTCCTTGGGTTGCGAGTCCACAAGCTTGCGGATTCTCAGTGCGATGAATGCCAAGTCGTCTTTCGCCGCCATGTTGTGCCCTACCGTTGAACGGGCCGAGCCGGCGAGTCCGTGGCGGTAGGTCCACGAACTCAAACCGGCGTCGCAAAGCCGCACCGTTGCAACGGCGCGGCTACCCGTCGCCGAATTGTCATCGTTCGACGGTGACGATCAAGTCGATTTCGCGGAGTTGCCGCGCCATCTCTTCGCCCGTGTCGGTCAGCTTGAGATGCGAGGTTCGATGCGAATATCCACCCCGATTGCAGCGTTCCAACAAACCGAGGGTTTCAAGTCGCGCGTACGCTCTGCACATCAGAACCGAATCGCTGGGTGTTGGAGAATGTCCAAGCCAGTCGGCCGGGTTCATCGCGATAAGACCTTCACGAGCGTCCGTGATGCGGACGCGATAGGCCCCCAACTGCGACGTAGAACGCAGTCCAGAGCCGTTCCATTCCTGTTTTGCCCAGTGTTCTCGGTCGCAAAAAACTCCCGCCAAGATCAACTGTTCGCGTCGGTTCAATTTCATGAAAATCCCTCAACGGGTTAAGAAGCAAACTTTGTCTGGTTTTTGGTTGGTTCCCGTAGGCAGAGCTTCGGAACGTCTCGTTGGAAGTACCTTTCGACCTGGGGAAGTCACCGTCCGCGCCCATCGGGTTGGACAACGCACGCAACAACGCGGGCAGGAAAGCAGCCGCCCGAATTTTGCCCCCCAAATACCGATTTCCCGACGATGCCTTCGGCCCCCCGCGCGCAAAGCCCTGCCGGAGTACCTTGGCCCCTTTTCAACCGGCCATGCGGTCGAACATGCCGAGCCAGCCGGACGCGATGCTCTCGGCGGTCGTCAGTCCGTCCGCCAATTCACCGAACTCGGCAAGCCGTTCGCGAACGGTCTCCGCTGTCGGCGTGTTGTCGCCGAGCCGAGCTACCGTGAGCCGAAGCGCGATGCAGTCGCCGAACTGGTCGAGAAACTCCGGCGTGATGCCCAGACGCTCGCAAACGATGCTCCACGCCGCTTGATGCTGCGACAGCAGCGTGTGTTGATGCACGGTCATCATGCCTTCAGTGGTCGAGATGATCCCCGACCGAACTATCTCCGCCCGCCGTTCCAACTCGCCGAGCACGCTCCGCGCCGCCGCTTCATCGCGGCAGCCGGTCGAGACTTCGCAGACATACCCGCTCCCGTCACGATACATCGCCAACCACGTCGGCGACTCCGTGACGATCCGCTCCGCCCCATCACGTCCGGTCGTCAGCTTCGCCGTGCGAGTCCGCTTGCCAGTCTTCCAACGTGCGAAGCGTTGCCCGGACTTTGTGAAGATGTCGACCCCAACCGGCAGCGGTCGCGTTGTCTGTTTCTTGAAGACGGTTCCCATCGTTACGCCCTTTGGAGTTTCTTCGCGGCGTTTTGGAGTGCCTTTTCAATCTTCTCGACAGTACGGACGGTCGGAGAATGCTTTCCCGATTCCATACGACAGAGCGTCTCGTCGCGAATGCCGGCCAGCTTGGCCAATTGCTGTTGAGTCAGTCCAAGTGCCGTTCGTTCTCGCACGATGTCGCGGGCAATCGAAACTTGGATGTACGCTAACGCGGGGAACCGACCATTTGCGTCCGGCTTGGGCAGCGGTGGCATCGTGCGTTTCATGGTGCGACTCACCCTCGGTAGATCTCTCGGCGATGTCCGATTTTTACGACCAGCACAATCAGTCGATCATCTTCAATCGTGTAGACAAGGCGATAATCACCAATGCGAATTCGCCAGAGATTGTCCGCCCCTTCCAATTTCTTGACTCCGTGCGGTCGCGGATTCGTTTCCAGCCCTTCAGCCGCTTCCGCGATGCGTCGCTGAATCGACTTTGGCAAAGCGTCCAATTGCTTTTCCGCTTTCGGAGACAAGATCACTTCGTAACGCCGCGAACCCATGCTACTTCATCCCCAAACGTTTCTTGACGGCAGACAGCGGCGTTCCCTTCTGCCCCTTCCGCTTCATTTCCGCCAACACTCGTTTGGCGTCGCGTACATCCGCCTCATCTTCCAGCTTTTCGAGCAAGTCGAGGTCATCCATCGACACCAACGCTGCCACTCCCTTACCGCGTCGAGCCAACACAACTCGTTCACCCGCGTAGGCCACTCGGTTGAGCGCGTCCGCAAGGTTGTCTCGAATTTCTTTGATCCCAATTTGCTGCATGATCAATTCTCCCGTTCCAATGGCTGTGTCAACCGTTCATGTACATCATCGGCATTGTGGCTCGGAAAGACAAGTTGCCTTCCGCAGACATTTCAGGTCGTGAGCCGATCCGCCATACCGTCCCCGTGGCCCGGTTGGTCCGCTGGCGATGTCACCGTCGAGTGACCGATAGAACAACGCGGCATCGACCACCCACGCACCCGGCCTCAAGCAAAACTACTCGACCGGCAGCCGATCCCGATTCGCTTGAAACCAGCCGATCAGTTCTGCCGCGTCGGCGTCCCAAGTTGCCGGCGTGTCTGCCGACCGAGCCGGCGGGATCGGTGACGGTTGCCACTCGCTCGACACGAACGCCGCTTCCGAGTCCGTTTCGGCTGTCGCTTCGGTGACGGGTTCACTCCACAGCGTTTGCAGTTGGGCGAGAATCGCGTGATCGGTCGGCATGGTCGCGTTCTCTTTCTCTCTTCAAGAATGGTCCTGCCGTCAGGCAGCGGACCATTCGCTTATGGTCCGTTCTGGGATAGGTGAAGCCCGCTTCACCAGCGGATGCCGGGAAACTTCACCCGTTAAGGTGAAGCCAGCTTCACCCGTTGAGTCACAATTCGACGAGAGGGTGAACGCGGTAAATGCTCACTCCGCGATTGATCCCGCCTCGAAAAACCAGTGTCAGCAGTTTTCGCTTTCGCAACTTGGCAACGGCGTCGATGACCGCCCGGCGGCTCGCTCCGATTCGCCGAGCAACATCCGCAATCGAGGTTCTCACCGTTCCGTCTTTCGTGTCGCGCCACAGCACGAACTATGTCAACGCCTCGCTCCGGCTGAGTTCCGCCAGCGAACAATCAACGAAAGCGTTGATCGTCGAGAACCTGTCGCCGGTCGCTCGATTCTTCGGCTTGTCCTTCGGTGAGGCGGTCGCGGTTGCCGGTCGAGGGTTCATCGGTGGCAACACAGAACAGCCCGGCAATCGTGGCGGATGTCCGTTGTTCATCAGTTGGCCCCCCAATCGTCAACGTCTTCGCGGCCCATTGGAGTTCTGGCCCACAGTTCGGCAATCGCGGATCGGAGCTTGCCCGGTCGCTCGCCGTTCGATGTCACGTTGCCAGCGTCGATCGACGTGAAGCGTTGCAACGGCTTGTCGAACGTCAGCCGCAGGTCGAGGCATTCACCGTTGCGGCTCTTGAGATGCCGCACGATCACTTCCGAGTTCGCGTCCGGCGTCAGGATGAAGGCATCATCGGCCCCGAACTCCAACTCGCTCGATTCGCGGAACGATGCCAGCGACAGCCCTTCGCCGGAGTAGCTCGACCGGCCTTGCTTGTCCTTCGTTCGTCCGACTGCCGACAGCAACGCTGACCGCCACGCCCGCGTCAGCGAACGCCCGCAGATGGTTCATTGTGGCATCGACCGAGCCGCGCTTGTCGCCATGCTCGCCGGGAGGTTGAATCCGTTGGATGTAGTCCAGCACGATCAGCCCCGCGTCGAACTCATCGGCCACGGCCGCGATGTTGGCCAGGTCAAACGGCGGTCGCACGAACGCCAGCCGGTCGCACACTTCGGCCAGCGTCGTCAGCCCCGCGTCGATCCGTTGCCGGATGTTCGACGTTGCTGAATCGCTTCGGCTTCGCGTTCCATCGCTTGCACCGCGTCGAGCCAATCGGCGTTCCGCCGCGGCGGATTCGCTGCGAGTGGTCGTCGTCGGCATGTCGAACGCCAGCGGCTCCCGTGCGAGATCTTGAATCCGCTCGACCGATAGAGTCACAACTCCACACGTCATGCCACCAGCGACCGTGACAATTGCAAAATCGGAGTTACGCTTCTGCCGCCTTCCATCCAACGGAAGTTGATCGAGGAACCAGCAGCGGACCAACTGACACAATCCATCGCCATCGAAGTCGAGACCCTGATACCCGGCCGTTCCTCGTGAGGTTGTCATGCCGTCGTTTCATCCCCAATTCACGATCACGAACCGGATCACCGCCGGGTTGACGCAGATCGAGCGGGCGCGGGGATTCCTCGAAGCAGCCACGTTGTCTGAGGATTGGATTCGCGAGATGGGGCAACGAGCGTTGTTGCTCGAAGCGCATCACACGACGCACATCGAAGGGACTCGGCTAACGCTGGAGCAAGCGGAGCGGCTGCTGGCCGGTGAAACGGTTCCCAACGCCGATCCCGATGACGCTCGCGAATTGCTGAACTATCGCCGCGCGTTTGAGTTCGTCTCCGGCTATCTCGCCAGCGGCTCGCCAATCACCGAGGGTTTGGTCCGTGAGATTCACAAGCACTTGGTCGAAGGCGTTCGCGGCGGCAGCGCCGCGCCGGGCGAGTACCGCCGCGTTCAAAACTTCGTTGTGAATTCAGCAACGGGCGAACCGGACTACACGCCGCCGCCAGCCGGCGATGTCTCGTCTCTGATGGCTGAATTGGTCGAGTGGCTCAATGCGAAGACCGAGATTCATCCGGTACTCGTCAGCGGCATCGCCCAATTTCAACTCATTCACATTCACCCGTTCTTCGACGGCGACGGCCGCACGTCGCGACTGCTTTCAACGCTGTGCCTGTATCGCGCGGGCTACGACTTTAAGCGACTATTCACAATCAGCGAATACCACGACCGCGACCGCAAAGCGTTCTATGCGGCGATCCAAGGCGTGCGTGACCAAGGCATAAACCTGACCGGCTGGCTGAACTTCTTCGTCGATGGTCTGTCCACACAACTCGACGAAGTCAAAGAGCGCGGAGAACGAGTCATCGCCCGTGACGTTCTGGCTCAGCGACACAGCCTCAACCCACGTCAAACCGCAGCGATGGGTTTCGTCTTGGAACGCGGCAGCCTGACCATTCAAGACTTCGAGCAACTGTGTGCCGGCATCAACCGCCGGTCACTCCAGCGCGACCTCAAAGCGCTGCTCGACAAGGGACTGTTGATCGCCGAAGGAGCCACGAATCAGCTCACTTACCGGCTCAAAGACTGATCACACCAACTTGCGACAAACTTGCGACACAACTTGCGACAGTTGAGTCACCTCGTTGCAGTGCGACTGATGCCGCGTTTCTTTGACACGCGTTGTGAGCAACTGGCGCACGCCGCGTGCCAATCACAGGTCGTTTGCAGTGCAAAGCGGACTCTGTGCTGGCCGCAGATGAGTTTTTCCTGGGCGGGTGGCCGACTGGAACTCTCTATCTGTTCTTCTTCTCACGGACGAGCGGCGATTCGGTCAGAGTGAAGAGGATGATCTCTTCGCCAGTGGCCGTGCTGATGTCGTGGTGCAGGCTCAAGACTTTGTTGCCGGTGGCTGATTCCACCATTGCGTCCAGTACTGGGCGGGCGAGTTCAATCAGTTGAGTGCGGACTTGTTTCAGCAGATCTCTGCCCTTTTCGGGAACGAGCGTCTTGACCAAGTGCTGTTCGGCGGCGGTCAACACGCCACGCAGCCGAACGAGGAGCAGATCACCGAACAAATGGGTCTGAATGTCCTTGGGGCCACGGCCCATGTATTCCTGCTCAAAACTAGCGATCCCTTGGCAGACCTCAGCTTCGATTTCTCCCTGCGTTTTCATAGCAAACTCCCAATGCGTACTCTCATAACTCTGAAGGGAGAGTGTGGGTAACGCTTCGGTGTGACAACGGAGCAAGAGCCCGTTCAGACAATTTGAGCGTATCGTAAATACTTTCAAAAAAAATAAGAAACGCATTGCCTTCTGATTGCGTTTTGAATGGCAAGCAATACAAGCTGTTCCCGCGAATCGTAGTGAGTTGCAGGGTCTCTTCTTAGCGACTCAATCAGACGGCTCAATAAATTTCGGACGACTAAATAAAGCGCAATTCGGCTGATGCCGCAGGGCGCGTTAAAGAGTAGGCCGACGTGGTGGGATCCTTAAGGGGTTCCACGACGTCGGCTTTTTTTTTGGTTTGTGGTGCATTTTCGGACGACTAAATAACGCGCAATTCGGCTCCTGCCGGAAGGGCGAGTTAATGAGTAGGCCGACGCGGTGGAATCCTTCATGGGGTTCCGCCACGTCGGCTTTTTTTTGGTTTTTGGTAGCGAGCAACGCTCGCGGCCACCTGCGGTTCTAGCACTCGCTCCGGCATCTGGCGGCTGACTACGTCCATGTGTCGCGAGAGTTCTGAACGGTGGCTTGTAACGAAACGTTTCTCAACAACCTCTCGGAAAAGGAGTCATGAACATGAGTGGCAAGACAGACGAAGTGAAAGGCCGCATCAAAGAAGCGGCAGGCGTACTGACCAACAACGACAAGCTTCGCAGGGAAGGAAAGACCGATCAGGTGGTCGGCAAGATCAAGCAAGTCGCTCAGAAGACACTCGACAAGGCCAAAGACGCGGCGAAATGAGACTGAGCAGTGTCGCATCGTGCAAACCAGAGGACCGGGTGTCTCAGGTTGTCCCAGCCGCCCTGAAGACGCCCGGTCCAAGACGCCCGGTCCAAGAACACCCGGTCCAAGAACACCCGGTCCAAGACGCCCGGTCCAAGAACACCCGAGCGGATGACAGGGCCGCGTCGGTTGCGGTCAGCAAAGTGAATTGTTTCCCCATTTCCATTTTTAGTGCCCCCAAAGTTGGAAAGAAATTATGTTGACTCGCAGTTGGTTGAATGGCGTTCGAAATTTGTTTTCCCAAAGCAGTCGAACGAGAACATCGTCACGGAATACAAACCGTCGCAGCCTGCGACATCGGAGTCCTCTTCAAATTGAGCGTCTGGAGGATCGCAGTCTTCTGTCGGCCCTCTCGATCAGCGACGTCGCGGTCGTGGAAGGGAATGCGGGCACGACCAACGCGGTGTTCACAGTCACCTTGTCAGCGGCCGACACTCGGACGGTGACCGTTGTGGCGACGACCGCCGATAACACGGCCACGAGCATGCTCGACTACATCCCGCAGGCGACGGTGGTGACGTTCAACCCTGGCGAGACCAGCAAGACGGTCACAGTGGCGGTCAACGGTGACGCGCTGGTTGAGCCGAATGAATCCTTCTTCGTCAACTTGACCGCTGCGGTCAACGCCACCTTCGGCGACACTCAGGGACTGGGAACAATCGTCAACGATGACGCGACGCCGATCTTGACCCCACCGACTTTGTCGATCAATAACGTCACGGTCGTGGAAGGGAATGCGGACGTGGGCGGGACCAGCGCAGTGTTCACAGTCACGTTGTCGGCGACCAGCGCGCTCCCGGTGACCGTCTTGGCGACTGCCGCCGATGGCTCCGCCACAGTGGCCGGTGTCGATTTCGCGTCAGTGGCGACGCTCCTGACGTTCCTCCCCGGCGGCCCGCTCAGCCAGACGGTCACAGTCGCGATCAACGGTGATGTGGATGCCACAGAAGTGGATGAAACTTTCGTCGTCGACTTGACCCTCCCGGTCAACGCCATTCTCGCCGACGCTCAGGGGCTGGGGACGATTCTCGAAGACGATACTGCCCCAGCACCGGTCTTCCCCCTGCCAACCTTGTCGATCAGCGACGTCGCAGTGCTGGAGGGGGCGACGGCCACGACGACCAACGCGGTGTTCACGATCACATTGTCGGCGGCCAGCGTTCTGCCGGTGACCGTGACGGCGACGTCCGCCGACGGCACCGCCACGGTTGCCGGTCTCGACTACCTGCTCTCTGTGACGCCCCTGACGTTTCTCCCCGGCGAGACCAGCAAGACGGTCACCGTGGTCGTCAATGGCGACGCGTTCGTGGGACCGAATGAAACCTTCGTCGTCGATCTGACCGGCGAGGTCAACGCGACTCTCGCCGATGCTCAGGGACTGGGAACAATCGTCAATGACGATGGCCCCACGCCGCCAGTCCTGCCCCCGCCGACTTTGTCGATCACTGATGCCATCGTGGTGGAAGGGGATGCGGGCGCGACCAATGCGGTGTTCACAATCACGTTGTCGGCGGCCAGCGCGCAGACGGTGACCGTCGTGGCGACTCCCGCCGAGAACGCTTCGGCCACGGGTGGCGTCGATTTCGCTGCCGGTGCCGTGCTGCCGATCGTGACATTCCTCCCGGGCGAGACCAGCAAGACAGTCACGATCGCGGTCAATGGCGACGTGGCAGTCGAAGGGGATGAGACCTTCGTCGTCAACCTGAGCGCCGCGGGCAACGCCACCCTCGCCGACACTCAGGGGTTGGCAACGATCATCGACGATGACCCTTTGACACCACCGGTCCTGCCTACCGCGTCCGTGTCGATCAGCGACGTCGCGGTGCTGGAAGGGACTACTGGCACGACGACCAACGCTGTATTCACGGTCACGTTGTCGGCCGCCAGCGCGCTGCCGGTGACCGTCACGGCGACGACTTCCGTCGGCACCACTGACCCCGCTACCGCCGGTGTCGACTATGTGCCGGTGGGGACGATCCTGATATTCCTCCCTGGTGAGACCAGTAAGTCGGTCACTGTGGTGGTGAATGGCGACACAGCGGTGGAGCCGAATGAAACCTTTTTCGTCGACCTCTCTGTCCCGGTCAACGTGACACTCAACGACGCTCAAGGACTGGGGACAATCATCAATGATGATTCGACACCGATCCTGCCACCGCCGACCTTGACTATCAACGACGTCACGGTGTTGGAAGAGAATGCGGGCACGACCAGCGCGGTGTTTACAGTCACATTATCGGCGGCCAGCCTGCTGCCGGTGACAGTCACCGCGACTTCCGCAGATGGCACCGCCACGCTCGCCGGGCTCGACTACCTGCTGTCGGTGACGCCGCTGACGTTCCTCCCTGGGGGTGCGCTCAGCCAGACGGTCACGGTCTTAGTCAACGGCAACGCGCTGGCGGAACTGGATGAGACCTTCTTCGTCAACCTGACTCTCCCGCTCAACGCCACCCTGGCCGACACTCAGGGACTGGGAACGATCCTCAACGACGACCCCACGGCACCGGTCCTGCCTCAGCCATCGATCTCGATTAGCGACGTCGCGGTGCTGGAAGGAAATGCGGGCTCGACTCTAGCAGTGTTCACGGTCACTTTGTCAGCGGCTAGCGCGCAGACGGTGACAGTCACGGCGACTGCCGCCGACAACGGCTCCGCCACAAATCCCGGTGATTACATTGCCGTTGCCGTCCCAACGATCGTGACGTTCCTCCCCGGCGAGACCAGCAAGACGGTCTCGGTCGCGGTCAATGGCGATTTCGTGGTGGAACTGAATGAAACCTTCGTCGTCAACCTGACCCTCCCGATCAACGCCACGGTCGCCGACAGTCAGGGACTGGGGACGATCGTCAATGATGATGGCCCCACGCCGCCGGTCTTCCCCCCTGCCGACCTTGACGATCAACGATGTCTCGGTGGTGGAAGGGAATATCGGCACGAACAACGCCGTGTTCACGGTCACGTTGTCGGCAGCCAGCGCGAGTACGGTGATCGTCCTGGCGACGACCGCCGACAACACGGCCACGGCCCCGGCCGACTACGTCCCGGTGGCGACGCTACTGACATTCGCCCCCGGCGTGACGACCCAGACCGTGACGGTCGCGGTCAACGGTGACACCATCAATGAACTCAACCAGACCTTCTTCGTCAACCTGTCCTCCGCGATCAACGCCACGTTCGCGGACAATCAGGGACAGGGCACGATCCTTGATGACGACGCGCTACCGAGTGTCACGCTGCTTGTCGCTCCGCCGGGCATGTTGGAGGCGCTCGGCGCAGCTGCAGTCACGGCGACGTTGTCCGCCGTATCGGGCCAAGACGTCACTGTTACTCTGGCCTTCAGCGGCACGGCCACGGACGGCGTCGACTACACGCACCCCGGCACGACGATCGTGATCGCGGCCGGCACCCTAAGCAACACGCTCATCCTGACCGCCGTCTCAGATACGCTGGACGAGACCAACGAGACGATCGTGGTCGACATCAGCGGCGTGGCCAACGGAACGGAGTCTGGGATCCAGCAAGGCACCACGACGATCATTGATGACGACCTCACGACAGCGACCGTTACATTGACCGTCTTGCCCCCGACCCTTTCGGAAGCGGCCGGCCCGGTCACGGTCACGGCGACGTTGTCCGCCCTGTCGGGCCAAGACGTCACGGTCACTCTGGCCTTCACCGGCACGGCCACGGACGGCACCGACTACACGCACCTCGGCACGCAGATCGTGATCGCGGCAGGCACCCTGAGCAACACGCTCACCCTGACACTCGTCAATGACACGCTGGACGAACCCAACGAGACGATCTTGGTGGACATCAGCAGCGTGACCAACGCCACGGAGTTGGGGATCCAGCAAGGCACCTCCACAATCCTTGATAACGACGTCGCGACAGCGACCTTGTCGATCAACGATGTGGAAGTGACGGAAGGGAATGTTGGCCAGGTCACGGCGGCGACGTTTACGGTGACGCTGTCGGCAGCCAGCGGGCAGATCGTCACGGTTGTGGCGACTTCTGCCAACGGCACCGCCACGGCACCCTTCGATTACTTGACCCTTGTGCCGACGACGTTGACCTTCGCCCCCGGCGAGACCATCAAGACCGTCACGGTCTTTGTCAACGGTGACGCCGCCTTTGAATCCCCTGATGAGACGTTCTTCGTCAACCTGTCCACTGCGGTCAATGCCACAATCGCGGACGATGAGGGACTGGGAACGATCCTCGATGATGGTGATGTCGACCCGACCACGATTTCGGGATTCGTGGGACTTGTCGATGACCCGCAAAATGCCGGTCAGAAGATGCTGTTGGTCGTGGGCACGATCGGTAACGACAAGATCTACGTTCTGCCGAGGCTCAAGGGCCAAGAGATTTACGTGAGAATGAACAAAGTCACTGTCGGAGTCTTCGACCACGACGCTGTGAGCCGCATCGTGGTCTATGGTCTCGCGGGCAACGATAAAGTCCAAGCGGATGATCCGAAGCTCGGAAAGAGCCATGAACTGCACGGTGACGCAGGGAACGACAGCTTGCACAGTGGCATTGCCAACGATGTCTTGTACGGAGGCGATGGCAACGATTTCCTCGACGGTGACAGCGGATCCGATCGTTTGTACGGCGAAGACGGCAATGATCGCCTCTTCGGTGAAAAGGGCTATGACATCCTGCTGGGCGGCTCAGGCAACGACATGCTGGCCGGCGGCGGCGACCGCGACATTCTGATCGGCGGCACCGGCACCGATAAGGTGTACGGCGAAGGTGGCGATGACATCCTGATCGGCGGTGAGACCACCTATGATGGCGATGCAACCGCATTGGTCGCCATCTTGTCAGAATGGACTTCGGGCAACACCTACGCCGACCGCGTGGCGAACATCCGCGACGGGTCGGGTGCTCTTCCGGGTCAGAACAACGGAAACTTTTTCGACGGCGTGACAGTCTTGGACGACGGCGAAGTCGACCAGTTGTTCGGTGGTGGCAGTCAGGATTGGTTCTTCAAGTTCGACAACGACGTGCTGAAGGACAGGAAGTCCAGCACCAATCCAGCAACCAACGAATTGGTGAATTAACAATCGTGACGTAATTACGAAATGGGCATTGCGTTCTGAATGACGAACGATACAAGTGGTCCGGCGGAGTCGTGGTGAGTGATAAAACTCACTCGTGACGACTCAATCAGACAGAGCAGTCAATTTCGGATGACTAATTAAAGCGCAATTCGGCGAATGCCGACAGGCGCGATAACGAGTAAGCCGACGTGGCGGGATCCTTCAAGGGTTCCGCCACGTCGGCTTTTTTTTTGGCTTGTGGTGCGAGCAACGCTCGCGGCCACCAGAGACCCAAGCAATGGACCGGCACGATTCCACTGTGGCGCAGCAGATCGCGGGAGCAGTCGGCGCGTTCCAGAAACAGAGTACGGGGCACACGCCGAAGGCAGTTTCTGTGGTCCTGAGCGAAGACACGCTGGTCATCACGTTGCACGAGGCCTTGACGCCCGCAGAGCAGGTTATGGCCAAGAGTGCTGACGGTGCGGCTCAGGTGCAGGAGTTTCACCGGCAACTCTTCGCGAGTTCTTCCGCATCGTTGCGGCAAGAAATTCAGCGAATCAGCGGAAGACAGGTGCGTGAAGCAGCGGCGGAAGTCGAGCCGACGACCGGGTCCATCGTGCATACCTTCACGACCGGCACCATGGTGCAGGTTTTTTTGCTCACTCCGGACAAACCGGCGAAAAATTGATGCAGCCGTAGGCCGTATGAACGGTCAAGAAATCAGGAGGCTCAGTCATGTTGGTCTTATCGAGGAAACCTCTGGAAGCAGTCATTGTCGGAGGGCACGACGGCATCGAACGTCTGCTGAAAGTCACGGTACTGGAGGTCAAGCACGGCAGCGTGCGGCTCGGCTTCGAGGCACCTGACGATGTCCCCATCCAGCGTTCGGAGATTTGGGAACGCATCCAAAGTGATGGCCTGCCCGACAAGCCATCGGAAGATCTCGACGCACCCATAGTGTGGTAATTCCTGGGGGTCTGTTCCTCACAGGAGTCTCGGCCCATTCGGGCCTCATGTTCGTGTTACTCAGAAATGGAGTCTCTGCAATGTCTCGAAAAATCTTGTCCTTGGCTGTGCTCGCTGCGGCGTTCACTCTGGTGCTCGGCACCGCTGATGCCCAGGCCCGAAGCTGTCACAGTCACCGTCACCATCGACACAACGACTGCTGCCAGAACAGCAACTACGGCTCTGACAATTGTGGCAACCAACAGGTCGCGAACTACGGCTGCCAACAGACGCAACAAGCGAGCTTCGTCACAACGAATACATGCTGCACTCCGCGAGCCACCTGTTGTGGCGCGCAACCCGCGTGCGCCGCTTCGATCATCCCGGCGAGCTTCTCGGCTCCGCAACCACCGGTGGAGCAGGCAGCACCCGCTCCGGCTCCAGGCAACTAACGCTTCAGCGGCACATCAAATCTCATGACGACCGCCTCGGGGCGGTTCCAGAAAGGCAGATAACATGCGTACGACATTGATTCTTTCCGGAGCCGCCCTTTTGTTTGGGGTGATCTGTTTCGGTGCCGCCGACGAAAAAGTCGTCCCGAAACGCGCCGACAAGGCGAGTCCTCAACCTGCGGCAAAGGCTGTCACGAAGGCGGTCGAGAGTCCCAGCACCAAGCCAACAGAGAAGGCCGGTGCGAAGACGAGCACCCAGCCCACTGAAAAAGCACCAGCCATTCAGCCCGTCACTGCAAAGCGATCGGCCGATGAAGAGGCCATCCGGCAGATGGATGAGGTGTTCCTGAAAGCGTACGCGCAAGGGGACGCCAAGGCGGTCGCTGCTTACTTCACCGTCGACGCGGAATACGTCGACGAGTTGGGGAACGTCTTTCAAGGTCGCGCAGCGATCGAAGACTCGATGATTGAGTTCTTCGCCGAAAACCCCGGCTGCAAACTGGAGATGAGTGTCGACTCGATTCGATTCATCAGTCCCGGCATCGCGATTGAGGACGGAACTACAACGATCACTCGCACAGAGGGGGAGCCAACCGTCGAAAGTCTCTACACCGCCGTGCATGTGAAGACCGACGGCAAGTGGCTCGCGGCTAGCGTTCGCGACCATGCCCCGAAGAACCGCAGACTGCACCGCTCGCAACTCCAACAGCTCGATTGGCTGGTGGGGGATTGGGTGGATGAAGGGGACGACTCGATCGTCGTCTTCTCCTGCCAGTCTGTCGACAACGGCAACTTCCTGCTTCGCAAATTCACCATTCAGATCGCCGGACAAGAAGCAATGAGCGGCACTCAGCGTATTGGCTGGGATCCGCTGACCGGCAAGCTTCGAGCTTGGATCTTTGACTCCGAAGGTGCCTACAGCGATGGCCTCTGGCATCAAGCCGGCGACAACTGGGTGTTGAAGTCCACCGGCGTGACAGCCGACGGTCAGACCGCTTCCAGCACGAGCATTTACACGTTCGTCAACGACCACACCATGACTTGGCAGTCGGTTCATCACGAGATCGCCGGCGTGCAACAAACCGACAGTGAAGTCGTCACGATCGTCCGCCAAGCACCAACCCCCGTGCCGGAGATCGCCGCCGACCGCAAGTAGTCGATTGAAACAGTCACAACAAATTCAGGCAGGTGAAAAGCATGTCCCCACATCGAAAAACTCGTTTGGAAAATCCTGTCATGAATCGCATTGGCTGGAATCTGCCGACTGCAGAGCTTCGAGCCTGGATCTTCGGCTCCGAAGAAACCAATGGCGAAGGGCTCTTGCATCTTGACGGCGACAACTTGGTGTTGAAGTCCACCGGCGTGATGACAGTAAGTGAATCACGAAGTCGCGGGCATGCAACCGCGACAGCGAAGTGGTAACGATCGTCCGTCAGGCACCAACCCCCGTGCCGAAAATCGCCGCCGACCGCAAGTAGTTGATTGAAGAAGTCACAGCAAATTCGGGCAGGTGAAAAACCAGCCCCACAGCACAAAACTCTTTTGGAGCATCCTGTCATGAAACGGACGTCTTGGAAAACCGCTCTCGTCTGCGGTCTCGCAATTTCTCTCAGTGCAGCGGGTCTGTTCGATCGCGGCTTAGCAGCCGACTCGAAGGACGGCGGTAAAGGTGGAGGTAAATCCCAGGCCAGCGATGGCGGCCGAAAGGGTGGAGACAAACCTCAGTCCGGCGGTGGTGGAAGATCGCAACCTGGCGCTGCTGCCGGAGCACAACCATCACGGGGCGGGAATGCTCCGCACTCCAGTGGGCGAGGCGGAATTCATGCGCCTTCCATTGCGGCACCGCGTCAACAACCCGCAGAACGTGGTGGACAACAACCGTCGAGCAATCGCACTCCATCGTTCAGCCGTCCGAATACTGGCAGGCAGCCGGGAGTCACAGCACCTCCGCCCGTCACGGTTCGTCCTGATGCGGGTGCGCGGATCGGAACGAATCCAAGCGTGAGCGTGCCCGGCGATGGACAGTCCGGCGCAATCCGCCGCGGAGATCAAGGATTGCGAGGCAACGTTGGTGTCGGAGCGGCGACGCAGCGCTCCGGCATCAGCCAATCGCGCATCGGCAACCAACCCTTTGTCGGCAATACGGTCAATTTCAACAACCGCAACTTCAATGTCGGCAATAGTTCGTACCAACCGGCTTATTACCGGCACTCCGGCTATCACGGTTACTGGAATGGCAATCGTGGCTATGGAGGCGGCTCCGGATATGGGTATGGATCGAGTCCTGGGGTTTCCGTCAACATCGGTGGCTTCGGACTGAATCTTGGGTCGAGTCGCGGCTATGGCTACGGATCGAATTATGGATACGGTGGAGGCTATGGCTCCGGTTGGGGCTGGGGCTTAGGCAATGGCTACAGTGGATATGGTGGTGGCTACGGCGGGTATGGTGGCTATGGCTATCGACCGCTCGGTTGGGGAATGGGTGGCTGGGGACTCGGATCGCTGTACTACAACAGCGGCTATCTGGGGTACTCGAACCCGTATTACATCGACAGCTACGGTTCGTACGGCAACTACAATTACGCGCAGCCGATCCCGGTGTCGTACAACAGTTCGGTGGTGATCGCCGACAACGATCCGAACTCGGCGGGCGAGGTGTTGAACAACGCGGTCGCCGTATTCCAGCAGAACGATTACGACGCGGCTCTCGACATCATCAACAAGGGGATCGCTCAGTTTCCCGACGATGCCGTGTTGCATGAGTTTCGATCGCTCGTGCTGTTCGCGAGACAAGACTACCAGCAATCAGCCGCGACGATTCATTCGGTCTTGGCCGTCGGTCCGGGGTGGGATTGGACGACGCTCAGCAGCATGTATGCCAACGCCGGCATCTACACGGAACAACTTCGGACGTTGGAAGGCTTCACAAAAGCAAATCCCCAGGATGCCGCCTCGCGATTCTTGCTGGCCTATCACTACATGAGTTGCGGACATCCCGATGCAGCCGCTCGTCATTTGCAGCAGGTCGTGAAGCTGATGCCCAACGACCGTGTCGCTGCCGACGTGCTGAAGATGGTCTCGGCCCCGCAAGCCGGTCAGCCGGGTGAGACAGCTCAACAACCAACACCGCAACCTCCGCAAGAACCGACGCGGCCAGCGGCGAAGCCAGTCGATCCGGCGACGCTGGTGGGAACATGGAAAGCGGCACGCCCCGACGGCTCAAAGTTTGACCTGACTCTCACGAACGATGCGAAGTTCACTTGGAGCTTTGCTCAGAAGGACCAGGCAGCGCAGGCATTCGGCGGCAACTACTCGGTCGAGGGCAACGTGCTGGCGCTGGAACGCAAAGACGGCGGGTCGCTGATTGCCGAGGTTACTCCCGGCGGCGAAGCGAAGTTCAACTTCAAGCTGCTAGGCGCTCCACAAGAAGACCCGGGCCTCGATTTCAGTCGGTAACTCGTGTCAGAAGAAAGCATCCTCTTTTTGAAGGAGTCAGGACCATGAATTGGGATCAAATCCAAGGCAACTGGAAGCAAATGACCGGTCAGGTCAAGGAGAAGTGGGGCAAGCTCACCGATGACGATCTGACCACGATCGCGGGGAAGCGAGACCAACTCGCTGGCCTGCTTCAGGAACGCTACGGCTACGCGAAGGACAAAGCGGACAAGGCGCTCGACGAGTTCGCGCGGGAATTGAAAATCAAGGTTTGAGCTTGTTTGGCTCATTCAAGGAACTGTCCAGGGATCCCTGCCAATTTCGCAAGTCGCGGGTGCGGCCAGATCCCAATCTTTTACATGAGGAGATTACGCATGAAGAGTTCATTCACAGGTTTGGCGTTGATGACGCTGGCGGCCCTGACCGGCTGCTCCCAGGGCACTCCAGGAGGACCGGGAACGACTGAAAAGAAGCCGTCCTACGGGCAGGCCGACGACACGTTCAATCTGACCGCGCCCGAGATGTCGTCCTCTCTCCCGCAAGGAGAGCAGACGGAAGCCACGGTCGGCATTAAGCGGGCCAAGAACTTCGACGAAGACGTCACGCTCAAGTTCAACAATGTTCCCAAGGGTGTGACGGTCGATCCCGCCAACCCCGTGATCAAGCACGGCGACACGGATACGAAGGTCACGTTTAAGGCCGAGGATGGAGCTGCTCTCGGTGACTTCAAGGTCAAGGTCACGGGACACCCGATAAAGGGGAGCGACGCCGAGATCGAGTTCAAGCTCACCGTTGCCGCGAAGGACAGCTTCACTCTGAAAGCGCCAAAGTCGACCTCTCTCAAACGGGGTGAGACGCAAACGGTTTCGATTGTCATCAAACGGGACAAGAGCTTCGACCAGGATGTCGCGCTGACGTTCGGTGAGATGCCTGCGGGCGTGACTCTCGAACCGGATGCACCCGTCATCAAGCACGGTGATACGGAAGCGCAGATCACGCTCACCAGCGCGGATGACGCCTCGTTGGGAAAATTCGCCATCAAGGTGACCGGCCATTCCGAAAAGGGTGCCGACGCCTCGAACGAGTTCAAGCTCACCGTGGCCAAAGACTGAGCGGACGGAGACGAGCGCTCGAGCGTCTGAAGTTGGCGATCGAGCCTCGATTTCAACCGGTGATTGTCGGGTTCCGAAAACAATCTCCTTTTTGAAGAAGTCATGGCCATGAACTGGAATCAAATCCAAGGCGACTGGAAGCAATTCAGTGGCAAAGTCAAAGAGAAGTGGGGCAAGCTGACCGACGACGAAGTGACCACCATCGCCGGGAAGCGCGAACAACTGATCGGCTACCTCCAGGAAAGATACGGCTACGAAAAGGAACAGGCGGAGAAGGAGCTCAACGACTTCACGCAAACGATGTTGTCGCACGCCGACAAATTGGAAAAGCGAATGCGACTACGAGTGACTCATCGAATCAAAAGTTCGTAGCTCCAAGACACATTCCAACTCCGCGTATCCAGGAAGTTGCCTCTGAAATGGCAACCACGCGGCAGAACTACGAACTCACGAGACACCGCAGCGACGCTGCACAGAGGAAATGAATATGAATCCAACAACGCATGTGCATCACGAAGTCCAAAACACCACGCGTGAAGATTTGGTGGCTCTCCTCAACGAGGATCTCGCCGGCGAATTCCAAGCGATCATTTCTTACGTGATCTACTCGCAGGTTCTCAAAGGCCCGCAGTACATGACCATTGCCGCCGAGCTGGAAATTCACGCCGCCGAAGAACTCGCGCATGCTCTGACGATTGCCGGGCAGATTGACTATCTCGGAGGAATGCCGCTGAGTGTGCCGAAGCCGGTCGAGACCTCGACCCAGGCCGAAGACATGCTGCATTTCGACTTGCGCAATGAGAACGTGACGATCGCTCGCTATCGGCAGCGAGTCCGCCAGTGTGAAGCCTTGGGCGAGTACGCCGTCGCGGAACAGATTCGGGACATCCTCGTTCAGGAGCAAGATCACCAGATCGCGCTGGCGACCGCTCTGGGCGTGCAGGTTCCGAACGTCGCGCGGCTCGAAGAAGCCCCGCCACTCGAGTGCAGCTAAGTCAACAGAAACATGTCCATTGCGCGGTCGCAACCGGCTTCTTGTGGAAGCAGGCGCACCGAGACCGCAGCGACTGATTTGAAAGGTGTTGAAGATGAAACGCATGATTGCAACAGCCCTGATTGCCAGTGTGGCCTCAATGGGCATGGTCGGGTGTCAAGAAGAGAAAACGTCGTCGTCAAAACGGGAAACGAAAATCTCTACGCCTAGTGGAACGACGACGATTACCACCGAAAAGGAAGTCAAAACGACCGAAGAAAAACCGCCGGTTGCCAAGCCTTGAAGATCAAGGCGGGTGCAACCGCAGGCGGGACTCTCTCGCCGGATTGCTTCAAGGCGACCCAAACACGTTGGAGAAATGCGGATGCACGTTGCCTCCGTTGGAAGGTCCAAGCATCTCGCAAGGAAAGCCATTGGCATGACAACCGTCATTGAAGAGAAGGATATCCCGACCGTCGTTGAAGAGAAGAAATTGCTTCTCCAAGACGCAGGCGTCCGCAACCAGAAGTCCCCCTCGAAAAACTACGACGGCCGAATCGTCAGCATGATCGGCGACAAGCTGGTGATGTCGAGCAAGGAAGGGACGGAGTACTCCCACACGTTGGCGGCGGATGCCAAGCTCACCTGCGATGGGCAAGTCTGCAAGTCCGAGAATCTGAAACCAGGCCATAAGGTCCGTGTGACCACGAAGAAGGACGAACGGAACGTCGTGATCGGCATCGAATCTCTCAACAAGAATGCCGAGTTCGCGCAGTGCTGTAGCTGAAGGACCAATCGAATCACTGACCTGAATAGGCCAGTGAAGCACGGAGGCGTGTTGCTTTTGTGGACGGTCCTCGAGTTTTTGCAATGAAAGAGGAATGATGATGATTTACCGAATGTTCTCACTGGGTGCGATGGCTTTGGCTCTCTTCGTTGTGGGCGCGCCCGCGTTCGCTGCCAAAGATGCGGATGAAGCGATGCACGACGGCAAGGTGGTCAGCATCACGAGCAGCAAGCTGGTGATGACGAATAAGGGCAGCAAGGACGACAAAGAGCATACTCACACGCTAGCGACCGAAGTCAAAGTGACACTCGACGGGAAGACCTGCAAAGCCGAAGAGCTCAGAGCCGGTCTGAAGATCCGTGTGACCACGAAGACGAATGACCCGAAGGTCGCGACTCAGATCGAAGCGATCGACAAGAACGAAACGTTTGCGAACACGCACGACGGCAAAGTGGTCAGCATCACCAGCAACAAACTGATGATGACGAACAAGGACGGCAAGGAGCACTCACACTCCGTCTCGGCCGAGACCAAAGTGACTTGCGACGGAAAGGTCTGCAAGACGAGTGACCTGAAGGCCGGAATGAAGATTCGAGTCACCACAAAGAAGACGGACGAAGGGGTGGCGATCGGAATCGAAGCCATCGACAAGGACTCCGGCTTCGCTCAGCGCAGCTAAATCTCAAGGCGTCGAAGGACGCTCTTGCTGAAGCACCGGGTTCTGGCATTTGGTCAGCACCCGGTTTGATTCACCACGGAATTCACTGGCTCTGTAGTCGCAGCAGTCGTTCAAGCGATTCGTAAAACTCACGACCGGCAACAAGTCTGACAGGACTTCCATCGTCATTACGCGACCATAGAGCCGATACGAGCAATATCCAATATAAAAACAGCCACTGACTTACTTATCAAGATCGCGGCGGATACAATCTCACTCGTTATGGAGCGTAGAGTTAGTCTTAGAGATCGGCTCCGTCGGATCACTGAATTGCATTTCGGATGACTCAATAAAAGGCAACCCGGCCGTGCCGGGGGGCTGGTTGAAGAGTAAGCCGGCGTGGTCGAACCCCTCAGGGTGTT
>CAMDPK010000132.1 GCA_945904015.1 Candidatus Kuenenia stuttgartensis | reverse complement strand
CGCGACATCGCCTTCAGGCAAACCGCTTCCAACGCGGCGGGAACCAGCGGCAGTACGGAGCGCGGCGCGGGAAACGCACCTTGCTCGACACGCCGCAACTTTTCGGGAAGCGTCAGCCGTTCGCTCCCGCCACCCGGCAACGCACCGATCGGAGCCTGGCCGGTCAGCAGTCCATACAACGTGGCTCCCAAGCTGTACACGTCGGCCGGCGGGCCGAGCAGATCCAACCGCCCGGCCGCTTGTTCGGGACTCATGTATTCCGGCGTGCCGGTCGCGCTGCCCATTTGCGTCGCGGCGATGTCCTTACTGCCGGTGGTCGAGAGCATGGGTTCGTGGTCGATGCTCTCCGCCGAAACGCTCGCGGCCGGATCGAACGATTGGCCCTTCGCCTTCGCCAATCCCCAATCCACCACCAACGTCTCGCCGTACTTGCCCAGCATGATGTTGCCCGGCTTCAAGTCTCGGTGCAGCACGCCGCGACTGTGGGCATACGCGATCGCGTTACAGACGTCGATCAACCGCTGAATCAAATTGCGGAACGCCATGCTCTCGAAATCTGGCGAACGGCCGGCGTTAGCCGGCTGGTGGATTGATCCCGATTCAGGAACACCAGAGGGACTACCAGAGGGCTGACGCCCTCCGTTCGCCGGGTGGTGATGAAACTGCTCGATCGCCTCTTTCAGGCTGCGGCCCCGGATGAACCGCATGGCGTAGAACGGGCGACCGTCCGCGAAATGGCCCAGCCCATACACCGGCACGATCCCCGGATGCTCCAGCCCGCCGGTGATCTCCGCTTCCAGGACGAACCGGCCGCGACTGTTCTTGTTCTGAGCATACTTGGGCTTGATCTCCTTGAACGCCACCTCGCGATTGAGTTCACGATCGCGCGCGACCCAGACTTTACCCAAGCCCCCTTCGGCGTGTGGCCGCAACAACTGAAACCGCATCGCCGGTTGAGCCTCTTCCTGCATCGTCTCCTGCATCGTCGGCTGCAGCTCCGGCGGATCCTCGGCCACCTCCGCACCCGACAGGCTGCCCGCCTGCCGAGACGCCTGCCCCGCGACATGCTGCAAACTGTGTTGGACATCGGCGTCGTTCAGCTCCCGCAACTCAGCGGCGACCTCCGATAGAGAACTGAGCGCGGCCAAACTCTGCTCTGCACTCCCACCATGCCGCGCGACATGCCGATCGACCATTGGCTCCAGCGCGGCCCGGTCCTCGGCCGACATGTGACCCAGCTCGACCAGCAATTCCCCCAACGGCCGAGTCTTCTGCAACGTCCACGCCTGCAACGCCGCGATCAGCCCCGCCTGCGTGATGAACTCCATCTGCAACGCCAAAATGCCGAACAGCACATTGCGATCAGAAGGCGATGCAGTCATGAGCACTCCTTGAGAGTTGAGTTGGCATCGGCGATGGGGAGAATCCTGCGGAGGTGGAAACTGGCGACAGACAGAATAGCCGTGAGTGCTCGTCGCTTCAGTCTCGAAGGCCGGGGGCGGCATGTTTTCTGTAAGATTTCCCGACGGCCGTTGTGAAACTTGCCGAGGATGCGTGGATGATGACTTCTCCGGAGACTCGACCGAGCCTGCTGCTGCGGCTGCGAGACGCTGGCGATCAGCAAGCGTGGGCGGAGTTTTTGGAGATTTATCAGCCACTCATCTTTCGGTTGACGCGGCAACGAGGATTGCAGGATGCAGACGCCCGCGAGGTCACTCAGGAAGTGCTGGTCTCGGTGGCAGGAGCGATTGGCGGTTGGAAGACCGATCCGAATCGAGGCTCGTTTCGTGGGTGGCTGGCGACGATTGCTCGGAACTTGGTGGTCAATTTTTTGATCCGTCAGTCGCGGCATCCGCGCGGAACGGGTGACAGCGATGTTGCTCGGTGGCTCGATGAAGTCCCGTCGCCCGACTGTGGCGAGTCGCGGTTGTTCGATCTCGAACGCCGCCGGCAAGTTTTCCTCTGGGCCGCAGAAGAGATCGAATCGGAATTCCGCTCGGAGACCTGGCGAGCGTTTTGGGACACGAGCGTCACTGGCCGCGAGGTTTCTGAAGTTGCTCACGAGTTGAAGATGACCGCCGGAGCCGTGTACGTCGCTCGCAGTCGCGTGATGAAACGGCTGCGAGAGAAAGTCGAAGAAGCCAAAGAATGACACAAACCCCACCGGCCTTGTGCCGGTGGCTCGCGGGCTTTTGCACTACTCGGATGTCGAAATGGAGTAGTGCAAAAGCCCGCGAGCCACCGAGGCAAGCTCGGTGGGGTGAGGATTCCTGCCATGCTCGCGCGGACCACACAATGCGATCACGATCGGCTGCGAAGCCTGCTCGACGGCGATTTGTCGGAGCGGGCTGAGGCGGAAGTCGCATCGCACGTCGAGTCGTGCGAGACCTGTCGGCAGAAATTGCAAACGCTTGCGGCCGACGAATCCTGGTGGGGCGAGACACGCGAGTTGCTCGCTGTAGGTTGGGTCTCCGACCCGACCACGATCGCTCACGGACAACCGCTGCGGGTCGGGTCAGAGACCCAACCTACTTTTCTTGCCCCGTCCGACAATCCCGCGATGCTCGGCCGGCTCGGCGAGTTCGACGTGCTCGAAATCATCGGGCGCGGTGGCATGGGGATTGTGCTCAAGGGCTACGATCACGAACTCAATCGCTGGATCGCGATCAAGGTGCTCGGCCCGCAGTACGCGGAGAACGGGGCGGCACGAAAGCGGTTCGCTCGCGAGGCTCAAGCGGCGGCTGCGGTCGTGCATCCGCACGTCATCGGGATTCATGCGGTCGATGCCGCTCATCAGCCGCCGTACTTCGTGATGCCGTTCGTCCCCGGCGAATCGTTGCAACAACGGCTCGACCGAGTCGGGCCGCTTGAAGTACCAGACGTGCTGCGGATCGGTCAACAGATTGCTGATGGGCTCGCGGCCGCACACGCTCAGGGACTCGTGCATCGAGACATCAAGCCGGCGAACATCCTGCTGGAACGCAACGTGGACCGAGTCGTCATCACCGACTTCGGCCTCGCACGAGCGGTCGATGACGCGAGCCTGACTCAAAGCGGCGTCATCGCCGGCACGCCGCAGTTCATGTCGCCGGAGCAAGCTCGCGGCGAGGCTCTCGACCATCGAGCCGATTTATTCAGCCTCGGCAGCGTTTTGTACGCGCTGTTGGCCGGACATCCGCCGTTCCGAGCCGACTCGCCCTACGCGATGCTCCGCCGAGTCACTGACGACATGCCCCGATCGCTGCGCGAGATCAACTCCTCCGTCCCCGATTGGCTCGAAGCGTTCGTCTTCAAGCTGTTGGCGAAGGATCGCGACGTCCGCTGGCAATCCGCTCGCGAGGTCGCAGAACTGCTGACGAGTTGCCTGGCTCACGTCCAACAACCAACCGTTGCCACGCTACCAAGCGAAGTGAGATCGTTGATCAATCGCCGCTCCAACGGAAAAGCCCGCTGGTTGATTGCCGCTGGCGTTCTTTTGGTTCTCTTCGCGACTTCACGCCTTCGCGTGAGCACAGACTACTCCGATCCGCCGCCAGCCACTCAACAGAGTTCCACAGAAGGACCGGCCTCAAGCGAAGACGCGAAGACGCGAAGAGCAGACACTTGGGACGACGAACTCGACGGCGACATCCAGCAGGCGAATCAGAAACTCCAACAGCTCGAATCCGATGCCGACTTTTGAAAGGCTTGGTTATGAAACGAACCTTGATCGTGACGCTCGTTTTGGCAAGTGTGCTGTTTGTGATCTTCACGACGCGGATGATCAGTCAGCAGCAATTACTCGCATGGCAGGACGCCCGCACTGCGGAAGTTCGACAAGACACTCAGGACGAAGCGCCGCCGCCGGTGTCCGTGTTGGGCGAGCCAGGCGGGGCTGGTGCGGCGAGTCCTCCGAAGCTCCCGGACGACGCGGAATCGCAGATCAGCGACACCGCCAACAATCCCGCAAACAACACGGAGCTGCAGGCTCTGCCGCCAATCCCTCAGGCTTCGAAGGTGGTGCCAGAACAAGTCGAACGCCTCAAGCGAGCTGAGTCGTTCTCGCAGTTGCTCAAGAAGCTGTATCCCAACATGCCCTTGGAAGTGCTGCCTGTTGGCGACGCAGTCCTGTTGCGAGGCGACGTCGGGAGCAAGGAGCTTCATCATCAGGTTGTCGCAATTTCAGAACAGTTCTTTCCCAAAGTGCTCGCACAATTGCAGGTCCAGCCATCGAAACTCCCGCGAGCAGATCAAACAGAAGCGGAGGCCGCAAAGCCCGTATTGATCGGCGACGACAAACACGGACTCCGAGAAATGTTCGGCAAGCTGTATCCGACCGCGAAACTCGAAGTGAATGTCTTGACCGACAATGCCGTGCTGATTCGCGGTCGTGTCGCGTGGCAGGTCGACATCCGACCGATCTTCGACATTGCGCAACAGTTTGCCCCGAAGGTTTTGATTTATGTGACTGCCGATGATCAGCAATCGACGTTGGCTCCAGTCGCAGGCAGCCTGGCGGGATCTGGTGGCGCAACAGAAATCGTCGGCGGGGTGAGCCGGTTGCCGACGACCAACGTGACGCCCCGCGACGACCAAGACATCGCGATGGATCTCGAGGCAAAACAAATGGCCCTCCGCGTGCATGCGGCCAAGGAGCCGGAGAAATCCAAGCTCCGAGCCGAATTAGAAAAGCTGACCGAGAAGCATTTCGAGCATCGGCAACAGCGCCGCAAGCAAGAGATCGACGACATGGCCGATCGCGTTGATAAGCTGCGTGTCGCTCATCACCAGCGGCAAGAAAACAAGCCCGACATCCTCAAACGCCGCCTCGCCGATTTACTGGATGAGGACAACCAACTGAAGTGGGACGACGCTCGCAATCAACCGGCTCAGAGCCGCGTTCCGGCCACCGGCACGGTCGCCGCACCGGTTGTGAATCCGCCGGACATGACTTCTGCCGCGGTTCATTCTCCGTTGCCGCTGACGGCGCAGGTGATCGAAGCCCTGAGTGGCCGGGATTCCGATCTCGTGCGATTGCATGGAGTCTGGGGAATTGAATCCGTGGAACCTGGCGCGAAACTGCCTCATGGATTGACACTCCGCATCGACGCTCTGAAGGGCGAAGGGCTGATCATCCCCGATCGGCCCGGTCTGGATGGCCGGCATCTGGGAGACGTGATGTTTCGGCTCGGCATCCAGTCGAGCAAGGTGCGGTTCATCCTCAATGAGACGACTCAACCCAAACGCATCGACTTCACGGCGCAAGGCGACGGCGAGCCTGTCAAGACGATCTACGGGATTTACACGACCGCCAACAACAAGTTGACGATGGTCTTTGGGCCTCCCGGCGAGGCGCGGCCTCAAAGCTTCGATTTTTTACCGCCGAAACACGTGCGGATCCAACTGTCTCGGAGGCCCAAACCTGTCGACGTTGCCGTTCCAGCTCTCAACATTGACGGCGAGTGGCTCGTCACGCTGCCGGCGGGATTTGAATTCGTCGGCAAGATCGCGAAGCAACCGAACGGAGTATTGTCGTTCACGGAAATGCGCGGTCTGTCGGGCGACTACAAGCTCGAAGGCGATACGTTCAAGCGAGTCCTCACGAGCAAGGACGACCCGCGCGACGTGTTCGAGTGGCTAATGCTCAACGACAATGTGTTGGTGCTGACGAAGGCTCCACAACACATCGGGAGCGATTACCGTGGCGCGACGCTGCGACGCGGAGCGAAGCCGAAAGTGTCGCTTGAACGATCGCAGTCGGAATCGACACCAAGTTCAGAGGAGGTCCTCACGGCGAGACTCCGGAAAGCCGAAGTCGTGCTGAAGTCCGCCAAGCTGGAGTTCAATCGCCTCGAATCACGGGTGAAGGTGAGTTTGGCAACACGGGATGAGGTGATTCGCGCTGGCGCACTCGTTGAAGAGGCCGAAGCCGACGTGGGGATTGCCTCGGCGGAGTTGCGTGAGGCTCGTCAAAGCACTCAGCCGAAGGGCCAGTGACTCCAACTCTCGCGGCCCTTGCACCCGGTTCATCGTCGCGTTGGAATTTCGCTCCAAGTCGCCTCCCGATCGGTCGCGGCGACGAGCGGAATTCCCTCGACTCTTTTTCGGATGGATCGGCGATGAATACACGTCTTGGTTCTCGGAGCGGGTGGTTGCTGTTGGTTTGTGGCTTGATGACGTTCGGAACGCTCGTCGCGGCGGAATTGCGGCAGTGGTCGGACGCCAGCGGGAAATTCAAAATCAAAGCCAAGTTCGTCTCGCTGGAGAACGGCACGCTCACGCTCGAAAAAGAGGACGGTGAGGAGGTCGAGATCGAACTGAAGCGGCTCAGCACTGCCGATCAAAAGCTCGCCACCGATCTTTCCAAGGCGAAGGACGACGATCCGTTCAAGCCGAAAGCGAAGCCGAAGGACGACCCTTTCAAGGCGAAGCCAAAGACGACGACACCTGCTCAACCCGCTCCGGCAACACGACCGGGGCGACCGGCCCGGCCCGGTGCTCCGAAGACGACCGCCGAGCCAGTCGATGACAGCGATGTGCCGGTCATCAAAGTCGATTGGTCGAAAGCGGACGTCATCACGCTCGCTCCACCGGAGAGTGGTTGGAAGGTTGAGTTGCCGAAGGTGGAACTGCCGGATGGCGGCGGCAAGCTCAAGCCGATTTCGTTGCCGCAGAAGACGAACTTCTTCGAGGGGATGAAAGCGATCGTCATCAGCCGCGATTTGAAACGAGCGGTCATTGGCTACAACATGGGCAACCCGCAACAGGGCGGGACGACGCGATTGCTCGGAGTCGATCTGGTGACCGGCAAAGCGGGAGGTTCGGTGTCGGCTCCGGTGCAGATGGTGCCGCTGGCGATGCACGACGACGGCGACCAAATTCTGATGCGCCGCGATGAGTTCGGATTCGGCAACCTCGACCGGCTCGAAGTCTGGTCGATGAAAAGCGGCAAGATCGAAAAGTTGTTGATCTGCACGCCGTATGAAGAAGTCACCGGCGGCCCGCGCGACGTGATGTGGGCCGAGTTCCTCGACGCCGAGCGTCTCGCGACCGCCAGTCGTGGCGGCAAAGTTGCGATCTGGAAGTATCCAGAAATGGAACCGATCTGCTGGTTCCAGTCGGCCGACTCGAAGCCGGCACTCAGTCCGGACCGCAAACTGATCGCGTATTGCAACGGCGACAACGTCGGTCTGTTTGACGTCGAGAAGCGCGAAGTCGTCGCTCAGCAAGCGACCCCGATGAAGTTGAATTGGCCGCTGCTGGCCTTCAGTCCGTCGGGCAAACGGCTGGGCTGCATCGCGTTCGACAAAGTGCTGTTGTGGGATCTCGCCACCGGAAAACTGGAGCAGTCATTCTCGCCGACCGGGTTGATGATCAAGGACAGCATCGAGTTCCCGGACGACGATTACATCCTCGGCAACGGCAAGTTCCTGATCGACATGCCCAACCAACTGAAGTTCTGGCAGTTCGACGGAGCCGATCAGATTCGCTGCATCAACGGCGTGGCCTACGTCGGCGTCTCCGCCGGCAACAACGCTCCGGGAGCATTGCTCACGATGACGTTGCCGCACGCCGGCGCGAAGGACTTGCTCAAGAAAGCCCTGACCGACCCGACGCTGTTCGTCTTGAAAGCGGGCACGACCGTGAAGCTCGACCTCAACGGCATCACCGACGCCGCTCAACGAGCGACCATCGAACAAGCGCTGACCAAACGTCTCGCCACGATCGACTGCAAGCCCGGCCCGACCGGAACGATCGACTTAGTTGCCTCCGTCGAAGGTCCGAAGGATCGCAAGATCAGCTATCACGGGGCCGGCACCTACCAAACCAAAGAATGGTTCAGTCGGCTAAAGTTTGTCTATCAAGGCCAACCCGCTTGGGAGGCCAGTTCCAGCAACGTTCCATTCTTCATCCAGTACGGCAAGGACGACAACATCGAAAGCGCCCTGCGTCGCCACGAGAAGCCAGATTACGCCTTCTTCGACCGCGCGGAACTGCCGAAGTTCTTGCAAAAGCCGACGAGTGGCCAAGGCCCCGGCCGATCACTGACGCTCGGCCAATCGACCATCACGACGGCAGGGCTGAAGTAGTCCGTAGCCGTCACGCTCCCGCGTGACGAGCCGGCCGCTTCCCGGCGACTAAATTTCTTGCACGCAACCATGTCTTGTGAAGCGCTCGGCTCATCACGCGGAGCGATGATGGCTACGTTGAAGAGGACCGCATGATTCGCCGATTACTCGTCATTCTTTTCGCGACGTTTGTGGCAACGCAGTCGCGCGCCGACGATTGGCCGTCCCTGCCGGAACAGAACGGGACCGTCGAGATTCCGGCTCAGGAGTGGCCACTGCGGCCGGGGTCGCGCCGAGTGCGCGTGCTCGTGCATTTTCCCGGCGGCAAGTTGGTGAACGTCAACGAGCGAACCGGGCTGATGCTGACTCTGCATAACTGGGGCGGCACCGATTGCGTCGGCACGGCGAGTCCGACCGTGCTGGCCGAGAAGTTCAACGTCGTTGGGCTGTGCGTGAATTATTTGCAGAGCGGTCCGAAGGACTCGATTGAAGGTCCGGAGCCGTATGACTTCGGCTACCTGCAAGCGCTCGACGCGCTGCGAGCGTTGTGGTGGCTCGATCACGGATTGAAGGGCAAAGGAGTGAAGTTCGCGAACGGCCGAGTCTTCGCGACCGGTGGCTCTGGCGGAGGCAACGTGACGTTGATGTGCCACAAACTCGCGCCGCGCACATTCGCTTGCGTTATCGACTTGTGTGGCATGAAGAAACTCTCGGACGACATCGCCTTCAATCTGCCGGGCGGCAGCGATCTGAATGCTCGCTTCAGCCGCGATCCGGCGAGTCCGAGTTTTTTGACGCTCGATCATCAAGAGCTGCGGTTCCTCGGCAACCCGGATCATCTCGCGGCGGCGAAGTCGCTCGGTTCGCAAACTAAGATCATCACCGTTCACGGTCGCGACGATACCGCGTGCCCGTTTCCGGATGCCGTCGAGATGGTCGATGGGATGCGTCGAGCGAAACTCGACGTCGAATCGCAGTTCATCGGGAAGGACCGCATCGACGGCAAAATCTTCACCTCCACCGGCCATGCGCTTGGCAATCGGACAGAGATTGTCCTGCAACTCGGTGCGAAGTTTCTTTCTCCCAGTGAGTCCGACCGACGCGAACGAACCGAGCCGAGCGACTTCGAGCGGCGCGAGACGATCCGCTACCGCACCTCGAATGGCGCGTTCGAGATCGACTACGCCGCAGGCTTTCCGGAGGGTCGCTTCGTCGCGAGTGAGCCGCTGCCGGAATATCCGAATCATCAAGACCTGTCGTTCGTGCTCGACGGCGAAGGCACGAAACGGAATGTCAAAACTCCCACCGATTGGGCCAAGCGTCGCGAGCACCTCGTCCGTCACTTCCAACGAGTGACCGGCCCGCGGCCAAGTCCGCTGCGCCGCGTGCCGCTGGATGTGAAGGTTCTCGAAGAGGTCAAAGTCGGCACGCTGACTCGGCAGAAGTTGAGCTTTCAATCCGACCCGACCGATCGCGTGACGGCGTATTTGTTTCTCCCCGTGGGGCAGGCTTCCAGCCTGCCAACCAAGACAGAGGCAGGCTGGAAGCCTGCCCCACGCCCTGCCGTGCTCTGTCTTCAGCAGACCACCAACGTCGGCAAGGATGAGCCGGCCGGAGTTCGCGGCGATCCGAATTTGAAGTACGCCCTCGAACTCGCCGAGCGTGGCTTTGTCACGCTCGCCCCCGACTATCCGAGCTTCGGCGAGCACGCTTACGACTTCGATCCGAAGCACGGCTACGTCAGCGGCACGATGAAGGCGGTTTGGGACAACATCCGCGCCGTCGATCTGCTCGAATCGCTGCCGGAAGTGGCCGCGACCCGCATCGGCTGCATCGGCCATTCGCTGGGTGGACACAACGCGATCTTCACGGCGGTCTTCGAGCCGCGTCTGAAGGCCGTCGTCTCCAGTTGCGGCTTCTGCTCGATGCAAAAAGATGACGTGCCGAGTTGGACCGGGCAGCGCTACATGCCGCTGATCGCCAGCGAATTCAAGAACGATCCGAAGCGTCTGCCGTTCGACTTCCATGAGTTGATCGCCGCGCTGGCTCCGCGTCCTTTCTTCGCTTCTGCCGCGACGAAAGACAACGACTTCGATGTCAGCGGAGTCAAGGATGTAATCGACGCCGCTCGGCCGATCTACGAACTGCACGGCAAAGCGGACGACCTCGTGGGCCATTACCCTGAGGCCGGCCACTCGTTTCCGGAAGACTCGCGTCGTCTAGCCTATGACTTCTTGGCGCGGACGTTGAAGTAGCCGACTGTCCGTTGCTCGTTGCGAGCGGACTGTGGAGACTGTCGGCGTTTGCCCGCTTGGTTTCCTCGCCCGGCTGTTGTCCCGTCTACGGAGGTTGGAAATGTCGCCGAACGCCGTCGCTCGAATGGTCGTGTTGAGTTGTGTTTGGGCCGCACCGTTGCTGGCGGAAGACGGCCTGCGCGAACGAATCAAGGACGCCAATGGCGTGCGCTCTGACGTGTGGGTCTACAACGACATCGGCAAGGCGATGGTGCAGGCTCGGAAAGAGAACAAGCCGATCTTCGTCACCTTCCGCTGTGTGCCCTGCAAGGACTGCGCGGCCTTCGATGCGGACGTCGCCAACGGCAACGAAAAGGTCCGCGACATCGCCAAAGAGAAGTTCATCTCCGTGCGGCAGGTCGAGATGAAAGGAGTCGATCTATCCCTGTTCCAGTTCGACCACGATTTGAATTGGGCGGGCAGTTTCATCAACGCCGACGGAGTCGTTTACGCTCGCTATGGCACGCAGAGCGCCGAAGGGTCTGACGCGTACAACTCGATTGACGGCCTGGTCAACACGATGCAGCGGGTTCTGGAATTGCACGCCAACTATCCCAAGAACCTCGAAGAGTTGCAGGGGAAGCGCGGGAAGGCGAAACCGTTCAAGACGGCACTCGAAATGCCGGGCCTGCAAAACCCCGCGAAGTTCGCACAGCAGACCGAACGAGGAAACTGCATCCATTGCCACAACATCCACGATGCCGAGCAGCTTCACGCGAAGCAGTCGGGAACGTTCTCGCAAGACCTGCTGTGGCGATATCCGTTGCCGGACAAAATCGGTTTGAAAATTGACCGCGTCAGTGGTCTCAAAGTTTCCGAAGTCATTGCCGATTCGCCGGCGGCCAAAGCGGGACTGAAGGCCGGCGAGGAGATCATCCGCATGAACGGTCAACGCATCACGTCGATCGCCGACATGCAGTGGGTGCTGCATCACATTCCCAACGCTGCGGCTGAGGTCGTGGTCGAAGGGAGTCGGACCGGCCGGCAGACACTGTCGCTGGCGGCCGGTTGGAAGAAGTCGGACATCTCGTGGCGTGGCTCGATGTGGTCGTTGTCTCCGCGATTGGGTGCGTGGACACCAATCCTTTCGTTGGACGAGCGAGAAAAACTCAGCATCCCGGCCGGCGACACGGCGTTCCTCGTTCGCAACGTGAACCGCAACACACCTGGCGGCAAAAATTGCTTCGAGGCGGGTCTGCGGGAAGGTGACGTCATCGTGGCCATCGATAGTCAGCCTCTGCGGATGACGCCGCAGCAATTCAATGCACACATCAAGCTCAACTACCAGGCCGGCGACAAGCTGCCGATCACGATCCTCCGCAAAAACGGTCAGCGCGACGAACTGAAGATTCCGCTGACGGAATGACTCGTGACAGTCGTGGCCGATCTGCGAGATGACGTAGTGAGACTTGATCCGCGAGGGTTACAATCCGCCGAGTTGGGAGGCACCGCAGGAAATCTTGGTTTGATTCCTTCAGGAGTCCCGCATGATCGGTCTGCTGGGTCCGAGTGCTCGTCTGTGCGACGGGTACACGCGCCGCGAGATGCTGCGACTGGGCGGCTTGAGCGCGTTCGGCATTTCGCTGCCACATCTCATCGCGGCGAAGCGCGTTCACGCCGGGGATGCTCGGCCGAGTTTCGGTCGGGCCAAGTCGTGCATCGTGCTGTGGATGACGGGCGGCCCGCCGCAGCATGAGACGTGGGATCCCAAACCAGATGCCCCCGCCGAAATTCGTGGGCCGTTCGATTCCATCTCAACCAGCCTGCCTGGAATTCGAGTCGGCGAGTTGATGCCGAATACCGCTCGCATCCTCGACAAACTGTGTGTGCTGCGAGCGGTCCACACCGACAACCCGTCGCATCCCGGCAGCAGCTACGAAATGATGACGGGCGTGCTGCATCCGCTCGGCAAGGGGCGTGATGACGTGGTCGATAGCCGCAGCGACTTTCCGAATTTCAGTTCGATCGTCAAGCGGCTCCGACAAGCTCCGCCTGGTATTCCGGCGGCCGTCGTGATTCCTGAGCCGATCTTCAACGTTCCGTTTTATCCCGGTCAGCATGGCGGCTTCTTGGGAAGCCGCTTTGATCCGTGGCGGCTGACCTGCGATCCCTCCGCAAGCGACTTCAAGATTCCGGAGTTGTCGTTGCCGGACGGCGTCTCTGACTCACGTCTGTCCGCTCGCACTGGTTTGCTGAATCTGGTCGATTCGCCCGACGCTGCGCTGCGCGGCGATGCAACTTGGAAGACTTACAAGACCGATTCGCAGCAAGCGTTCGATCTGCTCGCCGGTCGCCGAGCACGCGAGGCACTCGACCTGAGTCGCGAGCCTCCCGAAGTTCGCGACCGATACGGACGGCATAAGTTTGGGCAGGGCTGCTTGCTCGCTCGGAGATTGGTCGAGGCGGGAGTGCCGCTGGTCCAGGTGAACTGGCATCGCGACAAGGACGACGACACGCCGATGTGGGACGCGCACTGGAAGTTGGAAGACAACCTCAAACGCAAGCTCATGCCGCCGATGGATCAGTCGTATCCGGTGTTGCTCGATGATTTGGAGCAGCGCGGGTTGCTGAGTGAAACGCTCGTGATCTGGATGGGGGAGTTCGGCCGCACTCCGAAGCTGGAATTCGTCGCTCCGCATCCGACGATTGGCCGCAATCACTGGGGCAACGTCTTCTCGATCGCATTGGCCGGCGCGGGCGTGCGCGGTGGGCAAGTACTCGGCTCCAGTGACAAGGACGGAGCGTATCCCAAAGACTTCGCCGTCGAACCGGGCGACCTGCTGGCCACGTTGTATCATTCGCTGGGCATCGACCCGCATGCCGAGATTCACGATCCGCTGAATCGTCCGCATCCGATCAGTCGCGGCCGAGTGTTGGAGCGGGTGTTTTGACGTAGCCCTGTCGCTCCGCGACAGGAAAGCCGAGCGTGTGTGACGGTTTGATCGGTTCTTGCAAGTCGATTTGTCGAATCACGTCGATCGACGTTCGGCTCTCCTGTCGCGGAGCGACAGGGCTACAACTTCTTCGACAGACGTTTCGCCAAACGAGACAGCGCCGGGCTGATGTCGTTCGGTTCCAAGTGGATGTTGAGCAGGCTGAAAGTGTCCTCGTTGTTGAGCGCGGCCTTGAGGGCTTGATCGAGTTCGCCTTCGGTGCGGACCTCAAAGCCCCAGCCACCGCCGAGCAGATCGGGCAGGCGGTGATATTCCCAGTTGGGGATGTCGTTGAATGGGCCTTCTTGCAGGAACCGCTCGGTTGTGTAGCCTTTGTTGTTGAGCACCAGCACGATCGGGTTGAAGCCGAGTTTCACCGCCGTCGAAAGTTCCAGGCACGTCATCTGAAAGGCTCCGTCGCCAACGATCACGATCGGGCGGCGGTCGCGGTTGGCGACCTGCACGCCGATCGCGGCCGGGATCGCAAAGCCCATCGACGTGTAATATGCCGGGCTGATGAAATCGGTCCGCTGATGGATCGTGAGGTCCGCCGATGCGAACAGCGAATCGCCGACATCGGCCACGACGACCATCGACTCGTCGAGCATGTCGTTGATGCGCCGAAAGAGTTGCCGCACGGTGACTTTCGCGTCCGGTCGGAGCACGAATGGCCCGTCGTCGTCCTCGCGATGCCGAGGCAAATTGCACTTCGGCGGATGTAGGTCCGCCTTGCCGAGACCTCGAATGAAGTCATGCAGCAGCACGTCGTGAAAGTGGTGATGGCGGATACGGAGCTTCTCGCTGGTCGCGTAAACGCACTTCGTCGGATCGAGATTCGCGGTGAAGATGCCGAGGTTGATGTCGGTCATGAACGCTCCGAGCAGGATCACGCAGTCGCTGTTTTCAACGAACAGCCGCACGTCTTCGCGGCCCATCGCTCCCTCGTAAACGCCCAGATACAGCGGATGCTTTTCGCTGACGACCGACTTGCCCAGCAGCGTCGCGCAGATCGGGATGCCGTGCTTCTCGGCCAGCTTGATGACTTGGTCTTGCAGGCCGAAACGATGAATCTCGACACCGGCGATGATCACCGACTGCTTGGCCGAGTTGATTGCGTCGGCCGCTTCCTCAAGAGCCTCTCGCAACGCTTCTCGCTCGCTGCGTGGTTTTTCGATGCTCGGCTTGTGCGGGAAGAGCGCGGGCGTACGAACTCGGTCACGGGGCAGTTCCAGAAACACCGGCCGCTTGAACCGAACAGCCGCTTCGAAGCAACGGTCGATCTCGCGGAAAGCGGTGAGCGGATCGTCCAGCAACGCGGTCGCGACGGTCAGTTTTTCAAAGACTTCGCGCTGCGTGTTGAAGTCGCGGACTCGGTGATGCAGCAGCGGGTCCGAGCGTCGCTCTTCGATCCCCGGCGCGCCGCTGATGACGATGACCGGTGATTTCTCGGCGTAGGCTCCAGCAATCGAATTGCACAGGCTCAAGCCTCCGACACAGTACGTCACGCAGACGGCACCGAGTCCGTGCACGCGAGCGTAGCCGTCGGCCGCGTAGCCGGCGCAGTCCTCGCGAGTCGTGCCGACGACTCGAATCGGGCTGTCGGTGAGCATTCCATAAAACTGCAACACGAAGTCGCCGGGGATACCGAAGACGTCCGCGACGCCGTAATCCTGCAACCGCTGGATGAGATAGCCACCGATCGTCTGCTTGCTCTTGCCGTTTTTGGGTTTGGTTCGTGTGAGCGATTTGCCGGCTCGGCGCATCGACTTCGAGGCGTTCGAGCGTCCGGCGGCGCGAGCGGGTTTCGTCGGTTTGCGTCCGGGCATGTGGTTGTTCCTGCGTTGTGAGTTTTCTTTCGCGAGGCATTGTGAAGAGCATCGCTCATTGTGAAAAGGCGGAACGAAGTGTGAAGAACGGAGGTCAAGGATTGGGCAATACGATCCCTGACTCTCGACTCGGTTCGACACTAGACTGCGACGATGCAACGAATCTGTTTGACCATCGCTCGCTTCGCGCTCTCTGCCTGGATTGGCGCGGCGGCGTTGTTTGTCGTGACGTCGATTGCCGAGCAGCGGTCGACGGCATTTGGGTCCGACGTGAAAAACGTGCTCGCCACGCTGCGATTTCCCGCGTATTACTTGTTCGGATTTGTGCTCGTTGGGTTGGGCCTTGTTGGCGGTGCGATGGGCGTCGACCGTCTCCGACAGCGCCGCCGCTGGTTTGCGATCGTGAGTTGTTTGATGCTGGCGCTGCTCTTGATGCTGGTGGATTACTTCGCGGTCTACTCGCCGCTGTATGCGATCGTGACCGATCCGAGCGGTGTCCGGGATGCTCGGTTCATGCAACTGCATCGTTGGTCCGAGCAGATCAATACGATCGACGTTGCCTTGTGTTTGATCGCGGCCATCGCCGCATGTTGGCCGGAGAAGCAAGCACTGACCACTGACCACTGACCACACGAGATGCGCGATGTCGTCTGCCTTGCCCTTGAAAACTCTGGCGAATGCCTGCCGGTCGCTCAGCACGTTGCTGGAATCAGGTATCGAAGTGCGACAGGCTTTCAAGCTGGCCGCGAACAAGGGGAACGACACACGTTGTCGTGACGCCTTTGCGGAAATCACCGTGCAGATCTCGGCGGGCCACGAGATTTCGGTGGCGATGCGCGAGCAGGGAGGGACGTTTCCCGAACTGATGATCGACATGATCGAGATGTCCGAGGGAACGGGTTCGCTGCCAGAAGTGCTGACGCATCTGGCCGATCACTACGAAAACAATCTGCGGTTGCGGCGCGAGTTTGTCGGTTCGATCGCATGGCCGATGTTTCAACTCGTGGCGGCGGTGCTGATCATCGCGCTGTTGATTGTGATTTTTGGAATGATCGGCGACGACCCGAATGGGCCGAATATGAAGCATTTGGTGTTCGGCCTGTCGGGCGTGAGCGGCGCGGTCATTTGGCTGACTTGCACGTTCGGCACCGCTGCGTTCGTGTGGATTGGCTATCAAGTCTCGGTTCGGCAGTTTGCGGCGAAGCGAATGCTCGATCCGCTTTGGCTGCGCGTGCCGGTGCTGGGGACGTGTCTGCGTTCGTTCGCGATCGCGCGTTTTTCGTGGGCGTACTATCTGACTCAGCAATCCGGGATGCCGGTCGATCGCAGTTTGACCGCCAGTTTGAAGGCCACGAACAACGGGGCGTTTCAGAATTCAACGCCGCTGGTGTGCGCCGGCATTCGCGAGGGAGAAGACTTGTCCGTCGTCCTCGAGGCGAGCCAACTCTTTCCAGAGGACTACCTGCACATGGTCTCGGTCGCTGAGACCTCTGGTACGGTTCCGGAAATGCTGAACCGGCTCAGCCCGCAATTTGAGGATCAAGCGCGTCGCAGCCTGAAGGCTCTGACCGCAGTCGTCAGTTGGCTGGTGTGGGGAGCCGTCGCGACCTTTATTGTCTTTTTTATCTTTCGGTTCATTCTGTGGTACGTTGGCATGCTCAACGACGCCGTGCGCGGCGCGGGAGGCTGAGTCCTCCGCTGAAGCGATGGCTCGGAGCACCTTTGGTCGGCACAAAAGATGGCCCGGCCACGTCGAGAGTGTCCCCACGGTCCCACAGAGACAACAGACGACGTGCCGGGCACCCTTGGGTGACTGCGGTCGGTCACTCGGATTAGTGACCTGAGAATCGGAAGCAGAGGATCGCGATGGTGGCGATCACGGCGGCTCCGAGAACCCGGCTGTAGGGCAGCACCAGTCGGTCCACGTCGATCTGCTTGTCGAGACGGGCGAGCAGCTTGCTCGAATCGAGCCAGTGACCGCCAAATTTTGCAAGTGATCGAAACGTCGCGGGACTCACCAAGGCCACCAGTGCGAGCAGCCCGGCGATCGCCAACAGGATCCAAAAACAAGTTCCCCAAAACGATTGAAGCATTGGCGACATTGGGTTCATGGCTGATTCTCACTCGCGTTGGAAGATGCGCCTGCTCGAAAAATGCGAGGCGTCTTCAACCGTATGTCGCGAGCACGGACTGTCAAACCACATCTGCTTCGCATCGGTATTTGCTGGTCCGGCTGCGAGTTTGAAAGCTGAGTGAGCCGGTCGCTGGCGTCTCAATGCCACTCCGCCTCAAGAGTTCCGGCATCGTGACCAGCACCAGCCGTAGGGCATCGCGGTCTGCCGCAATACGCACCGACGTTTTGACTAAGAAAGTCATCTCGTGTGGCGAAAGTCCGTCATTCGGGCACAGTCGTCAGCTCTTTCCGAAAGTCGGCGGCCGGGAGGTCTTGGCCGGTGGCGGACTTGAATTGGGTCGCGAGTTGCTCGGCATAGACATCGACCGGGCTGACCGTTTTGGCTCCGCGCTCGCGGGCCTCTTTCATTACCGGACTTTCCCCAGGCATCGTCGTGACGTCGATCGCCATCATGGTGGCTCGCAAGTAACCCGGATTGAACTCTTCCTTCTTGCCGCCGATTTGCAGGTTGGGATCGGCAAAGACCACGACATCGGCAAGCGTGTTGTAGAGGTTTTGGTACGGTACGAACCGCACCCCCATTTGGACTGCGAGAGCCTGAGCTTCTTTGTCGTTGGAACAGGTCACGCTGACCAGCCCTTTGCGTTTGGCGATACCAAAGATCATCGACTTGGCGAGTCCGCCGCTGCCGAAGACCATTACGTTGCGGCGATCGAGTGGCCGAGCATCTCCGCCCCCTTTGCCCAACGCCGTCTCCAAAGCTTTGACCGCGCTGCGCCAGAGGCTGTTGTAGGCGGTCCAAACTTCGTTCTGCTTGAGCATCAAGTCGCCGTGCTGCGACATCTGCGTGACCTCTTCCATTTTTTCAGCCAGCGGCAGCATGTGTTCGGCGGTCTCGCCGGAGGTGACCAGCACGTTGATCTTGAGCGCGTCGAGCATCTGCTTGAATTTATCGAACTTTTCGGTGGCGACCGGCAGGCAGCGCATGTTGAGGCCAGCCTTGTCGAACATCTTGTTCATGGTCCGCACGGTCACGGCTTCAGCGTCACCCAGACCCGCGACGGCGAGCAATCGCGTTTGCGGATCTATGCTGCGCCAGCCGTACGTCTCATCGAGTTCAAACACCGTGGCTTGGCCCTCGTAGGCTTCCATGCCCTTTTCGAGCGCGGCGTAAATCCACGGCGAGCCGTACTTTCGACCAAGCAGCGAAAACGTCAGGCCGGTGCGGCCGAGTCCCAAACCGACGACGGGGATGTCACGCTTCTTCGACACGGCGGACAGCAGCGGCCACGCGGCCTCGAGAGTGGGGGTCGGCCAAGTGAATTTCACGACGTCGGCGTTGACCTTTTTGGCTTGCTCGAAAATCGAATCGATGTTCGTCGTGAGCGGTTTGTCCAAGCTGGTGTAGCTGATGACTCGCTTGGTTTTTCCGAAACGAGGAATCGACTTTGCGGTTTCCAAATCCAGCTCGATATAGGCCGGGCCAGAGACGATCGCTTGCCGCAACAGCGTGATCCGCTCTTGCTCGGTTCCTTCCCACGCTCCGCCTTGTTCCTTGTTGCGGCAGGAAAGCAGGATCGGTTTGGGAATGTCTTCCATCAACTCGGCGACATTCGGTTCCTTGATGAGATGGTCGAGGCCCAACTCCACGATGTCACAGCGAGCCGCCGCATTGAGCAAATCGACTTTGGCCAACGTGCGAGATTCCGGAGAAACCGAGATGCAAATCATGGTGTGTGTGTCTCAATCCCATTGAGGAGGAAAAGTGAATCGTCAGGAGAGCGAAGTCCAAAGCAGAACGGCGAAGCGGACGAAGAAGCAGCGAACTTCCCATTTCGGCGGACTACTGCACGGCTCCCATGAATCTAATTTCGCAGTTCGGGAGTAGTTTTTTCAAGCTCGTGACCCCATTGAATGTGCAACTCGTGCCGTTGATGTCCAAGCGGATCAGATCTTTGTTCTTGGCCAAGTTCTTCAGCGTAAAATCGCCGACCATCGAGACGTTTCTCAGAGAGAGTTCTTCCAGCCCTTTGGTGTTGGCCAGCACAGTGAGTCCCTGGTCTGTGATTTGGTTGAACCCAAGGTTCAGTTTCTTCAGGTGATTGACCCCCTTGAGCGCCAGTAGAGCACGATCGGTGACCTCGGCTTGGCTGATGTCCAACTCCTCCAGCGTTTCGACATTTCGCAGGTACTGCAATCCCGCCAGTCCGAACTGCGAATGCTGAGCGTCCAAAACTCGCAAGCCGCTGTCCGCTTTTTTGCGTTTTAGAAACTTCAATCCGTCTCCGCGGATCGCCGTGTGGCCAATCTTCAGAACATCGAGGGACTTCATCTTTTCGAGATGTTTGAAGGCGTTGTCGGAAATCTGTGTTCCCGTCAGATTCAGCGACTTGAGATGCACCAGATTCTCCAGTGCGGCCAGCGCTGCATCGCCAACCGGGGTTCGTTCCAGTGACAGAGTTTCGAGGTTCTCCAATTTTCCGAGCGTCACCAGCATCGCCGCCGTGATGTTGACGTTTGTCAAATTCAAGCTGCGGAGCTTGGGCAATTCCTGTGTCACGGCGAAGCCAATTTCAGTGATGCGGGTGCTGGTGAAGTTGATAGTCTCCAGGTTTTGCAGCTTGGCGAGATTCTGGATCCCTTCATCCGTGACCGGCGAAGAATTCAAGTCCATGTTGTTGATGGACTCCGTGCCGGAGGACAAATTGCAGACTCGGAGCACATCATTATCCCTGCGCTCAGTGGATGGCGTGTTGAGGAACTTGGTGATGGCGGCCTGCGGGTCTTCCAGGGTGCCGGCCTGCGTCGGTTGAGCGGGAGCCGTCGGAGTAATGGTGTTGACCGTCGGAGCGGTCTGCGGAGTGACCACCGGAACACTCGGCGGCGGCGGTGCCGGTGTGGAAGAGACCTCTTCGCAGCCCAAGCACGCCACGGCCACCAACACTCCCAGCAGGATCGACCGAGCATTTCGAACCGATCCGGATCGCAACAAATCAGCGGACGGTAAACGAGACATGAATCAACTCCTTGCAAACAATCAACGCGAAGAAATGAAAGACGAACGTCTTGGAACTAGAGAATGTTTCATTCCGCGTGACACTCGACGGGACAGATTGATCGAAGCAAGTCCAAAGGATCGACGAAGAATCGAGCGAAGTTTCCTGTTGGAACCAGCATTGCATCGCTGACAGGAATTCACGAGGCGACGGCATTTCCGACATGCGGAGAGGAGCATATCATCCGCCACCGCGCGGCGTCATCCGCCGCGTGGGCGACGGGCTGAGAATTCGGAGACTCGACTGACATGCACGACGCGATTCGCGACGCCCTGAATGCCGTCTTTGAGCAGCACGATGTTCCCGAAGCGGTCTGCCAATCCGCCGTCGCCGCGATCATGGACGGCCAGTGCGACGAGGTTTCGATCGCCGCCTTTCTGACGGCTCTGCGAGTCAAAGGGGAAGCCGTCGACGAGATCGTCGGAGCCGCTCGCGCGATGATCGAACGAGCCGAACGAGTGCCGACCAATCGCACCGGATTGCTCGACACATGCGGCACGGGGGGCGATGAACTGCACACCTTCAACATCAGCACGGCGACCGCATTCGTCGCGGCGGCTTGCGGTGTGCCTGTCGCCAAACACGGCAATCGCGGTGTTTCAAGCAGCTCTGGCTCCGCCGATGTGCTCGAAGCACTGGGCGTCCACACGCAACTGACTCCGATTCAAGTCGGTCGCTGCCTCGATGAAACCGGCATCGGCTTTTGTTTCGCCCCAGTGTTTCACGGCGCGATGCGGCACGCGGCCCCGGTCCGAAAGGCGTTGCGGTTTCGGACGCTGTTCAATCTGCTCGGCCCGCTCACGAATCCGGCTCGCGCCGAATTCCAACTGTTGGGGGTCTCTCAGACCGCGACCGCTGCGAAACTCGCGCATGCGCTCGCGCGGCTGGGCAGACAGCGGACTTTGGTTGTGTGCGGCAACAATCAACTCGACGAAGTCAGCCTGTGGGGCGAAACAGCCGTCTTCGAGGTTGCCGGGACCGAAGTTGCACGCCGCTATTGGACTGCGGAATCCTTTGGGCTGCCCGTATGCCGTGTTGAAGAATTGCAGGTCGGCTCGCCCGCCGAAAGCGCGGCCCGCATCCGAGCCGTCTTCAATGGCGAGCGCTCCGCAGCCCGCGACATCGTCGTCGCAAATGCCTCCGCTGCATTGATCGCCGCGAATGCCGAAACTGATCCTGTGGCCGCCGCCGAGCGAGCGGTTCGAGCGATCGACTCCGGAGAAACCGCGGCGCTGCTGGCTCGATTCGTCGAGCAGACACAAGCGTTGTCCGGCCAAATGCCGTAGGCCGAAAGCCGATGGCAGTGATAATGTTTTTCAAAGGTGGCTCTCACGGCTTGGCCGCCTCATCCACCAGCACGCGCAGAAACGGTTCGACGTCTGTCACCAAGCCAATCGACTGAAACGTCCCGCGATCGGCCAGCTTGGTCACCGTGGCCGGGTTGATGTCCACGCAAACGGTTTTCACCGACGCCGGCAGCAGGTTGCCGACGGCGATCGAGTGCAGCGTCGTGGCGATCATCAGGCAGAACGTCACACCCTGAGAATGAATCAACTCGCGCATGGCAGCCTGAGCGATCAGGGCGTCGGTGATGACATCGGGGAGTGGGCCGTCGTCGCGGATGCTGCCGGCCAGGACGAACGGGACGTTGTGCTGCACGCACTCGAACATGATGCCGCTGGTCAGCGTCCCTTGCTCGACGGCATTGCGAATGCTGCCGAGCCGGCGGATGCGATTGATCGAACGCAGGTGATGCTCGTGCCCTTCGGCCGTGCCACCGCCGCTCTCCATCGAGATGCCGAGGCTCGTGCCGAAGAACGATTGTTCGATGTCGTGAGTTGCCAGCGCATTGCCGGCGAAGAGCACATGCACGTAACCCTCGCGAATCAGCCGGCTGAGATGTTCGCGGCTTCCGGTATGCACAACGGCCGGACCGGCGACGACGAGGATCTTGCCGTCCCCTTGTCTGGCTCGGCGCATCTCGGCGGCGATCTCCCGGACAGTGAAGTTCTTGGGTTTCTCGCTGCTGACCGTGCTCTGCATGAATCCGAACACGCCGAGCTTGTCGCGATCACGTTCCTGCGGCAGGACTCGCGTGCCGTGATGCCCGACGACGATCAGATCGCCTTTGCGGACATCGGCCATCGGAAGCGTAGCGACGCTTAGGCGAGCGGGGGGCGTCAGCCCCCCGGTGGCTTCGGAACTTGGCGAGGTTGTCTTCGCATCCACCG